>JAJTDW010000002.1 GCA_021298175.1 Pseudomonadota bacterium
ATAATAGTACCACCAACAATATAGACTCCATCTGCCTTAGCTTTATCAAAATCTTCTTGATTAAGCACAAAAACTTGACTTTGCCCAGAGAGTGGACGAGCACCTGGAGTAGAAGCTGATCTAGCACCTGCAACACCATTCATAGGAGCATTTAACATATCTTCAGATATACCAAAATCTGCAAACATGCGAGCACGAGCAGCTATATTATCTGTAGGCACAAATTCATTTTCAGGTACATTATTCTTAATATTAGATACCACATTATGTACAAAAGAAATAATAGTTTCTGCATTTTCAGCATTACCTTCATTTTGTTGTAAATATTGATTTACAATACTGTTTTCTAGTTTAGATGGTAATTGTGCGCCATGATTAACCTCAGCATAAGCTTTTCCAATTGGATTTAAAACTGTTTGACGAATAATATCCTCTTTAGCTGATTGAGTTAGAGCTTCATGTAATTTTTGTGCAAAAGCCTCATTAACTGAATTCATAGTTGGCTGAAATAATCGATTTTGCAACTTGTTTAATTTATTTTGGGTAGCATACGATTCAATATCATGGTCACTTAATGGTGAACTACTTATTGCTTCAACCTGTTCCCGAATATTTTTCAATTCTTGAACTAGTGGATGATTATCAGGTAAGTTAGCATGTTCTACTGAACCAAAAGCTTCCGCTAACACAGAAGATAAGTGATCTATAGTACGTTCCAATTTTTTCATTAATTGAGCTTTTTTAGCTAGACTTTGAGCAACTTCAGGTGAATTCATACTTGATGAAAGACTATGAATTTGAGACTTTAATTCATTCATATTACTGTTTGCACTATTAATCAGCTCAGATAATTCATTTAGATGTTGCTCAGCTGAAGACTCCTTATGTTTATGCTTTATTACATGTATATGTGATGTAACATCATCATTACTATTAATATCGACATTTTCTGTTGTTACATCAGAAGGCTTAAGGTCTTTTGGATTAGCAACATTCTCATTTAACGCCCCTGAACCTGATGGGTGACTATACCCAGCTGAGTTATCTAAAATTTTTGTCATGATTGTTTAATCTCCTAAATCATTATGTTAGATTTGTGCATTTAACTATGTATATTATATTACAATTTACGTTATATTACAACATTTTATTAATTAATTATTAACTTCCCATATTATTTACAACCTGCTTCATGGTGTCGCCATAAACTTTTGTAATAGAGCTCTCCATACTTATCATATTTGACCATAATTGCATGTTTGCCTGAAATATTATTAAGTCTTGTTGTGATGGATTAGGGTTATTTTGTAAACTATTTAAAGTAACTGCCATCTGACCTTCTTGGCTTTGCACCGCGCTACCCATTTGACTAGTTACAGTGTCTAAATTAAACATACTTGTTTGAGAAACTAAAGCCATGATTGCACCTCTATTAAATTTGTTAACCGTTTGGTCAACTTTTTGTACTCATGGTGGTATTATAATTTAAACATGGATATAAAAAAATAGGCTTTTAGGATAGTGTTGACATATTAGTCTACGACAATCTCTTTTATATAAGAACCTGAAATAAAACACACGTGTTAAGTTCAACATGACAAACTTAATAGCAATATGATTCATAACGACACCTTAAAAGAGTATTCACACTCTGATATTTAAGCAATAAATGTTCCAAATTTGAGTATATTTATGCTATACTTATTGTCTGTAATAAGTAATTTAAAACTAACAGAAAGATACATTAATGACAACATTCACAATAAACAATTCAAGATTTGATGTCGTAGAATATATTAAAAACCTGCGTAAAGCAAATTTTACACAAGATCAAACAGAAGCAATAGCTCAAGAAACAGAACACTTTATTGATAATATTCTGAAACAAACAAAACAAGAAGCTAAAGATCTTTTTGATAATAAAGAGCTAGCAACTAAGGGTAATATACGGGAATTAGAATTAAAAACACAAAAAGAAATTGCATTAATTAAATCTAGGTTATTAAAATGGATGCTAGGAATCGGAAGGACTTCTATAATTTTAGTTATTAGTTCAACATTTACTATGTTAAAATTAATGTTACGTATTTAAATTATGACTAAAATTATTGTTGGACTGTCTGGAGGAGTCGATTCATCGGTTAGCGCCTATCTACTTAAACAGCAAGGCTACGATGTTACTGGCATATTTATGCAAAACTGGGAAGATGACGATAATAGCGAATACTGCACCATAAAAGAAGATAGTATGGATGCGATTGCAGTTGCGGATTGCCTCGGAATTGATATCGAAATCATAAACTTTGCTACAGAATATAAAGACCAAGTATTTAAATATTTCTTAGATGAATACCAAAACGGTAGAACACCAAACCCCGATATATTATGCAATTCAGAAATAAAATTTAAAGCGTTTTTATCCCATGCTATTAATATTGGCGCTGAGTTTATAGCAACTGGACATTATGTAAATAAAATCCAAGACCATAACACTTATCAATTAGCTAAAGCTCTTGATGCAAACAAAGACCAAAGCTATTTTTTATACCGCCTAAATCAATATCAAATTTCACACTCATTATTTCCGCTAGGTAATTTAGAAAAACCTATGGTTCGAGAAATTGCAAGTAAGATAAACCTACCTAATGCCCAAAAAAAAGACAGCACTGGTATTTGTTTTATCGGCAAACGACCGTTCAGAGAATTTTTAAAACGCTATATGCCATTAGCACCTGGTAAAATGCTCACCCCAAATGGTAAAATAGTGGGAGAGCATATTGGATTAATGTATTATACTATTGGACAAAGAAAAGGCTTAGGAATTGGTGGGCTAGGTGAACCATGGTTTGTCGCTGAAAAAAACTTAAGAACTAATGAACTAATTGTAGTACAAGGACACAATCATCCATTATTGCTTAGAAAAGAACTAATAGCTAACCAACTAAGTTTTGGGAGTGAAACTAAACCCAAAGAAGGCAAATATAGCGCAAAGACTCGCTATCGCATGACTGAGGCTAGTTGTTATTTATCTTATCTAGATAATGACAAAATTAAACTCACCTTTGATGAACCACAATGGGCCATTACCCCTGGGCAATCAGTAGTTATATATGATAATAATACTTGCCTTGGTGGTGGCATAATTACTAAGTAACTACTGTGCTAATCAATTATATTAATTAGTTGTCACTGCGGAGGGATAGCATGGCAGTCTCATAATAAAACTCTGACTGCAGCAGTATTCTGCTAAAGAAGTGTGCCTCGCAATGACGATGCTTTTCATATAAACTGAGTAATAATAACTTATAAAGGAAAATAATACCATGGCAAAAAACACCAACTATGTATCTGATGCAACACTATTTATTAATGACTTAGTACAAAAAAGACCATATTTAAGAGAACAACAAGAAACCTTACGCAAAACATGGTGGGATAAAGAAGAACAAGAAGTTGTTACTGAATCACAATTAGATAAAGAAAATATCAACCCTGATAGTTATGCTTATTTTTCATACCCGCAAGAATAAATAAAAATGCTTAAACTACAAATTACCAACGAATTATATGAATATGTGTTAGAACATTCTATTAAAGAAAACCAAGTTTTACAAGAGATTCAGATATATAACAAAAGTCTTGCCAATGGTATAATGCAAATTCCTCCTGAACAAGGACAATTTATGGCACTTCTTGCTAAAATAACATATGCAAAAAAATACTTAGAAATTGGTGTATTTACTGGATATAGTTCTTTGATAATGGCAGAAGCCATGGGACCTAAAGGTAAAGTTTACGCTTTAGATAGCAACCAAGAAATTTTGGATACTGCATTATCTTTTTGGCGCAAAGCACAAGTAGAGCAGCAAATCATACCTATTTGCGGTAACGCTTTGGAAAGCTTAGCAAATTTATGCACCCATGAGCATCCAGGCACTTTTGACATAGCCTTTATTGATGCAAATAAAAATGATTACAGAAAATATTTTGAATATTGTTATCGACTCGTAAAATCTGGTGGTATAATACTTATTGATAATGTGCTAATGCAAGGCAAAGTAATTGAAACACCAGCACCTAACTATGCAAAAGCAATACATGAGTTTAACCAATTTATATTCAATGACAAGAGAGTTGAAATTAGCTTATTGCCTATTGCTGATGGTTTAACCATTGCTAGAAAGATTTAATAATAGTTATTTTAGTTAAGTATGTTACGCGATTGCCACATCATTATTGCATAATGGCTCGTAATGACAGTCATAGAAAGATAAAATTGTGAAACATTATAAACGCCGCGGTAAAAATATTATTAATCAAATGAATGTAGTACCTTATATCGATGTTATGCTCGTATTACTAGTCATTTTTATGGTAACTGCCCCGATGTTTGTGCCTAAAGTAATTAATTTACCTAGTGTTGGCAAAGCATCACAGCTTAATCAACCTCCAATTGAAATTAGCATAGAAAAAGACAAACGCTATACTATAACTCAGAATAATAAAACAACATCTGCATCTAATGTTAATGATGCTATAATCCAAATTAATGCGTTACTAACAAATAAAAGCACTCCCGTGGTAGTTTCTGCAGATAAAGAGACTCGTTATAATGATGTGATTACTATTGTAGATAAATTATATGCAGCTGGAATTAAAAAAGTTGCTTTAGTAGTTAAAGAGCATGATTAACATGGCAATCGTATAATGACTAATAAAAAACATACCTATAGTAATATTATTTCATTAATATTACATATTTTGATTGTATGGGCAGCTATTAGCCTACGTAGTGCGCATATTATAACTCCATCACGTTCTGATGGTATTGAAGTTAGCTTAATTGCTGCTAATGATATTCCACAACCAGAAAAACCACATGTAATAACAACACCACCTACACCAAATCCAATACAAACCCTAAATACTCCAGCAGATGTAAATATTAAGCAAGAAAGCACACCACTACCTAAGGTAGCTCCAAAAGCTATAAAGCAAAAGCCAGTTGTCGTAACGCCACCTATAACGATACCACCAGCTATAAAACCAGAGCCTAAACTAAAATATAAAACTAAGCCTAATGCTCAAATAACTAATACATTATTGGATCAGCTAGATGCAACTACAGTTTCAGGAAAAAGCAAAGGAAAAACCACTGGCGGAACAAATAGTGGGACCTCAAATAGCAATAACATGCTCAATAATTATGCTGATTTGGTAATTAGCACCGTAAGACCATATGTAAATATTCCAGAAGCTATAAATAGCAATGCTAAAGCGGTTGTTAAAGTAGTGCTTTTACCAAGCATGCAAGTTTATCAAGTTAAATTGATAAAATCATCAGGCAATACAGAATATGACAATAACGTACAACAAGCCATACAAAACGTTAAAGTGTTTCCACCGCTACCAGAGGATGCAAATTGGACAGATTATAGGATACTATATTTAACCTTCACTCCAGAATAGAAAGAAATTATGAAAAAAAGTCTATTGGTATGTGTTGCTTTGCTTAAGATAACACTTAGCCACGCGGATCAAAATATTGAAATTATTGGCGGTAACAATATAAGCACCCCTCCTATTGCAATAATGGATTTCACAAATAATGATGATAGCGGGAATAATAATATTGCTAACATTATTGCCAATGATATAAATGTTAGCGGTGATATAAAAGCTATTAATATTAGCAGTAACCAAAAGCAAATAGAAAGCAACATAACATATATTGTAAGTGGTGTGGTTAAAGGGGATAATATATCCTATACTTTACAGCAAAATAATGAATCTAGTACCGTTGTATTAACTAATACTATAGTAAATCTCAATAAAAATACCCGTCTGGCAGCACATACCATTAGTAATCAAATTTACCAGAAACTAACTAATACTCCTGGAATATTTACTACAAAAATCGCCTATATTGCCCAAGATAAGAGAAATTACAAATTAATAGTTGCTGATTATGATGGTTTTAACCCCAAAGTAATACTATCAACTAAAAACATTATTGCCTCATTAGCATGGAGTCCAAATGGCTCACAAATAGCTTATATTTCACTTGAATCAGGCAAACCAGTAGTATACGTACAAAATGTATATACTCCTAGCCGTTTTATTGTTGCAAACTTTCCGGGCTCAAATTCTTCACCAACATTTACACCTACTGGATCCCAACTTGCTGTCACCTTAACTAAAGATTCTGGCTCACATATATATTTAGTAGATAATACTGTATTTAGCTCTAATTCTTCAGCAATACCATTAATAAGTGATGGGAGTATTGATACCGAAGCTGATATTGGAGCAAATGAAAATATAGTTTTTACTTCCAATCATGATGGTGGACCACAAATATTTATGGCTAATCTGAGTAACACAAGCGCACCTAAACGTTTAACAATAAATCTAGGTAATTATAATACTACCGCAAGACTTGCCCATAATTTAAGCAAAATTACATTTATTCATCGAGATATGGGGACTTTACGCACTTATGTCCAAGATTTGAGTACTGGTGCTAATTATCCAGTTAGTATGGGCACCAATCTTGATACCGCACCAAGTTTTGCCCCTAATGATAAACTAATCTTATTTTCTAGCGGTAACGCAGTTTATATAGTAAATACTAATGGAACTACCCAGACAAAATTAAACACCATCAACTATAATCAGATTATTGATCTACGTTGGGCAAATAATTATTGATTTAGATTGCTTAAATCTTCACCATATTCTATGGATCTCCGAGTCACACGCTAGCGTGATGACCGAAGATGACATAACTAAAATTTCTCAAATGCCCAAAATATGTTTTGGGCGTTATTCCCTATATATATTTGCTTAATGTTACCTGAAATATCAATTAACTCAATATCTCCAAGCTCCACAAAGCCAGCCATATCGATTTTATTACTATTGTTAACCTCTACCCTTAATCTTGTTATGGCAACTACGCTAAAAGATTTAATGTTATCGATTCCACCTAGATACTTTACAATAGTTGCAGCTAATTTTTGAGTTTTATCATCAAGCACTATATCAGTAGCTATTTTTAAATCATGTAGCTCTGTAGTATGATTTTTGGGTTCTGTTAAATGAGTTGCATGATTAGCTGCCATTGCTTGACGAATCTCACCTGCCACTATATCTGCTGTAGGGCCAATAATAACCTGCAACGTTTCTTTAGTAGGAGCAATCACCCCACGCGCACCCAAAGCAGATAACATATCTTTATTAATATTACCTGAATCTAAAACGGTAAGACGTAATCTTGTAGTACACGCATCAACTACAACTAAATTGCGACTACCGCCTAAAGCATCAATAAATTGTAAAGGGCGCGAATCAGCCCTAACCATATTTAACATTTGATTAGTAACATCTCTACCAATAGTCTTTAAATTATATTTACGAATAGCAAAATCAAAAATTATAAAATATATCGCAAAAAATATAAAACCCACTGGAATCAAATATAATGGATGGGTATCTAATTTGTAAAATAATATATAATCAATCAAGCCCGCAGAAAATGTAAATCCCATATGCACATGTAATAAATACATTACGGCAAGTGAGATGCCAGTTAATACTGCATGAATCATAAATAATGCTGGAGCTAAAAACACAAACGAGAACTCAACAGGTTCAGTTACTCCAGTTAAAAAAGAAGTTAATGCCATAGAGGCTAATAAGCCAGCTACTGCTTTTTTATTTTCGCTAAAAGAGTTCTTGTACATAGCCAAACATGCAGCTGGTAATCCAAACATCATAATTGGAAAATATCCTGACATAAACCTACCCGCAGTTGGATCTCCAGCCATAAACCGTGCTATATCACCATGTACTATTGCCCCCGAAGAATTAGGGTAACTACCAAACACAAACCATACTAAATTATTAATTACGTGATGTAAGCCTGTTAATAATAGGAGACGATTAACTATTCCATAAATAAATAAGCCAATGCCACCTGAAGCAAAAGTCCAATTAGCTAAAATATTGATGCCATTTTGAATGGGTAACCAAATATAACCTAAAATAGTACCCAAAATAACGGCAACCACTCCAGTTGCAATGGGTACAAAACGCTTACCACCAAAAAAAGACAAATACTCAGGAAGGCGAATATCTTTATAGCGATTATACAGCGATGCGGTTACTATTCCAATTAAAATCCCCCCAAGTACCCCAGTATCTAAATCTTTATTAATATCAGTTATAACGCTTGTCATTACTAAATAGCCAACGCAACTAGCTAATGCTGCGGTGCCATTATTATCTTTAGCCAAACCAACTGCAATGCCTAAAGCAAAAAGTAACGGTAGATTATGAAAAACAACATTGCCAGCATCTGCAATATATTTAAGATTCATTAAATCAGGCTGTCCAATGCGCAGTAAAATCCCAGCAACTGGTAACAATGCTATTGGCAACATTAATGCCCGCCCCAAGTTTTGCAGCTTCTCAAAATTAAATTTCATTTATAGTCCTATGAAAAATATTCGTTATATAAAATAAGATTGCTCCACCATTGCTTTGCAATGGTTCGCAATGACTTTTATGCCTATGAAAATCTAATACCAACTCCAGGTTTAATTAGACTAATTAGCCATTTAGGATCGATATAAGCTGAGCAATAACTTTCTAACCTCAAGAGAGGTTGCCATACCTAAGCACTTCTGTGCAATCTCTTTACAATTAGCATAACTTAATTTACGAATCAGCGCTTTATTTTCTGGAATAGAGTTAATATTCATAGATAAGGTATTTATTCCTAAACCAATTAAAACTGGTAAAGCCAAACTTTCTGAAGCCATTAGCCCACAAACAGATACTGGTCTATTATGTATAGCCGCACCTTTTACTACTAAATCAATATTACGTAATACTGCTGGGTGCAAATGATCTATATGACTAGCTAATCTAGAGTGCTCTCTATCAATAGCTAATGTGTACTGGCTTAAATCATTAGTACCTATAGAGAAAAACGCCACTTCAGCTGCAAAGACATCACTTAATAAAGCTACTGATGGAACCTCAACCATTATGCCCAGTTCTATTGTAGACTTAATATTTAATTTTTTGATTAAATCATCTACTATACCTTTTGCTGTGCGGTACTCTTCAATAGTAGTTACCATGGGCAACATTATTTTTATATTTGGTTTATCTAAATTTAATATTGCAGTTAACTGGTTAATAAAGATTTCTCTATGCTCTAAACACAAACGTAAACCACGCATGCCAAGAACAGGATTAATCTCATGTGGCATGTTCAAATAAGCGATTTGCTTTTCGCCACCGGCATCTAATGTCCGCAGAATAAACGGGTTTTGTGGTTCAATATAATTAAGAATTTCTTGATAAACAATATTTTGTTGGGCAATTGTAGGCTCTTTGGATTTATCTAGAAAAATAAACTCAGTTCTAAATAAGCCAACTCCTTCAGCCCCATTATCTTTTAATGTTACAGCATCCTCTACACTACCTATATTACCTAAACAATTAATTACAACCCCATCTGTTGTAATAGCTTTATTTAAAGCATTATTTTTATCTGCCTCATGTTTTAGTTTTTCAGTAAGCATTATATCAGTTATTGTATTAACCTCCTTAATTGTAGGAGATAAATTTAAATATCCTTTTTTTGTATCCAAAATAACATCTGTTAATGTATTTTCAGTTAATAAACTCTCATCAACCCCGATAAGTAATGGGATACCCCGCATTTTAGCTAAAATTGCAACATGTGAGGTAGTCCCACCTCTTACTGATACTAATCCTACAACATGCTCATTAAGACTTAACATATCAGTGGGAGTTAGTTCATTTGCAATAATAATTGACGGAGAATTAAGTTCTAAAGACTGAATCTCTTTTCCATTAATCGCAGTTAAAATCCGATTACCTACATCTCTTAAATCTGTTTGACGCTCTATTAATAACTTATTTTTAGTATTTTCTAATACTCTACATTCTTGCTCAATAACTTTAGATATAGCATAACTTGAGGTTTTATTTTGTTTAATCACCTTTAAAGTTTCAGATAAAATATGCGGATCAGTTAATAAACCTAAATGTGCAGATAATATTCCTGTTAATGCCTTAGAACTTGAGCTTTTATGCATCTCGGATAACTTACTCTCAATATCGTTTTTTACTTTCTCAATAGCAAATAACAACTGTTCCTCTTCTAATCTAATATCAGTAGCTTCTTCCTTAAAATCAAAATGGATATTACTTTGTTTTATTAGTTTTCCTATTGCTAAGCCAATTGATGCCGAAATACCATAATATTTTTTACCATCAATAACACCAGTTTCCGAGGATCTATAACTAGAATTAGGTTCAATAGTAGAATCATTACTTGATACTTCAGCATCAACCATATTATTAAGTAAAGTAGCAATTTCCGCAATAATTTTTTGATGAGAAGCATAAATATAAATGGTGTCCCCACAATTTATATTTAATCCCAATAAAGCCACTACACTTTTAACATTGGCACGTTTTCCATCTTTTTCTAAAAAAATATCATCATCAAACTCACGAGCTTGAGTACTTAATATTGCAGCTGGCCTTGCATGAATTCCATGAGCATTAGTAATTTTAATCACTTCAGATTTAATTAAAGGGCGCTCCTCAAGCTTAGTACTTGAGGCACTTTTAAACTTATCAATCTTATGCAAAGTTAAAATTGGAACGCCAAATTTAGTAAATTTCTCTAAAGCATTTTCTAAGCTATAAGAACTGCTATCCAAATCTACTAACACAACTGGACTAATCAAAGATTTTGCAGAAGTAGCAAGAAGATCCATATCAAAATGCCCGAGAATATCTCCAACTTGCACTTTATCACCAGAATCACATTTAATTTTAAAACCATTACCATTTAAATTAACAGTTTCTAAACCAATATGAATTAAAACATCTATCCCATCATCCGAAGTAACAGTAATTGCATGCTTTGCTTTATGCACTGATTTTATAGTTCCAGACACTGGCGCATAAATATGGTTAGATAATGGATCAATGGCTATACCATCACCCACCATTTTCTCAGCAAATACTGGATCTGGTACATCTTTAATATTTAATATTACCCCAAGCAATGGCGGAAAAATTTGTATTGTTGTTTTTTGCATTGTTTATCCTAGCATAATTAAAAAATGAACTAAGTATTCTTGATTAATTGATAGGTTTTCTTACTATAGAATACCGCATATAAAAATATATATACATAGCCAATTATTGGCACATAATAAGAAGAAACTATATTACTTACATCGGCAAAATGCCCCTGAATGATTGGCATAATAGCCCCACCTAAAATCATCATAACTAAAATCGAAGATCCTTGCTCTTTATATTTTCCTAATCCATCAATAGCTAAATCAAAAATATTAGGGAACATCACAGAATTAAAAATACCCATAGATAAAATTGCCCAAATAGCAAACCAACTATTATGAATTGATGCCCCAATAACTAAATTAATAATATTTACTAAGGCAAATAAAAGTAAATTAATTCTTGAATTATTTGATACGGTAAATAGAATAATAGCTAATGCTTGAAAACATACATAATACGACAAATTAAGACGTTTAATACCAGTAATTTGTAAAATCAAAAAAGTCAATATAACTGCAATTATTATCATATAAATTAATTTTCTAAATTTAGTTAGATTACTTAAGGCAATACCACCTAAAAATCTACCAATCATCGCCCCCCCCCAATAAAAGGCTAAAAGCTTGCCAGCTATATTATCCCCTAAAGATAAAGACTCACTTGATTTTAGGTAAGAAATAAAATTAGTGCCAATTGATACCTCAGAACCAACATAAAAGAAAATGGCTAATGCCCCAAAAATTAAATTAGCGTGATTTAGTGCATAAGGTTTGCTTGCTTCGTGTGAGGTGATTTTCACTTCGTCTGTTTTTAAACACTTAATAATTAGTAAAGCAAAGGCAATAAAAAACAAAAAGAAAAATATATATGGATATTTTAAATTACTATGATTATTATTTACACCTAATAACTTGTAAAACACATAAACCCCAACAATAGGAGCCAAAGCTGTTGCCAAAGAGTTGAACCCTTGAGCTAAATTTAATCTGCTTGCTGCTGTTTGTTCACTACCTGAAATAAGAGCCAGAGGATTAATTGAGATTTGCAAAAAGGCAAAACCAAACCCAATTGAAAAGAGTCCGACTAAAAATATAATATAACTTTTATATAAAGCCGCTGGAATAAAAAATAAACAACCTATCCCAGCCAAAATTAGCCCAAGAACAATCAACCCCTTATACCCTAGGTGCACAAAAAATTTTATCCCAATTAATGATGATAAAAAATAAAATAAACCGCCAATAAAATATGCGGTGAAAAAAGCTAACGCTACAAAGTTTGCCTGATAATAGCTAAGTAAAAATAAGTTCTTTAAAATTGGAGTTAATAAATCATTTAAGCAAGTTACAAATCCTAGACCAAAAAATAAGCCACTTAATACAATAAAATTTAAATTTTTTCTCATATTGTTCTTCTTTAAATATCTGTTTTTAATAATTCAATAATTGCTGGATTTTCTAAAGTTGAAATATCCTGCGTTATCTGATGCCCATTAGCAATATTTCGTAAAATACGTCGCATTATCTTGCCAGATCTAGTTTTAGGTAAGCCTTCTACAAATCGAATATCATCAGGTTTAGCAATTGCACCAATCTGTGTGGCTACCCATGTACATAGCTCTTCTTTAAGATTTTCTAAATTTTCTTTAGCCGGAAAAAAACCATTTTTACATACAACAAAAGCAAATAGTGATTCTCCTTTTATCTCATGAAATTTACCCACAACAGCTGCCTCTGCAACTGCTTTATGAGAGACTAATGCCGACTCTATCTCCGCCGTACCAATTCGATGACCAGATACATTTAATACATCATCAATCCTGCCTAAAATCCAAAAATACCCATCTGAATCTAAATGCGCAGAATCACCTGCTACATAATAATGTTTGCTCCCTGAAATTTCTTCCGGATAATAAGCTGTTTTATATCTTTCATTATCTCCCCATATTGTTCTTAACTGCATAGGAAATGGTTTCTTTATAACCAAATACCCACTACCACCTAAACCTACATTATGACCATTTTCATCAATTATGCCAGCACAAATACCTGGCAATGGAGCACAACACGACCCAGGCTTCAAACCACTAACCCCAGGAATTGGCGCTAGCATATGACATCCAGTCTCTGTTTGCCACCAAGTATCAACAATTGGACAATGCTCTTTACCTACTAACGTATAATACCATTTCCAAGCCTCTGGGTTAATTGGCTCTCCTACTGAACCTAGCAACCTAAGAGAAGATAAATCAAACTTTAAAGGCAAATCACCACCAGCTTTAATTAATGAACGAATTGCAGTAGGAGCAGTATAAAATACACTAACTCTATGACGTTGTATTATACGCCAAAAACTTGAAGCATCAGGATATAAAGGTGTTCCACTAAAAATTACTTGAGTAGCACCCAAAGCTAAAGGTCCATAACAAACATAAGTATGTCCAGTTATCCAACCCACATCAGCAGTACACCAGAAACAATCTGAGTCTTTGTAATCAAAAACCCAAAGCATAGTGATTATAGCACCTAATAAATACCCAGCAGAAGAGTGCTCCACCCCTTTAGGTTTACCAGTTGAACCTGAGGTATATAAAATAAACAATGGGTGAGAACTCAAAACCCACTCTGGCTCACAAATATCAGACTGATTAAGCACTAAATCATGCCACCAAACATCAAATTTAGGCACAATCTTACATGCCACATCCAACACTTTTTGAATAATAATATTTTTAATCGGAGAATCTGTTCCTAATATAGTAATCGCGGCATCTACATCTTGTTTTATCGCTAAAACCTTACCCCCACGTTTAAAACCATCCACAGTAACTAAGTATTGGGCTCTAGCATCTATAATTCTATCTGCTAATGAATGTGCAGAAAACCCAGCAAAAACTACCGAATGAATCGCCCCAATCCTAGCACAAGATTGCATAGCAACAATAGCTTCGATACTATTTGGCATATAAATTATAACTCTATCACCATTTTTAACCCCAAGAGATTTTAAGCCATTAGCGAACTTACATACCTGCTTATGTAATTCTCTATAAGTAACACTTTCACTAGCTCCATCATCAGCCTCAAAAATAATAGCCACTTTATCTGGTATTGTTTTTAAATGCCTGTCTAAACAATTATATGATACATTTAAGCTTCCATCCACAAACCATTTATAAAATGGTTTCTTACTATCATCCAAAATTTGAGTAAAAATCCTATGCCAATTGATGTAAGTTTTAGCCAAATCACCCCAAAATCCTAAATAATCATCATTGGCTTTTTTACATAAAGTCGCATAAGTATTTGGGTTAAGGTTAGCCTTACTAACGAAATTCTCACTAGGAACAAAAATCTGAGAGTTTTCGGTAAATGAGTTTATATCAGCCATTTACTGGTCTCCAAGCCGCAGCTAAAACTATCTATATTATCTCCAATTAAAGAGTATTCATCTTTTATATCTTCAAAATAGCGTACGGTTCTTACTTTTAAATTGTATGTAGCAAATTCATCGCAGACAATAACTACTTTATTATGCATCTGTAATGCTGTTATCGGATACATGCCAGATACGGCCCCTTCTATCGCATTAGCAACCGCTGAGGCTTTTTTAACCCCTTTAGCTAGAATTACAATATCTTTAGCATCAAGGATAGTTTTTATTCCCATAGTTAATGCTAAACTTGGAGTTTGTGAAATGTTATTATTAAAAAATCTTGAATTTGCAAGAATTGTATTGTAATTTAATCTTTTTACTCTTGTTAATGAGGTTAAGGAAGAACCAGGTTCATTAAAAGCTATATGCCCATCCTCACCTACTCCACCAACAATTAAATCTAAACCTCCACTTTGCAAAATATTTTCTTCAAATTTCTTACATTCAAGCTCTAAATTTGACGCATTTCCATCCAAGATATAAATATTGTTGTGATTAATATCAATATGATCAAAAAAATTATTATGCATATAATGATGGTAAGATTGTGGATGCTCTTTAGGTAACCCCACGTATTCATCCATATTAAAGCTTATTACATGCTTGAAGCTTAATTTATTATCCTGATAAAGCTTGATTAATTCCTGATACATCTCTATAGGAGTTGTTCCTGTAGGTAATCCTAAAATAAAAGGCTTGGCAATTGTAGGTTTGAATTCTATAATCTTTTTATATATGTAGTATGCAGCCCATTTACCTACGCTATGCTTAGATACTAATAAACGCAAAATAAACCTCCAAACTATAATAAACTGTAAAATACACTTTAGGATATTGCCACGCTTTGCTTACACAATAGTGTATTTACAAAGATCACAATGACGATAATTTATTAACCTTTACGCGTATAAAAATGTATTTTATACTAGAAATGCATTTTTATGTATGTGCAGCGCAACATTTTATATAATTAGAACCTATTTAATGTCTTTAATCGTTGCGAGAAAAGCAATAATTGAGATAAAATTTTATATAATCTTTGAGTAATAGCCCAGCTATTGCAAACAAAGTTATAGCCAATTTAGTGCTTTTCATAGCAGATTGGAAGATTTTGAACAGGTTCTTAAGCATAATTAAATTTGAAATACCTGCTGATACTGAAATAGCAGGTTTTCTGTTTGGCTCTGATAATTTAACGGATGATTTACCCATTCAGATAGAAAGTTTAGTTTATCATAAAAATAAAATAGTTTATTTAACTGTATTTTAGAAAGTAGTGGTGTAATAAGATCTTTGTAATCAGAAAAATAATGTAAACTACCACCTGAAGATAAAGTGGCTAAATCACTAACCCATTTAGATAAAAACGTTATAATAAACTCAAAAGATATTGTTTTACCATTAAATACTTGGCTAGCATTAAAAATATTATCTACACTTGGTTTTATTAGAACGGCTGTTAGTAAACCCAGCTGTTCTAAAGTAACCTCAACTTCAAACAACGGGCAGTTTTGATAATATGCTAACCAAAACTTCATATTATCTATCTTATTAATTTCAAGATATTCTAAACCCTCATCATAACTTGGAGACAAAAGCTTATATTTATAACATCTGCTGATTAATGTTGGTAACATATCACCTATATTATTGCTAATCAATACAAAAATCACATACTTTGGTGGCTCTTCTAAAACTTTTAGTAAGCCATTAGCACTGTTTTGAGTTAATTGCGTTACATCTTCAATAAAAACAACCTTATATGGTGATAAATGAGGAGTCAGTGATACAAACTCTATTGCCTCACGTACATTTTTTATAGTTATGTTTTTGGTTTTTGCTTCGCTTATGTCTGGAGTTAGATAAAACAAATCTGGGTGAGAACTTTCTCGCAATAATACACACGAATTACACTCACATAATAAAGGATCACTTGTGGTTTTTAAATTACATAACACTGATGCAATAAAATTTGAAGCTAACACCTCTACGCCTATGTTGTTTTGCCCTAAAAGTAAAATTGCAGATGGCAACTTGTCGATTAACTGCCGCAGTTTAGTAAAATCATTGATTTGCCATGGATATAGTTTGTTATCCACCACGAGTACTACTCACCAGATTTGCTAAAAGAGTAGCTATCATTTTTTGAGTATCCTCCTTCGGTTGATCGGTAGAAATTAACTTAACTCTATGAGGAGCACGTTTTACGATATCGTGGTATGCTTTTTGTACTGCTGAAAAAAAATTATCGGCCTCGTTTTCTATTCTATCCTTATTGCGGCTACGTGATACCCTATGAAGAGCAATTGGTAAAGGAGTATCAAATAAAATGGTTAGATCAGTAGTGATTTGCGGCTCCAGAATTGATATAACTTTTTCCACGGTATCTATTCCCAAACCACGACCAATACCCTGGTAAGCAATTGAAGCATCAATAAACCTATCAGCAATAACACAAACTCCATTATCTAAATTTGGCATAATTACATTGTGAATAAGTTCTTGGCGAGAAGCAAACATTAAAAGTAACTCAGTTATTTTATGCATATTAGTGCTATTTAATAATAACCCCCGAATTTTTTCACCAAGATCAGTTCCGCCTGGCTCACGGGTTAAAGTAACTGGATAACCAAGATTTTTTAAATATTCACTTATAAAAGCTATATGGGTAGACTTACCTGCCCCATCAATACCCTCTACCGAAATAAATAGTCCACGTTTATTCATAAAATTACAATTCCTTATCGCATAATTAAAAAATGAACCAATATTATTTGCTGGATTTTTTTAAATATTTGCTTACTGCACCCATATGATCTTTATAAGTTTCTGAAAATTTGGTTCTGCCACCACCTATACCTATGAAGTAATAAACATTTTGTTTATCCATAGGGTTTGCAGAAGCCTTTAATGCATCAAGTCCCGGGATACAAATTGGTGTTGGGGTTAAACCAGTATGTAAATAAGTGTTATATGGAGTATCTACCAAGAAATCACTGCGGGTAACTTTATCCCGCCCACGCAAACCATAAAATACTGCAGGGTCGTCTTGTAGCTTCATTCCTACCCTTAACCTATTATTAAATACCGTAGAAATTAAATACATATCAGTTACATTATTAGTCTCCTTTTGCACCAAACTTGCCAAAATTAGTAATTGGTATGGGCTATTGACATGTGCAATTGGACTACGATTTGAATAAAGTGATTCTATTTTTAATTGCATTAATTTATAAGCTTGCTGGTATATTTCTAAATCAGTTTGATTTGGCGCAATAAAATAAGTATCAGGTAAAAACACACCTTCCAAATTAGGTAAATTAATTTTTAACGTATTTTTTATATCGGTTTCTGTTTGGTTAGTTGTGATATGCTGAATATCTTCTAAAGTATCTATATATTGCTTTAGCTGTAAAAATGTCCAACCTTCCAAAATAGTAATGCTAATTTGATCAGGCTGACCATTACTTAATCTAAAAACAATCCCCCATAAAGAAATTGGATGCTTTAAAATATAAACCCCAGCATTAATTTTTTTATCTTTACGTAATAGCTCTAATAAGTATAAAAACACTTTACTACTTTTAATGACTTTCTGATCTTCTAATAGTACGGCAAGCTTAGATAGGCTTTGATTTTTATTAACAGTAATGCGGTACTCATTACTTGGCAGTTGTTGTGGGAAAAAAACCAGATTACCAATATAAAATGTAAAAAATAAAAACAATAACAATATTATTTTAGTAAAAAGACCTTTTCTATTCATATTACACTAGCTTTTCAAATAATTTTAAGAATAAAACTCTAGCATAATTGTAGCATATTTCAATGTTAAAGCCACATATTAAAATATTATAAGGAATACCACACCAAAACATGATAAAATATATACATAATTTATTTTTTTAATTCAGGAAGTCTTAATGGAATATACCGTTCTTGCACGTAAATGGCGTCCAAAAAAGTTTGCAGATTTAATTGGGCAAAACCTAGCGACAACTGTATTAAAAAATATTATTACTACAAATAGGCTACATCATGCGTATCTTCTAACAGGAACCAGAGGAGTTGGCAAAACAACTATAGCAAGAATCATTGCTAAAGCATTAAACTGCCACAATTTGGTTAATTCAGAACCATGCTGTAGCTGTGATACATGTGCCCAAATTGACCGCGGTAGATTTGTAGATGTAATTGAAATTGATGCAGCAAGCAATACCGGAGTGGATAATATTCGTGAATTGATTGATAATTCTCAATACGTTCCAACACAAGGAGATTATACTGTATACATCATTGATGAAGTACATATGCTATCTAAATCAGCTTTTAATGCCATGTTAAAAACTTTAGAAGAACCACCAAAACATATTATATTTATTCTAGCAACAACAGATCCACAAAAACTTCCAATAACTATACTTTCTCGTTGTTTACAACTTAAGTTACGTAATTTATTACCTACAGAAATATCTAAGCATCTAGCGCATATCTTAACTCAAGAGAATGTAAAATTTGAAACTAGTGCCTTGGATATAGTTTCTTCTGTAGCTAATGGTAGCATGCGAGATGCATTATCTATACTAGACCAAGTAATTGCCTTTTCTAATAGCAATATAACAGAAAATGATATTATAAAAATGTTAGGCTTATCTGATGATAAAATCATTTTTGAGCTACTTGATGCAATCATTACAACTAATACTAATGAGTTAATTGCCATAGCTAAAAAAACCTATGATGAGGGCTTTGATTTAGAAAACTGCCTACAAAATTTAAGTAAGCAACTATGTAATATTAGTCTAATACAACTAGCCAAATATACTGAAGAACCCAAACTAAATGATTATGCACAAAAAATGAGCATTAATGATGTCCAATTATATTTTGAGATTTGTAACCTTGGATTACAACAAATTCAAATAGTAAAAGATAAATATTCAACCTTTATTATGACTTTATTACGCATGGTTGCCTTTACTATCGGTACCAACAACACTAAGAATATTGTCATAAAAAATAGTAATTTTAAAGTGTCAGATGCAGCAGAAACAACCAAACAACCACATGTTCAGGCAGATAAAGCCACACCTAAAGATTCTCAGCCTATATTAGAAAAAACACCTGGGCATAACCCTGTTGTTTCAGAAACAATAGTTAGCACGCTAGCTGAAAAACAAACTGTTCTTCCAGAGCCTATTATTAATATGTTGAATAATGAAATAATTGAAGAAGCCACACCTAAAGTCGTACAATTACAGTTTGATGGAAATTGGTGTAAATTAGTTGATAGTATTAAACAAGACCTTGGCCATGCAGCGCCATTTCTTGAAAATGCACAATTAGTAAATCACTCTAGTAATTCATTTGAAGTCATTATCGATAATCGCTACCAAAGTAGTTTTAATGCTAATACTATAGAAAAAATCCAAAAAGTATTAAACGCGTTCTTTAATAGTACAATATCTTTTTTATACTCATTTTCTACCCAAGTTACCGAAACCTTAAAAGAAAAAAACCTGCAAGAAAAAAAACAAAAACAGTCTTTTGCAGAAGAATCAATATATAATGATGAAAAATTATCCACTATTATTAATAAGTTTTCTGCTATAATAACTCCTGGCAGTATAAAACCAATATAGCTAACTAAAGGAAATAAAATGTTTGATAAGAGTCAATTAGCAGGGCTAATGAAAAAAGCGCAAGAAATGCAAGAAACCATGCAAAAAGCGCAAGAAGAAATTGCAAAACTAGAAGTTAATGGCGAATCTGGTGCCGGGCTAGTTAAAGTTCTAATGACTGGCAAACATGATATTAAAAAAGTAAATATCGATCCATCAATTATGGACGATAAAGAAATGCTAGAAGATTTAATTGCCGCTGCAGTTAATGATGCTAATCGTAAAGTTGATGAGCAAAGCTCTAAAAAAATGGAAGGCGCTACTCCAGGATTGCCTGGTGGATTTAAACTACCATTTTAAAACCACTTATCTGCATCAATTATAGTTTATTTTTTAATGACTTATGTACAATAAGTACACGGCGCCATTAAAAAAATAAATCATAATTGCGTACATGAATAGTTAAACAATTACATTCAAACAATGGTGGGTCTCCTTGCATTGTTCACCACAAAACCTGGTCAGGGTAGGAATACAGCAGCCATATGTGGACCGACAAGTGCCAAGGGTTAGGCTCACCGCCTCCCCCCACGAATATTTTATTTATATGCCACCAATTACTCTACTGTTACGCTTTTAGCTAAATTCCTTGGTTTATCAACATCAGTGCCTTTAGCAATAGCTGTATGATATGCCAGTAACTGCAAAGGTATAGTGTATATGATTGGTAATAAATATTCTGAAATATTACTTGTTGCTAACTTAATAACACTGTGACATTTGCCTAAAATCTCGTCATTAGAGTCTGTAAATAAATAAACCGTTCCTTGGCGTGCAAGTATTTCTTGTAAGTTAGATTTAACTTTATCTAATAATAGATTTTGTGGCATTAAAAAAACCACAGGCATATTATTATCAATTAAAGATAATGGACCATGCTTAAGTTCCCCTGCTGCATAACTCTCAGCATGAATATAAGAAACCTCTTTGATTTTTAATGCCCCCTCTGTTGCAATTGGATACAGTGAATTGCGCCCAATAAATAAGGCGTGTTCTTTATATTTTAATTCTTGTGCAATTTTTACTAGTTCAGGCTCTATTTTAAAGGCATCTACCACCAACTGAGGTAATTTACGTATCTCCTCAATTGCAGATTTTTCAGCAAGCGCATTTAATTTACCTTTAACTTTAGCTAAGGTATAGGCTAAATATAATAATACCACTAATTGTGTAGTAAATGCCTTAGTTGAAGCAACACCAATTTCGATGCCTGCCCGAGTTAATATATGTAATTTAGATAAGCGAACTAAACTGCTTTCTGGCACATTGCAAATTGATAGAGTATTTAACATTCCAAGCTCATGCACATGCTTAATACATGCCAAAGTATCAGCAGTTTCACCAGATTGTGAGATATTTATAATTAAATTGTTTTTATTTGGTATAATTTTACGATAACGATATTCACTCGCAATATGAACATTACACTGGATTCCTGCTATACTCTCTAACCAATAACTAGCTACTAAGCCAGCATTATAGCTTGTGCCACAAGCAATAATTTGTATTCCATCGATTGCATTAAAAATAGAATCAGCGTTTTCCCCAAAAGATTCTGCCGAAAAAGTATTACCTAGGTATTGTAAGGTGTCTGCAATGGCTTGCGGCTGCTCAAAAATCTCTTTTTGCATAAAGTGGCGGTAATGCCCAAGCTCTGCCTGATTTGCTGATAATTCGCTAATGTTAATTTTTCTGTCAATTATATTATTATGCCTGTCATATACTACGTAACCAGTAAGACTCACAACAGCAACATCACCATCTTCTAAGTATACAACCTTTTGCGTAACTGGTAAAACCGCTGAAATATCTGAAGCAAAATACATTTCATTTATCCCAACCCCAAGTACTAAAGGAGCACCTAAACTCACACAGATTAACTGATCGGGATAATCCTTACACATAATACCAATAGCATATGCCCCTGATAATTCCTTAATTGTAAGCTTCACGGCTTCAAGTAAATTTTTAGTTTTAATATAATAAAAATGAATTAAATGAACGATAACTTCAGTATCAGTCTCTGATAGGAAAACATAGCCTTGCTTAATTAATTCGTCACGTTTTTGGGTATAGTTTTCAATAATACCATTATGCACCACACTTATACAGTCATGCGAAAAATGAGGATGCGCATTTGACTCTGAAACTCCACCATGAGTAGCCCATCTAGTATGTCCAATGCCAATTAAACCTTTAAATTTATTTGTTTTACATTGAAGATCTAAGGTTTTTACTCTGTTTACACAACGCTCTCTAACTAACTCACAGCTTTCATTAAGAACGGCAATTCCAACTGAATCATAACCACGATACTCTAGACGAGATAAACCCTCTAAAATTATCGGAACAACATTTCGTTCGCTAATTCCACCAACAATACCGCACACATGATTCCCCTTTTCTAAATTAAATCTTATACCTGCTCCAGATTTAATTAGACGATACTCAAACAGATTGGAGCTCTAATGAAGCAAAGTGCGCCCACCGCCTACAATTAGTAGGCAAGACAGCAGTGAGCTAAATTAGAACCCCAATATGAAAGAGTAAAATAATGAGTAGCGCCGTGTAATTATTGTACATAAGGCGTGAATCATAACGTATAATTAAATCTGGGATTGCTCTTATTTATTCATTAACAAAGATTATATAATAGCTTCGTAGTTAACTCACTATCATTAATACATGATATATAATTATAATGAACTCCCCCATTAACCAGGAATTTATCTTTATTCATAATAGCTATCTCTTCTAATGTCTCTAAGCAGTCGCTTACAAATCCTGGACACACAATATCAATGCTTTTTATTCCACTTTTCGCTAAATCACATAAAGTATCAGTTGTTACCGGAGATAACCATTTATTTGCCCCAAATTTTGACTGAAAGGTTATCACCCATTCATCAGTTTCTAAACCCAATAATTTAACAATATGTTTTGTAGTTAAAAAGCACTCATCATAATAAGTATCTCCTGCATTAATTATTGCAACAGGTAAGGAGTGATAACTAAAAATTAGCTTTTCACCACGACCATTTATTTCAAATGACTTCTTAATCTTATTCACAACTGCATCAATATACAATACATTATCCGCAAATCCACGAAGAATACTGATAGATGGAATTGACTTCTTAGTTTTATAATATCCCAAGATTTTATCAAAAATAGGAGCAGTAGTAGTGGAAGAAAATTGAGGATACAATGGAATAACTCTTAATGTCTCTACATCATAAGAAGTATGGAGTTCATCAAGAATATCAGATATTATTGGAGTGGAGTAAGAAAAAGCATACCGTATAATAGTATCATTTGTAGTAACCATTTGGGATAGATTATTTGCTTGGAGTTTTGTATAATGCACCAATGGAGAAGAGTTGCTCTTGTTATGCCAAATTTCTCTATATTTTTTAAGCAATTTAGAAGATCTAAAAGGTAAGATAACTCCGTATAATATAGGTATCCAAAGCAATCTCGGTAACCCAATTACACGCCTATCGCTTAAAAAATTTTGTAGGAATTTACGAATTGCTCTCACTTCTAGCCTATCAGGTGAGCCAAGATTAACTAGAATTATTGCTTTAATCTTTTGGTTTGTCAAACTTATGCTCCTGATTAGTAATTAGACGAAAAATATTTGATTTGTGTGTATACAAAATAAAGAAAGCAATTACTAATGTTGCACCAAAATAAGCATTATTACCCATTAAAGAATAAGCAAATAATGGAGCTAATACAGCAGCAGCTAAAGCAGATAAGGAAGAAATCTTAGATAATTTAAAAACCAAAAACCAAGTCGCCACAACAAATAATGCTAAAAATATATTGTAACCTAACATCGCACCTAGTGCAGTTGCAACACCCTTGCCACCCTTAAATTTAAAAAATATTGGATATATGTGACCAATTACCACAAATATTCCACATAAGGCAACGACAAACTGATAGCCATCATGATGCCTAAATAATAATTGTGCTCCCCAAACAACAATCACCCCCTTAAGCAAGTCCCCCAGTAAAGTAAACATAGCCGCACGTTTATTACCACTACGCATAACATTGGTTGCGCCAGCATTTTTTGAACCATATGAACGAGGATCACTAATGTTATAAAATTTGCTAACAATAATAGCAAAAGATAAAGAACCAATTAAATATGCCACTAAAGCAGCTAATAAATATATAAGTATCATAAACCCCCCTCTCTAATTAGTACTTAATGTTAAACTGCACCTTATTCGAATTAATATTCATATCCATATTTGAGTTTGGTTGTAGAGGAATAACGTATTGGTACTTAGTACTCATAGCATTTTTTAATTCTTGATCTTGTAAAGCATTCTGATTAGCCCAAGGCTTCACTGGAACAACACTCGTAATATCTGTAATTGGAGTATTATCCGCAATATCAGATGATGCAACCACCAAGCTCTCCACTATTTTTGTATTATTACAAAAAACCGAGTCCATTTTTGTATTATATACGTTACGACAGTATCCAGCTTTGCTAGCAGAGCTAGTTGTTGCACTAGCTTTATTATTACTTACCAAACCACTTGGTGTATTTGGTGTACCACTAGCAATAACACTATCTGACCTACTAGGCAACAAGAAATCTGGCACAAAATCTGTCAACCCAAGTGAATATACAGTGCCTAGCATACAAAAACTAAAAATTAAAAATGAATACTTCATCTACATTATTCCTTTATTAAATGGAAAATGACGACCCACACCCACAGGTTGTTGTTGCTTTCGGATTCTTAATAGTAAACTGAGAACCCTCAAACGAATCAATATAATCAATTTCTGCACCAACTAAATATTGGTAAGACATTCCATCCACCAAAAATTTAACTCCGTCTTTATTAACAACAAGATCATCATCGTTACTAACTTCATCAAAAGTGAATCCATACTGAAATCCAGAACATCCGCCTCCAGTAATAAATACACGCAACCCTAAATCAGAGTTTCCCTCTTCTTCAATTAGCTCCTTAACTTTATTTACCGCATTATCGCTAAATTGAATTGTATTTTCTATCATTAAACACCTCCTTAAATTAATTCATATAGTATATTATAGCAAAAATCCTTTACAAAGTAAAGGATTTTTAAATGCTTGTAGAAAATAGCCTCTATATATTATAGCTCGTGCATCTTAAACAGGTTCTTACACTTGCGAAATTAGAGGGGCTTAGTATTAATGAGCTGTAACTGCAGCAACTTCCGCAGCAAAATCAACACTTTTCTTCTCAATACCTTCACCAACAACGAACATGGCAAAGCTATTAACTTTACTATTTTTGTTAGCTAAAAGTTTTTCAACAGTAACATCTGGGTTTTTAACAAATGGCTGCCCCAGTAAAGTTATCTCTGCTAAATATTTATTAATCCGACCTTCAACCATTTTTGTAACTATTTCTGCCGGTTTTCCGCTTGACGCAGCTTGTTGAGTATAAATATTACGCTCAGCTTCGATTTTATCAAGTGGCACATTATCTTTAGATACACAAATAGGTTTGTTTGCAGCAATATGCATAGCCAAATCTTTACCCAACTCAGCATCACCACCACTAATATCTATGGCTACTCCAATTTTTTTACCATGTAAGTATGTAGCAATATGACCCTGTGTGGCAAACAATTTAAACCTACGTACTGAAATATTCTCACCCAGTTTAGCAACAATATCCTTACGTGCTTCTTCAACTGTTTGACCATTTTCTAATTTTGTAGCAGAAATAGAATCAAGAGTTGTAATATTTTGCATAACAATAGCCTTAGCCACACTATTTGCAAAATTAACAAAGTTGTCATCTTTCGCCACAAAATCTGTTTCGCAGTTTACCTCAACTAATGCAGCATTTTTGCCATCATCGCTGACATAAACCACAACTGCACCCTCAGCTGCTGTTCTGCCTGCAAACTTTGAAGCCTTAGCTCCACTTCTAATACGCAAAATCTCTTCGGCTTTTTTTAGATCAGCATTTGCCTCAACCAAAGCTTTTTTGCACTCCATCATACCTAAACCAGTCATTTCTCTGAGTTCAGCAACCATTTTAGCGCTTATATTTGACATACTAATACACTCCTAAATTTATTCTGTTACCGTAGCTTCTGTAGAGTCAGATACTTTTTCAGCTGCTACTGATTTTTTTACTCTATGTACAGTATTTTGTTTTGATTCTTCATCTTCAACTAGTTCCAGTTTAACTTGACCAGCAAGTTCAGTAATTGCATGTTTCTTAGCATCAAGCACAGCATCTGCGATTCTTGAGGTATATAGACGGATAGCCTTTGCTGAATCATCATTACCAGGAATAACATAATCAACAACTGAAGGATCATTATTAGTATCAACAACACCCACAACTGTAATGCCAAGTTTTTTTGCTTCTTTAATTGCAATATCATGACAACCAGTATCAACAATAAATAATACCGTTGGAATCTGTTTCATTTCAGCAATACCACCAATACTGGACTCCAACTTTGCCACCTCACGAGTTAAGTCTAAGATTTCTTTTTTTGATAAGCCAGCATCTATTTTTTCTAAAAGTGCTTTTTTCACTTCTAGTTTTTTAATTGACTTTTTAACTGTTTCAAAATTAGTTAACATACCACCTAACCAACGGTGATTAACATATGGCATTCCAGCGCGTTTTGCTTCTTCAGCTAAAATCTCGCTAGCTTGTGATCTAGTACCGACAAATAATACAGACCCTTTATTTTTAACTGATTGCTTAACAAAAGATACAGCACCTTGAAAAAGATCTACCGTTTTGTCTAAATCTATGATGTGAATTTTGTTTCTTGAGCCAAAAATAAATGGCTTCATTTTTGGATTCCAAAATTTAGTTTGGTGACCAAAATGTACACCCGCTTCAAACATTTCTTTTAATAATGATATATTTTCTTTTGACGATGACATGTGAAATTCCTTAAAAGGGTTATACTTCTACTAGCGGATTTTTTAGATAGTAAGTTACACTACACCCCTTGACCGCTAGTATGCTTTTTAAATAATAAAATGAGCATGATTATACCACATACCCCCAGAAGATGTAAAGCAAAGTTTGCATTTGTAGTGGCTTAAATAAGCGCTTGATTACATCTTGCTTAATCAATCATTAATTTTTAAAACTTGTAATAAATAGCATGTGCTAAAATACCCTCTAATACAAAATAATGTTAAAGAATTAAATGGTAAATATGAAAATTTTAGTAATAGGATCTGGTGGTCGAGAACATGCCATTGCTTGGAAGCTAGCTCAATCCCCTAACTGTAAGCTCGTATATGTTGCTCCAGGAAATGGTGGCACGGCAACAGAAAATAAAGTTCAGAATATAAACATAACCAAGATACCTGATCTACTGGATTTTGCTCTTAATAATGACATTGATTTTACAATAGTAGGACCTGAACTAGAATTGTCTTTGGGTGTTGTGGATACTTTTAGACTTCATAACTTAAAAATATGGGGACCAACTCAGTTTTGTGCACAGCTAGAAAGCTCTAAAGCATTTGCTAAAGAGTTTATGTTAAAAAATAATATCCCCACCGCAAAATATGTTACTTTTGATAATGATAACCAAGCTAAAGAATATTTAAAACAACAACCATTCCCTATCGTTATTAAAGCGGATGGATTAGCTTCCGGTAAAGGAGTACTTGTTGCTGCAAAACTTAGTGAGGCACTTAGCTTTATTGATGATATTTTTACTAACAACACATTTGGCAAAACTCAAACTAAAGTAGTAATTGAAGAATTTTTAGATGGAGTTGAAGCGAGCTTTATTGTAATGATAGATGGTAAGAACATCTTACCTATGGCAAGCTCACAAGATTATAAAAGACTACTTAATGGTGATGCAGGACCAAATACTGGAGGCATGGGAGCATACTCCCCAGCAACAATTGTAAGCCCACAAATACACGATAAAGTTATACGTGAGATTATTACCCCAGTAATTGAAGGCATGAAGAACTTAGGACATGAATATAGTGGATTTTTATATGCTGGCTTAATGATAGATAAACATCAAAATATTAAAACCTTAGAGTTTAACTGTCGCTTTGGTGACCCAGAAACACAACCAATATTGATGAGACTTGAAAGTGATTTTATAGAGCTAATAAACTACGGCTTAAATAAACAGCTAAATCAAATTAAAGCAATTTGGAATAGTTCATATGCGGTAGGGGTAGTAATTGCAAGTCATGGGTACCCGCAAAACCCTAGAAAAAATGATATAATAGATGGCTTATCTGAAATTGCAGATAAAAACATTAAGGTGTTTCACGCAGGGACAACCCTTAAAAACAATCAACTGTACACTTATGGTGGCAGAGTATTATGCATTGTTGCAATGGATTCTGAAATAAAACAAGCCAAAGCTAAAGCATATCAGGCAATTAATAAAATTAACTTCGCAGGAATGCAATATCGTAGTGATATTTCAGATAAGTCCTTTAATCCCAAGACCTAAGAAAAGGTATTTTATGAGATTGCTACAATTTGCTACACAATAGTATGTTAGCAAGTTTCGCAATGACAATAATGCATTAACAACTAGATATGGAGTAAATATGGAACAAGAAATTTCGATTATCCAATTAATACTAAACGCAAGTATTATAGTACAAATAGTAATTGGTATTTTAGTAGTATTTTCTATTTTATCCTGGGGTATTATATTTAGCAAATGGATCTCGTTAACACGGGTAAAACATAATACAAAATCTTTTTTACGCCAGTATCAAAATACCAATAACGTATCTACCCTATATACAGCACTAACAGGAAAAGAACACCATCGTTCAGTAGAAGCATTATTTTATAATGGAATCAATGAATACAACAAGCTAAATAAACAAGGCACAACCGACGCAACGGTAATTATGCTTAATATTGAAAGAACTCTTGCCTCTAGTGTAGAGGCAGAAATAGATCATTATGAAAGCAGCTTAGCAACTCTTGCAACATTTGGTTCAGTTAGCCCATACATTGGACTACTTGGTACCGTATGGGGAATCATGCATGCATTTATTGGTCTTGGCAATATGGGGCAGGCAACCCTATCTACCGTTGCACCTGGGATTGCTGAAGCTTTAGTTGCAACAGCTATTGGCTTATTTGTAGCTATCCCTGCATACATTTTTTATAATAAGTTTTCTTCTGAAGTAAGTAGCTTAAATAATAAAATGAATAAATTCGGCGATGACTTTCTTAATTTGATTAGCTCTAGACTAGCTAATCAATCTAATCAATCTAATCAGGATAATTTATAAATGCAACACCAACAACATGAAATCAATAAATTTAATGATCTAGCTCATGAATGGTGGAATCTAGAAGGTGAATTTAAAACCTTACATCAAATAAATCCAGTTCGCTTACAATTTATTAAGAATCATGCTATACTTAGAAATGCTAAGGTTATTGATGTTGGTTGTGGCGGTGGAATATTAGCTGAAAGCCTAGCTAAGTGTGGTGCCCAAGTTACCGGGATTGACCTTGCTCCACAATCTATAGAAACAGCTAAGCTACACTTATATGAAAGTAGCTTAAACATTAATTATAAGTGCATTGATATTGCAGATATGGCAGAAAAATACCCACATAGTTTTGATGTGGTAAGCTGTATGGAGATGCTAGAGCATGTACAAGATCCAGAAATAATTATTGCTAATTGTGCTAAATTACTTAAGCCAAATGGTGTGGCGTTTTTTTCCACACTGAATCGCACCTTTAAAAGCTATGCGCTTGGGGTAATTGCTGCAGAATATATTTTGAAAATTATCCCTAAAGGTACGCATAACTATTCTAAATTTATTAAGCCTTCAGAATTATGCCATATGCTTAATAAAAACAAGCTAACTGTAAGTGAAATCAAAGGCCTAGATTATGACCCAATTAATGGGAAAACCTCTATAAGCAGTAATGTTGATATAAATTATATCTTAGTAGCGCACAAATAGCAAAAGCAAACCACTTAATACTTAACAAATTTATTAGAGCATGGATTCCTGCCTTCCACACTCGTGTGTTCGCAGGAATGACAAGTTAAAAAAGACCTATAAATATAGGCTTTTTTAACTTTAATTATTTGCGTTTGTTAATTTCCACATAGTCACGGGAAGTATAGCCAGTATATAGCTGACGTGGGCGGCTAATCTTTAGATCAGGCTCAGTAATCATTTCTTTCCACTGCGCTAACCATCCCACTACACGGGCTAATGCAAAAATTGTGGTAAACATTTCCAAAGGTATGCCAATAGCACGCAGAATAATCCCAGAATAAAAATCCACATTAGGATATAACTTTTTATCAATAAAGTATGGGTCAGACAACGCATATTTTTCTAACTTCATAGCTAATTTAAATATTGGGTCATCGTGCTTACCTAATGCATCTAGAACTTCATAGCATGTCTTACGGATAATACTTGCTCGTGGATCCATATTTTTATATACACGATGTCCAAAACCCATTAGGCGATATTTTTTATTCTTAACACCTTCAATGTACTCATCTACTTTATCCTCACTACCGATCTCTTCTAACATTCTTAATACCGCTTCATTTGCTCCACCATGAGAAGGTCCCCAAAGGCAAGCAACTCCAGCAGCAACAGCAGCAAATGGGTGTGTACCAGAACTCCCCGCAACTCTAACTGTAGAAGTAGAAGCGTTTTGCTCATGATCTGCATGCAATAAAAATATACGGTCCATAGCTTTAGTAATAACTGGATTTACTTTGTATTCTTCACAAGGTGTCGCAAACATCATATATAAAAAGTTTGATGAATAGTCCAAATCATTACGTGGATACATAAAAGGTAAGCCTTTAGTATAACGATAACACATAGCTGTTACAGTTGGCATCTTAGCAATCAAACGATGAATAGCTATTTCACGGCTATCTAAATTCTTAAAATCAAAAGCATCTGGATAAAAAGCACTCAATGCTCCCATAACACCAGTTAACATTGCCATAGGATGAGCATCACGTCTAAAACCACTAAATAATTTTATTAATTGATCATTTACCATAGTATGATATTTGATTGCTGTCTCAAATTTTTCTTTTTGCTCTTTATTTGGTAATTCACCATGCAAAAGCAAATATGCACCCTCTAAGTGTGTAGAATGCTCGGCTAACTGCTCAATTGGATACCCACGGTAAAATAACTGACCTTTATCACCATCAATAAAAGTGATTTTAGATTCGCATGCAGCAGTTGACAAAAATGCTGGATCATAGCTCCAAACCCCATATTTACCTAATGTTCGCATATCAATAACATTTTCACCAATGCTTGCTTTTAAGATCGGCATTTCTACCGTTGTTCCATCCCCAAAAACAACTTTTATGGTTTGCTGTATATCTGACATAGTTTTCTCCAAATTTTTAATTTAAGTTCTTTACCTGAGTAGTGTTTATAATATTATTAATTAAATTTTGTATCAGCTGATTTTCTAAAACTAAATTACCTTGTAATAATAACAATAACTTATTATCTTCTAGCTCTAATAAATCCGCATAAGCATTAAGCTCTACCTCTGATAATGCCTCTAACTTTCCATATTTTATAAAACGATCAAAATATAAATCTAACTCTAACATCGAACGCCTAGAGCGCCACTTTAGCTTTTCTATATTATACAGCACGGCTAACCATTAGCTCCTTTATCTTACCTATCGCACGAGTAGGGTTTAAATGCTTAGGACACACATCTGCACAATTCATAATTGTATGACAACGAAATAATCGATATGGATCATTCAATTCATCTAGCCGCAGGCTTGTTGCCTGATCACGTGTGTCAGCAATAAATCTGTATGCATGTAATAACGCTGCTGGTCCTAAAAATTTATCAGGGTTCCACCAAAAGGATGGACAAGCAGTAGAACAACAAGCACACAAAATACATTCAATAACGCCATTTAACTCTTGTCTATCTTCTGGAGACTGTAAGCGCTCTCTTTCTGGCATAGGTCTATCATCAATAACATATGGTTTTATTGAGTTATATTGATTAAAAAACTGTGTCATATCCACAATTAAATCACGAATAATTGGCAATCCTGGAATTGGACGCAAAATTACTGGTTGTTTTAATTCTTCAAGGTTCATTAAGCACGCCAAGCCATTGCGCCCATTTACATTTATTGCATCTGAGCCACAAACCCCTTCACGACAAGAGCGTCTAAAAGATAAAGAGTCATCATAAAAATCTTTAATCTTCATTAATGCAATTAATAATTTAGTATCCTGGTCCTCTAATTCAACCTCATAATCTTTATAATATGGTTTAGAATCCGTTTCTGGATTATAACGATATATAGAAAATTTCATTTTTCTCATTTTTGTAATCCTTTATTTAACACGCTAATTGTATGTAAATAACAGCTTATAGTCGTTTAATGGTTTAATTTTAATAATTTTTTAAACATACACACTTAAAAACTAATACTCAAAACATTTTTTAATACACACGTTTTGCTGGCTCTATATAATCCACCGATAGTGGCTTAGTATGAACATCTTTATATAAAACCTTACGTCCATCCTTATAATATAAGGAATGCTTCATAAATTTATCATCATCACGCTCTAAGTAATCCACCCGAGCATGTGCACCACGTGACTCTTTACGCGCCTCAGCACATACCATAGTTGCAATAGCAACCTCAACACTATTAGCAAACTCCAGTGCTTCAACACGCGCTGTATTAAACACCTTTGATTTATCTTTGATATATATATTTAGTGCTTTTTTTGCAACTTGCTCAAGTTTCTTGATACCATCCTCAAGAGTTTTTTGAGTTCTAAATACACTTGCGTGTTGTTGCATTATAACCTGCATTTCGTTTCTAACTTCAGCAAGGCTTTCTCCATGATTCGCCTCATTTAACTTAGCTAAACGCTCCAAAGTAAATTTTGCGGCATCTTTAGGTAAATCCTTATGCTCAACTTGATGGCTTTTAATATATTCAATCATTGAATTAGCTGCAGACTTACCAAATACTACTAAATCTAATAAAGAATTAGTACCAAGTCTATTTGCCCCATGAACTGATGCACAAGCACACTCACCTGCAGCATAAAAACCCTCAACCTTAACTTCCATATCATCACCTTTTGGGACAATAACTTCAGCCTTATAATTAGTTGGAATCCCACCCATCATATAATGACACGTAGGAATAATTGGAATTGGATCTTTTGTTGGATCAAGCCCTAAAAACTGCAAACAAATCTCACGGATTCCAGGTAAGCGTTGCTCAATCACATCTTTACCTAAATGATCTAACTTTAATAGTACATGGTCTTTATTTGCCCCACACCCACGACCTTCGTTAATTTCTATTTGCATCGCACGAGATACTACATCTCGAGAAGCTAAATCTTTAGCTATTGGCGCATATCGTTCCATGAATCTTTCACCATTGCAGTTTAACAAATATCCACCTTCTCCACGAACACCCTCAGTGATTAAAATTCCTGAGCCGCTCAAACCTGTTGGATGAAACTGCCAAAACTCAATATCCTCAACTGGTAACCCAGCACGTAAAGTAATACCTAAACCATCGCCAGTATTATTAAATGCGTTAGTTGATGACTGATAAATCCGTCCTGAACCACCTGTTGCAAATAAAACTGCTTTTGCATGAATAATAAACACATCTCCAGTCTCCATCTCCATAGCGGTAACTCCAAGCACATCTCCATTTTCATTGCGAATTAAGTCTAATGCCATCCATTCAACTAAAAAACTAGTATTTGCTTTTACATTACGTTGATACAAAGCATGCAACATCGCATGACCAGTTCTATCAGCAACAGCACAAGCTCGTCTAACAGGTTTTTTACCAAAATCAGACATATGCCCACCAAATGGGCGTTGATAAATTTTACCGTTCTCTAATCTATCAAAAGGCATACCAAAATGCTCTAACTCTGTAACTGCATCAACTGCTTGAGCACACATAAACTCAATTGCATCTTGGTCTCCAAGCCAATCTGAGCCTTTTACTGTATCATACATATGCCAATGCCAGTTATCATCTTCTACATTTCCAAGAGAGGCAGATATCCCACCTTGAGCAGCCGCTGTATGTGAACGCGTAGGAAACACTTTAGATAGTACAACTGTTTTTACACCAGCTTCAGATAATTGTAATGCAGCACGTAACCCAGCACCGCCACCACCCACGATAACTGCGTCATATTTCATTATAGGTATAGACATTGTATCTTCCTTTTACCAAATTACTTTAATTGAATAAATTAAACTACCCAATAACCATAGAATCGTCAATATGTGTAATTTAAGCTTTAGTGCATTACACGTAACATAATCCATCCAAATATCACGAATACCAACCCAAGCATGAATAATTAATGCCAGAAAAAATATTTGTGCACCAATTTTAACAGGGAGGTAATTAAACAAACTCTGCCATGAAAGCATTAGCGAATTAACTGAATAAGCTGAGAACAAAATAAATGCTATAAAAGCTATAGCAAACACTAACATTATAACTGCAGTTATACGTTGCTGTAGCCAACTATTAAAACCATATCCTGCACCAGTTAACTTACCCTTTACCATATCAACACCCCTAAAATTATGCTTAAAATAAGACTAACTACTAATACAATGTAGGATGTTTTTTTAGCTGTCTTAATTTCAACACCCTTATCCATATCTAAAAATAAAAATCTTACCCCAGCGCACATATGGTAAATAAAAGCCGCCATTAAAACCACATATAGTATTTTTATCAAAGGTAAGGACATAACTGTATACATATTAGAATAGAAATTAGGTTGGGTTAGCGATTTGTGTAAAATATAAATCATACACGGAATACTTAAAAAAAGTAAAAAACCAGAAATCCGATGTAGTATAGACACTTTTGCCGTAATAGCCATTTTAGGAGCTAAAGTAAAAAGTTCTAGAAACTTCGGACGTAATTTATTCTGCATAAAAAAACTGCTCCATATAAAAACGGTTCAAATTGGTTGCACATAGAATTTTAACATAATATAGCAATATGCAAAAAAAAACTTACTTTCTTAACAACTCAATTTGCCAATCTTAATTTCTAAAATCATCATGCTATTTTTTTTAGTAACCAAAACTTAAAGTTCGTATATGGTGGATACTTAAGCCATATATCTAACTTAGTTGACATATTAACTATAGGTTTATGATGCGAGAAAGTATTAAAACTATTTATCCCATGATAACTACCATTACCACTAGACATTACCCCGCCAAAAGGCATATTACCATTAGCAACATGCATAAGAGCAATATTTACTCCACCTCCCCCAAATTGAATATCATTAATAACCTTAGTTACAAGTTTTTTATTTTCACTAAATATATATAATGATAATGGATTAGGGTTCTTACTAATTATCGTTTTTAACTCCTCTACATCATTATAGCTAAGTATTGGAAGGATCGGACCAAATATTTCATCCTTCATTAATGGATGATCCAGACCTGGCAGATCAATAATAGTTGGCTCAAAAGATAACAAATCTGCGTTATACTTACCACCATGAAGAATAGTAGCCCCTTCCAAATAAGCACATAAAATATTAAACCTTGTTTGATTGATAATTTTAGCTAAATCTTGAGGAGTATTAGAGTAAAATTCATCAATATACTGTTTTAGATAACTGACTAACTGCTCTTTCACAGTATTATGAACCAAAATATAATCTGGTGCTACGCAAGTTTGTCCAGCATTATAAAACTTTGCCCAAACAATACGCTTTGCTGTAGTCTTTAAGTTAGCAGAACTATCTACGATAGTAGGGCTTTTGCCACCTAGTTCTAAAGTATATGGAATTAAAAGATTAGCGCATAACCCTGCAACCACCCTACCAACTTTAGTAGAACCAGTAAAAAATACATGATTAAATATCTTGGAATTAATTAACTCTGGAATCAATGAGACCCCATAACCTTCAATTTGTAATACGTGGTTATTTGTAAATACCTCAGTTATAATAGAGTTTAGTATTTGATTTACATTAGGCGTAAATTCAGAAGGCTTTAATACCACACAATTACCTGCTGCAATTGCCCCAATTAAAGGCAATAGTGCCAGCTGCACTGGATAATTCCATGGAGAAATTACTAACACCACCCCCAATGGAACATGGTAAATACAACTACGAGAATAAAATAAAGATAACGGATTAGATACTTTTTTAGGTTTCATCCAACATTTTAAATGCTTAGAAATATGCTTAATCTCATTATGTAAAATTGCAATCTCTCCCGCATATGACTCAATCATAGGTTTGTTTAAATCTAACCTTAAAGCATCTAAAAGTTCACCTTCAAACTTAAGTAAGCTTTGCTGCAACTGTTTTAATTTTTGAATTCTAAAACTATAACTTTGGGTTTTATTAGTGGCAAAAAACTCACTCAACATGTTTAGATTTTCCATTGGATTTTTCTCCTTTCAAATGCTTAGAATTATGAGCCATAACTACTTGGGTTGTAGATTGCTGAACTCTATTCCAACTAGGTGGCATAATAAAATGTAGTAAGTTTTTATTACGAAATACATCACTAAACATTGAACGCCATTCATGAAAAGTTAAAGTAATTGGATTATAACTATATACCTGCCCTACTATGCCATAATTTGGAACATCTTTTTCCGCAATAAAGCTACCAAATATTTTGTCCCAAATAATTAAAATCCCAGCATAGTTTTTATCAATATATTGAGGATTGGTTCCATGGTGAGCTCTATGATGAGAGGGGGTATTAAAGATCTTTTCTAAAACTCCAATTTTTTTAACTATCTGAGTATGAATAAAAAATTGAAAAGCTAAATTTAATGCCACAACCAAAATTATCATATCTGGATTAAATCCCATATAAGCCAAAGGCATCCAAAACATCCACATTCCTGAAATAGGATAAGTCATGCTTTGTCGGAAAGCAGTTGAGAAATTTAGTTTTGTAGAAGAATGATGTGTAACATGTGATGCCCAAAGCCAACGCACTGTATGAGCCGCTCGATGAAACCAATAATATAAAAAATCTTGGAATAAAAATAATAATGCGATATTCCATATAGAGTTAATACTAAAAATTTGTAAGCCGTGGTTAAATATCCAAATATAAATAGTCTTTATAACTAATAAAGTAAACAACACATCAGACACCTGATACATAAGAGACAGTGCAATATTAGCTAAAGTATCTTTTAAACTATAAATAGGAATACTTTTTCTATAACAATATATGCATTCCATAGCAAATATGATTAAAAACACTGGCGCTAAAAGCAACAATATAATACTAGAATCCATTTTATGTTTACCCCCATTAAGTTACTACCTCTAAGAGCACATCTAACTACTCAGCAACCTTGAGTACGAGGTTTCGTCATGGCTTACTTTCATACTAGTGTGTTATTTCCGCACCTCTAGATTAATACAAATCTATTTTTTAGTTATACATGGCAGAACCACTTGAAGCAATCACGATTAAATATGCTCAATTGGCAATAATGTTATTTTTTCTGCTAATGAATATCTTCTTAATAACCCATAAATAATTAGAAATTGGGCTAATAAATAACTCATCATAATTACTAAACTGGCTAAATAAAAATGTCCAACAAATTTATCTATTGCTAAAAATGAATCAGAAATCACAAACAATAAAGCTCCAATTAGTACTGAGATATACCCTGATTTGGCATCGCGCAATAAAGCTAAGATAAACATCAATGAAATAATTATCATGTACGTTATAACTGGAATTTTTAGCTCAAATAATTTACTTTGAATTGATGAGTAAAAGATTATTAAGTATATGATAACTAATAATATAGTTGCTTGAATTCGTTTATTTTTAAGCTTATTCCAACCCTTTATATCTTTGTAGAAGGTTAAAACATAACTGACATGAGCAATCAAAAAAGCCACTAATCCAAAAACAAAGAATTGTGGGAAAATAAGAAGCGTATCTCCCATACAAGAAAATACCAAGGCACAACAAACTAATTTACTCAATATATTTGGAGAGGATGTATTATTTTTTATGCCATTGTCATAGTATATAAAATAAACCAGTAAGGTTAAACATAATAGAGGTTTAGTAATATAACGTAAAATAGCTAGATTAAAAACCTCAGTGAGACACGTTAAAATAGCCAGGATTAAATATAAATATATGAATTTATTGTTTAAAAAAAATTCTTTCATAATCTTTACCTATAACAACTTATTATTTAGTATGTAGTTGCTTCATTGCATTAGCAAAATGACCATCAAGAAGTAAATCTAATATTGATATACCTTTATCTAGACTATGCATGATAGATATTCTATCATCTAGATTTGGGCTTTTTAAAACATAACTGGCTACTTTATTTCTATCACCCGGGTGACCAATACCTATACGCAACCGCCAGTAATCTTTGCTAATCACTCGGTCTGTATCTTTTAAGCCGTTATGTCCTCCATTGCCACCAGCATGCTTAAGCTTTATAATACCTGGATCAAAATCTAGTTCATCATGGACAACAAGTATCTCATGAGGTAAAATCTTATAAAACAATGCTAAAGAAACCACTGATTTGCCAGATAAATTCATATAAGTTTGAGGCTTCAGCAAAAAAACATCTTTTCCAGCATGCTTAAACTTTGCCATCATCCCAAAATACTTGGATTCGGAGGTAAAACTCAATTTATATTTATCAGCAATGCAATCCACAAACCAAAAACCTGCATTATGACGGGTATCATGATAATCAGCACCAGGGTTACCCAACCCAACAATTAATTTAATGCCTTCCATCTAGAACTTTCCACATAAATTTCAACTATATCATAATTTTATAACAATAAGCTCAGATTGCCACACCATGCTATGCATTGTTCGTAATGACATTCAATAACCCGCAAAAGTTAGTCGACTTGTAAAATTGCTAAAAATGCGGTTTGTGGAATTTCAACATTGCCCACTTGCTTCATTCTTTTTTTACCAGCTTTTTGTTTTTCGAGTAATTTTTTCTTGCGTGAAATGTCACCACCATAACACTTAGCTAACACGTTCTTACGCATAGCTTTTATGGTTTCACGAGCAATAATATTAGCCCCAATAGCTGCTTGGATAGCAATATCAAACATCTGTCTAGGAATAAGCTCTCGCAACTTAGAAGCTAATTCTCGCCCACGGTATTGAGAACTCACTCTATGCACAATTAACGATAAAGCATCTACTTTTTCACTATTTACTAAAATATCTAGTTTTACTAAGTCTGAAGCTTGAAACTCTTTAAATTCATAGTCAAAAGAAGCATATCCCTTAGATACTGATTTTAGCTTATCAAAAAAATCTAATACCACTTCATTTAAAGGCATATCATAACTTAACATAACCTGACGCCCCATATATTGCATATTGGTTTGTACCCCACGTTTTTGATTACATAAAGTAATAACATTACCTAAGTAATCATTAGGAACTAATATATTGGCTCTAATCATCGGTTCGCGAATTTCTTCAATCTTGCTTAAATCAGGCAATTTGGATGGGTTCTCAATTTCAATCACCTCTCCGCCTTTTAGTACAATTTGATATACTACCGTTGGAGCAGTAGTAATAAGATCCATATTAAATTCACGCTCTAGACGCTCTTGGACAATCTCCATGTGCAACAAGCCAAGAAACCCACATCGGAAACCAAAACCCAAAGCTTGAGATACTTCTGGTTCATAATTAAGTGATGCATCATTTAGTTTTAATTTCTCTAATGAATCGCGCAAAGATTCAAAATCATGCGACTCCACAGGGTAAAGCCCAGCAAATACTTTAGGCTGGATTTCTTTAAATCCAGGTAAGCTTGACTCTGCAGGATTATTTTCAAGTGTAATAGTATCACCAACTTTAGCGTAATGTAGTTCTTTAATGCCTGCAATTACAAAACCCACCTCACCTGCAGATAATTCTTTTCTTTGTTGTGATTTTGGAGTAAACACTCCAACTTGTTCACATAAAAAAACACCATTATTACTCATAAATTTAATTTTGTCTTTAGGTTTTAATTTGCCATCTACTACCCTAACTAACATCACAACACCAACATAGTTATCAAACCATGAATCAACTATAAGCGCTTTTAAAGGTTTAGATTCATCCCCACTTGGTGCAGGAATATTACTTACCACTAGTTCTAGCGCATCTTGAATCCCCACGCCAGTTTTTGCTGAACAATGCACCGCAAAAGCAGTATCTAAACCAATAATGTCCTCAATTTCTTGACATACTCTCTCAGGTTCAGCAGAAGGTAAATCAATTTTATTTAATACAGGTAAAACCTCTACCCCAAGCTCAGTAGCAGTATAACAATTAGCCACTGTTTGCGCTTCAACTCCCTGTGATGCATCTACAACAAGTAAAGCCCCCTCACAAGCGGATAACGACCTAGATACCTCATAAGAGAAATCCACATGCCCAGGAGTATCAATTAAATTAAGGTAATAGGTTTGTCCATCTAGGGCTTTATATTCTAAAGCAGCTGTTTGAGCTTTGATTGTAATCCCACGTTCTTTCTCAATATCCATAGAATCCAAAACTTGAGAATTCATATTACGTTTATCTAAACCACCACAAAATTCAATAAACCTATCAGCTAGTGTTGATTTACCATGATCAATATGTGCTATTATCGAAAAATTTCTTATTAAGCTCTTATCCATATTTATCCTAAAATATATTACTGAGATTACTACTAATGCTATATAAAATTATATAGAGTTTATAGCGTATGTCATGCTGAAACAAAACACGCGTGTTAAGTTCGTGATGACCACATATGTAGTAACTTGCTGAGATTTGTATAACTACTTAGATACGCATATTATAGCAAGTAGATTTGATGCGGGTAAGTGTTTATGTTATTACTTCGTAATGTACACTATACCCATCTAAAAGTAAAAATGCTTGCTCTAATTCAGAGACTTCACCATTCATCTCCAATAATAACTGCCCAAATGGCATTTTTTTGATTCTTCCTAGTTCACCACGCAAAATGCTAAAAACAACACCTGAGGCTAATGAAACCTCACTTAATATTGGATTAAAAGTATGCTCACCAATAAAAGAAATAACTAGTAAATGAGTATTTTTAGTTTTATGAAATTTATAAAAATCCATAATTTGTTCAAGATATTTATCGGTTTCTTCCTCTAAAATTAATTTTCGAGTAAGATCCTCTACTGGATGTAAAATAACATCTACAGTATTACCAACTTCTATAATCTTGCCGCCATCAATAACTGCAACTTTATCACAAATTTTACGCACCACTTCAATTTCATGTGTAATTAGAATGATTGTAATGCCTAGCTTCTCATTAATATCTAATAATAACTCTAAAATGCTATTTGTGGTTTGTGAGTCTAAAGCTGAAGTGGCTTCATCACTTAATAAAACTTTAGGTGAAGTAGATAACGCACGAGCAATTCCAACACGCTGTTTTTGTCCTCCAGATAAACGGCCCGGATACTCATGTGCAAGCTCAGTTAGCCCGACTAACTCGAGTAATTCATCTACTTTTTGTTTAATTTGAGGTTTAGATAACTTAGCTTGGAGCTTTAAAGGTAGCGCAACATTTTCAAAAACAGTCTTTGCATTTAATAAATTAAACCCCTGAAAAATAACCCCTATTTGTTGTCTAATTTTTCTTAACTCTGGCATACTTACATTAGTTAGACTAACTCCATCAATGATAACTTCCCCAGAACTTGGTTTTTCTAACAAATTTAGGCACTTAATAAGCGTAGACTTCCCTGCACCAGACTTACCAATAATTCCAAACACTTCTCCACGCTTAACGCTAAAGGATATTCCGTTTAATACATGATGCTCAATATTCTTACTAGTATATTTTTTAGTTAAATCTTTAACAATTATCATACATTAATCACGAAAATTAATAAACTGCAATGGCACTTCCAATACATCTTTTTTAATTACTTGCATAGCATCTTGTAAATCATCACGTTTAGTGCCACTTACCCTAACTACTTCACCTTGAATACTACCTTGCACTTTGATTTTGCTGTCTTTTAATAGTTTAACTATTTTTTTACCTAACTCTTGAGCGATTCCATTTTTAACTTTGATAATTTCTTTCATCTTATTACCACTAACTTTTTCTTTTTTACCGTCTTCTAAAACTCTTATATCAATTCCACGCTTAGACATTTTAGTAATCAATACATCTCTTACCTGGTCTAACTTAAAATCATCATCAGCAAATAGCGTTACTTCCAGATCTTTAATTTCAATTCTAGCATTACTATCTTTAAAATCAAAACGATTAGTAATCTCTTTATTTGCTTGGTCTATACTATTTACTAATTCTACTTTATTTACTTCAGACACAGTGTCAAATGATGGCATAATTTTACTCCATATTAAATATTTAAGCCTTAATTTTAGCACATATCAAGCACTAAATTATAGATTTGAGTAGATTATTTGCTATAATGGTACAATCATGGATTAACACAATCTCATACCATTAAGGATTTAATGAGACTAATATAATACGGGATTGCCACATAAGCCTTTGGCTTATTCGCAATGACAAGGAAAACCACTTAAAAATAGTGGAATTTAACTACTTAGATGCACAATTGTGAGCATATTTTTTAATTATCACGCGTGAGTTATGCCCTTTACTTATTGTACATAAGTTATTAAAAAATGTGAGCCACTAATTGATGCGGGTGAGTATTTACAATTGAACAAAAGGAATAACCAATGACTCTTAGTATAGCCTCAAGATTAGCAAAATCACTTAACATCCGCGAAATACAAGTTGTAAATACCATTAAATTACTTGATGAAGGGGCAACTGTCCCGTTTATTGCTAGATATAGAAAAGAGGTCACCGATAGTCTTGATGATACACAATTAAGAAACTTAGTTGAAAAATTGACATATTTGAGAGAACTCGATGAAAGACGAGAAACAATTTTAAAATCAATTACCGAACAAGGGAAGTTAACCACAGAGCTAGAAGTAGCAATTTTAGCCGCAGATAATAAAACCACCCTAGAAGATTTATACTTACCCTATAAGCAAAAACGCCGCACCAAAGCCCAAATTGCACGCGAAGCAGGCTTAGAACCTTTGGCTTTAGAAATTCTAAACAATCAGGATATTGCCGTAGAAATACTTGCAGAAAAATATATTAATCAAGACCAGCCCCTTCTGGAACAGATGATCCTGGAACCTAATCATCTAGGACAGAGTGTTTTGGATATTCAATCAGCTTTAGATGGAGCACGCTATATTATTTTGGATATTTTTGCTGAGAATGCTACGATTATAAGTAGAACCCGTGATAAATTATGGAATGAGGCTCTATTAACCACAAAAGTTATAGGGGGCAAAGAAACTGATGGAGTAAAATTTTCTGACTATTTTGATTATTCAGAATCACTTAGAAGTATACCATCTCATCGTGCATTAGCTGCCCTTCGGGGATATAATGCAAAAGTATTACGCCTTAGCCTAACCTTTCAAGAACAAGAAATGCAAAACCCAACATACATTAGTAGTTATCATCAAGTTATTATCGATGAATTTAATATTAACCTTAACCATAAATGGCTTATTGAGAGCGTGAAGCTATGTTTTAAAGCCAAAATTTTTGTAAGTCTTGAAACTGAACTACTAAATAAAATACGTGACCAATCTGATGATGAAGCTATAAAAGTTTTTGCTACTAATCTACACAATTTACTATTGCAGGCTCCCGCTGGAACTAAAACTACTATAGGATTAGATCCAGGAATTAGAACTGGAGTAAAAGTTGCAGTAATTGATAATACTGGCAAAGTTCTGGAAACAACGACAATTTACCCGTTTCAACATGAAAACGGATATCAAAACTCAATCATGACTTTATATAATCTAGCTAAAAAATATAAAGCTGAACTAATTAGTATTGGAAATGGCACTGCATCACGTGAAACCGAGAAATTAGTTAACGAGATGCTAAATAAATATTCTGAAATAAAAGCTACAACAGTAATTGTTTCTGAAGCTGGAGCATCAATATACTCAGCCTCAGAATATGCCGCTTTAGAGTTTCCTGATCTAGATGTGAGCATTCGTGGTGCTGTATCTATCGGTAGAAGATTACAAGACCCACTAGCTGAATTAGTAAAAATTGAGCCTAAATCTATTGGAGTTGGACAATATCAGCATGATGTTAATCAAATAAAATTATCTAATTCTTTAAGTAATGTAGTAGAGGATTGCGTTAATAGTGTTGGAGTGAATGTAAATACTGCCTCTATACCACTTTTAACCAAAGTATCTGGCTTAACAAATGTTATTGCCACTAATATTGTAAACTTTCGTGACCAAAATGGTAAGTTTAAAAATAGAAATCAATTTAAAAAAGTTCCACGATTGGGCGAAAAAACTTTTGAACAATGTGCTGGATTTTTACGTATTTATGATGGCGATAATAGGCTTGATGAGTCAGCCGTACATCCAGAAAGCTATCCATTAATTGATATGATTAGCCATAAATTAGGTACTAATATAAATCAATTAGTTGCCAATAGTGAACTAATCCGACAAATAAAACCTAGCGAATTAGTTAGTGAGAGCTATGGATTACCAACTATCATTGATGTATTAAAAGAATTAGAAAAACCAGGAAGAGATCCTCGAGGGGAATTTAAAACTGCCAAATTTAAGGACAATGTAAATGAAATTAATGATCTGAGCGTTGGTATGGAATTAGAAGGCATCGTTACTAATGTAACTAATTTTGGGGCTTTTATTGATATTGGAGTTCATCAAGATGGCTTAGTACATATATCAGAAATAACCAATAAGTTTATTGAAAATCCAAACCAAATCCTCAAAACTGGACAGATTGTTAAAGTTAGAGTACTTGAAATCGATAAAACCCGTAAACGTATAGCCTTGACCATGAAAAGCTTAATTGAAACAACAGCTAGTGCAGCTAAAAAACCAGCAAAACCTCAAACACCGCCACAAAATCAAGGCAGTATGGCAGATGCTTTTAGTAAATTGCGCTCAGGTAATAAGTAAGGATAAAACAATCTTTAATATTTATAAAACCTTCAGGAAATAAATTAATTACTTGGAGGTGAGGTGTTTGACGCTTGTAACAAATACTTCGGCACGATGTTTGTAATTATCAAACATATCCCAAGAAGCACAAGCAGGTGATAAAATAACAGCATCGCCAGCAATGGCATTTTCATAACAAAAAGATACCGCTTCTTCTAATGTAGTACAATTAGCAATAGGAATCTCTAAACCATGCAACACTTCTAAAATTTGTAATTTATCTTGCCCAATAACCGCAACAGATTTACATTTTTTATTAATCAAATCTCGTAAAGGTGAAAAATCCTGCCCCTTACCATCACCGCCTAAAATTAGGTGTACAGGCATATCTAACCCCGATACCCCAGCAGTAACAGCACCAACATTAGTTCCTTTAGAGTCTTCAATAAAAACAACCCCATTATGAGTTAATACTTTTTGCATTCTATGCTCTAATCCAGAAAACTCACATAAAGCAGTTGATAGTTTTTTATCTTTAATATCAATACCAATTGCATCTAATAAAGCTAAACTCACAAGTACATTGAGATAATTATGTACCCCAACTAAATTTAACTTACTACACTCTATAAAATCTGCTTGATATACTTGCAAATGCCATTGGTTATTAGTATCGATTAAACTAAAATCGCTATTAGAATTAATGCCAAAAGTTCTATAAACTAAATTATGCCGTATCATCGCTCCAACAAACATATCATTAGCATTGATTATTTGGACTTTACAGTTATTAAAAATATTAGACTTAACATACACATACTCGAGTAAATCTCTATATCTATCTAAATGGTCCTCTGAAATATTAAGTACAGTTGCTGCATCTAAATCTAAACTATGTGTACTTTCTAACTGAAAACTCGATAATTCTAAAACAATTATCTCTGGTATATCTTTATTTTTAACCGCTTCAATATAACTATTTAGAACTGGAACTCCAATATTACCGGCAATCATGGTTTTCAAGCCTATACTTTTAGCCAAATATCCAGTTAAAGCTGTAACCGTTGTTTTACCATTACTACCTGTAATTCCAATTACTCGTGCTTGCCATTTTTTAATAGCTAAAGCAAATAACTCAATATCCCCAATCACTAAAATACCATGATGTATAGCTTGCTGTATAGCATCATCATAAATAGAGATACCAGGACTTATGACAATAACATCTATATCAATAAATAAATTAAAATCAAGCTTACCACATATTACATTAAGTAAATCTTTTTGATGTGGAGGATTATCACGAGTATCAAAAACCTTAACTAGATTAGCTTTAGCATATTTTAAATAATTACTAATTGATAGCCCAGTATCACCAGTGCCTATAACAGCAAAACGATCTTTTTGTAAATTTATTTGTTTCTTCATAATGTCCTAGTTAATATAAGTATAAGGGCATGTATTGCGCATCTATAACAAGACGTAGTTATCTTAATTTTATTGTGGATAGGCTTAATAATAGTAAAATAATGCTTATAATCCAAAATCTCACCACCACTTGGTTTTCTTTCCAACCTTTAAGTTCAAAATGATGGTGTAGTGGCGCCATCAAAAATATTCTTTTTTTAGATATCTTATAATAACCAACTTGTAACATAACCGATATCGCCTCAGCAACAAATAGCCCGCCCATAATTGCAAAGGCAATTTCTTGCCGAAGAATAATTGCAATTGTACCTAATACAGCACCTATTGCTAAAGCTCCAACATCACCCATAAATACCCTGGCAGGATGAACATTAAACCATAAAAATCCCAAACAAGCACCTACTAAACTACAACAAAAAACCACGATTTCGTGTGCTCCAGGAACATGTGGTAACAATAAGTATGACGCAAAAATTTTATTACCCGCAATATAAGCAAAAACCGATAATCCTAAAGCAACAGTAATAACTGGAAAAGATACCAAACCATCTAAACCATCAGTTAAATTAACGGCATTAGAACTACCCACAATAACTAAATAAGTCAATACTAAAAATCCAATCTCACCAAATGAGTAAAACATCTTTTTACTAAAAGGAATAACTAATTCCATTGACTTAGGTAGTTGTAACCAATAAAATAATACAAAACCAACAACTAAAGCAATTAAAGTTTGACTAATGATTTTTGACCTACCTGATAATCCTTTTGGGTTCTTATAAACAACTTTTCTATAATCATCAATAAAACCAACAGCTCCTGTAGATAATAATACAAAGAGCAATAACCAAATATATGGGTTAGTTAAATCAGCAAATAGTAAATTGGTAATAGTAACGGTAAGAATAATTAAAACTCCACCCATAGTTGGAGTTCCAGTTTTAGCCAAATGAGTTTGTGGACCATCACTTCTAACCATTTGCCCAACTTTTAAAGTAGTTAACCAAGCAATTACCTGATTACCTACCGCAATAGATAAAATCAAAGAGAATAAACAAGCTGTTATGGCTCTAAAAGATACATAATCAAAAACCCTAAAGCCACCTATAAATTTCTCTAGAATATGTGTTAAAAATAATAGCATGTGTTATTCCTATAATTATTTTATTAGACTATCTGCAACAAGCCATAACTTCATTGAGTTTGATCCTTTAATCAGTAAGGTTGCATTACTAGGTAAAGATTCTTTACAATAGCTTATAACTTCTTCAAGATTATTAAAATGCTGCCAATGGCTATCTTTAACAGGTGATATTGCTTGCATATAAGCCTCACCACTTATATGAGTTAGTTCACCAATTGTCAGTAATCTATTTATGCCGTGCTCTTTGGCAAATACACCAACCTCTTTATGCTTGAAAGTGCTAAACTCTCCCAGTTCTTTTAAATCACCTAAAATAAACCAATGTGGTTGAGGAAGGTTTTTAATTGCTAGAATTGCTGACATTACAGAATCTGGATTAGCATTATAGCTATCATCGATAATCAATGCTCCATTAAAAGCACTTTTTTGTTCTAAGCGACCTTTATACCCAATGTAAGATGCTAACCCATTACTAATACTTATAGAATTACAGCCTAAATTAATTGCTAGTGTAGCCGCTAAAGCTGCGTTTTCCTGATTATGAGCACCTAAAACTTGTAATTTAGTCTGTATATTACCTATCTTAGTGCTAAGATGCATAATGCCATTGTTATCAACTTTATCTAAATAACAATCACTATTATTACTACCATAAAAAGATAAACTCACTTTGCGGTTTGCTAAGCTATCTGCCCAAATTGCAGCATACTGGCTATTTTTATTAATACATGCTGTTGTACCATCTTGTAATCCATTGTAAATCTCTCCTTTAGCAGAAGCAATATCATCCAAACTTTTAAAAAAACCAGCATGAGCCCATAAAACATTAGCTACAACAGCAATAGTTGGCTTAGCTAAATTAGATAAATAATTCAGCTCACCCGCATGATTCATACCCATTTCTAAAATTGCAACTTTATGTGTTGGCTCTAAACCCAATATAGTTAACGGTACCCCCCAATGATTATTCAAATTACCTTCCGTTGCTAAAACATACTCCTGCCCAAAAAATTCACAACAAATAGACTTGAGCATTTCTTTTACTGTTGTTTTACCATTACTACCTGTAATAGCAACAATAGGAATAGCGAACATTTGTCGATAATTAGCCGCCAACTTCCCCAAAGCAAGAGTAGTATCAGATACTTTAATTAAATTTGGCAAATCAAGAGTTGTAGTATTATTAACAATCGCAGCTACTGCACCTTTATTAAGGGACTGACTCACATATATATGCCCATCTTGGTTATCGCCAACAATTGCAACAAACAAGGAGTCTAGCTTAACTAGCCTACTATCAATATACACATTCCGAATAACTATGTTTAAATCCGAATTTGCAGATAGTTCTCCACCACACATATTAGCTATTTGCTTTAAGGTTAACTTCATTTAAAAAATTCCACAATATATTATGAGATGTGTCATTGCGAGTTATGACTATAAACTGTAAGAACCTGTTCAATATCTTTAATCGTTGCGAAAAAAGCAATAATTGAGATAGAATTTTTGAGTAATAGCCCAGCTATTGCGAACAAAATTATGTAAAATTATAGCCAATTTAGTGCTTTTTATAGCAGATTGGAAGATGTTGAACAGGTTCTAAGATTCAACTCCTCGCTACTAGAGCTTTCTTTGCCACCTCGAAATCAGAAAAATAATGTTTGACACCTTTAGAATCTTGATATAGCTCATGACCTTTACCCGCAATTAAGACTATATCATTAGGTTGAGCTAATTTAATAGCTTTTTCTATTGCTAAAGATCTATCTGCCTCAACTAGATAATTTGTTATATTACTGGGAATACCAGCTATAATTTGCTCAATAATTAATAATGGATCTTCATTTCTAGGGTTATCTGTTGTAATAAAAACCTGGTTAGCTCCAAGTGCTGCAACTTTACCCATTAAAGGGCGCTTTAATGCATCTCTGTCACCACCACACCCAAAAACACAATAAATGCTTCCTTTATGCTCCACTTCACGTAAAGTATTTAATACATTTTCTAAAGCATCTGGTGTATGAGCATAATCCACAATCACCAAAGGACTTTCTTGATTAAAAATAGCATCCATTCTACCACATACGGGTTTTATAATCTGCACATATTTAACAATTTCTATTATAGCTATATTATCAACAATAAGTGCTGCAATTACAGCTAGTAGATTATAAATATTAAATCTACCAACTACAGGCACTTTTAGTGTGTACTCCATATTATCATAAGCAAGTACAAAATCTGTACCACTTAGACCAACCTTGACTTTTTTGGCTTGTAAGTCACCGGCATTAATTCCATAAGTAATTATTCTTGTTTTGCTATTCTCTAGCTCTTTGTATAATCTTTTGCCATACACATCGTCTATATTAATAATTATATTTTTAAGATCATGCCAATAAAATAAAGACCTCTTAGCTGCATAATAATTTTCTAAAGTTAAATGATAATCTAAATGATCTTGGGTTAAATTAGTAAATATTGCTGTTTCAAATTGCACTCCATTTACTCTACCTTGTTCAAGAGCATGGGATGATGTTTCCATTGCTACAATATCAACTTTTTCTTGAGAGAACTCGAATAATAATTTTTGTAATGTAATGGGATCTGGTGTTGTTGCTGCATAATCTTTAATATCAGGGTATAATCCAGCACCTGTTGTACCAATAATTGCAGATTTAGAACCTAATAAAGTATATATTTGATTTATCCAATGAGTAACTGATGTCTTACCATTAGTTCCTGTAACACCTATTACTTTGAATTTACTTGATGGATTATCATATTTATAAGAAGCTAGTAATCCAATATATTGTATTAAATTATCAACGGCATAATGTTCTATTGGTAAATTATTACCAATATCACCTTCAGTAATAATATATTTTGCACCATTAGCAATCGCCTTTGAAATAAAATTACGCCCATCGTTTAAGGTGCCTTTATATGCACAAAAAATACTTTTAGCTGTAACTAATCGGCTATCTAAAACCAAAGCATAATCTTTTAATAAATTTTTAAGAGTTGATTCTAAATCAAGTAAACTTACATAATCAATTTTTTTATTTATACTACTGTACATCTATTTTAAACCCTCAGATTTTTACCAATTTAATCTAATTAGCGAGATTGCCACATCATGACTGCCACACAAGTGTGGAAGGCAGTTATCCATGCTCTATATACCATAACATACTAACGTTATTAACTATTTTTAACTACGGACAGTAGTGTTCATGATTCGCAATGACTGCATTATTTTTTATCAGGTTTAATACCTAGCAAATGCAATGAAGGTTCAGCAATTGCCGCAAATACAGGACCAGAAGTAGCAGCACCATGATAACCACCCTTACGCGGATTATCCACAGTTACTGCAATAATAAGCCTTGGATTTAAAGCTGGCGCAAAACCAACAAAAGAACCATAGTATTGCTTAGTAGTATAACCGCCTACTTTATTGTATTTTTGGGCTGTTCCAGTTTTACCAGCTGTTGTATAATCTGAGGTTTGTGCTGATTTACCAGTTCCATCAACTGTTGAATCAGCTAAAATACCACGCATTTGTTCAGCTGTTTTAGCAGAAATAACCTGCTGACAACCTGAAGCAGAATTCTCTTTATAAAAAGATACCGGTAATAAACATCCTTTATTAGTAAATATAGTGTATGCTCGAGCCATTTGCATAAGACTGACAGAAATACCATAACCAAACCCCATCTCTGCCTGATCAATTGGATACCATTTTTTCCAATTATGAAATATACCTGTTGCTTCCCCCGGAAAATTAGTACCAAGTTTTCTACCAAAACCAATACTGTTATAATATTCCCACATATCTTTCTTATTTAGTTTCAATGCAACTTTTGAGGCCCCAATATCACTTGAATGCTGAATTATTTCAGCAATAGTCATTGATGAATATGCATGGTCATCTTTAATTAACTTGGTGCCAACATAATATTGATGAGTATCAAAAACTGTACTAGGTTTGATAATACCTAAATCTAAACCTTTAGAAATAAGTAACGGTTTAATGATTGAACCTGGCTCATAAACATCAATTGCTGCTCGGTTTCTAATTGCATCTAAGTTAACCCCAATACGGTTATTTGGATTATAGCTTGGCATATTAACCATAGCTAATACCTCTCCAGTTTTAGCATCTAAAACTAATGCCGCACCACCTTGTGCATCAAATTTTTCTACTTGAGTTTTTAAAGCATTATATGCTATAGATTGAATTCTATTATCAATGGATAAAGCAATGTCTTGACCATTTTGAGCAGGGCTAATTTTTTCTATGTTTTGAACCACATTACCCTGTCTATCACGCATAATTTTTTCTTGCCCATCATGTCCAATTAGGTTTTTATTGTCCGCATACTCTATACCTTCTGCACCATTATCATCAATATTATTAAAGCCCACCACATGTGCAGTTAAGTTTGCATACGGGTAGTATCTCTTAAACTCTTGTAAGCTATATACTCCATCAATATTTAGTTTGCGAATTTGTTCTGCTTGAGATAAAGTTATCGCACGTTTTAAATATACAAAAGTCTTACTTTTTTGGTTTAACTTACCATTCAACTCTGTAACCGTCATACCTAAAATATTAGCGGCCTTTTCAATCTGCTCTTTAGTTAAGTTATCTAACTGCGTTGGATCTACCCAAATTGATGCCACGGGAGTACTAACCGCTAATGGATTATTGTTTCTATCCATAACACTACCACGCATAGCTGTAACTTTTATCGTCCGCATAATACGCGAATCAAGTTCACGTGTTAAAAAATGAGTATTAAATGTATTTAAATATACAATCCTACAAATTACAGTAGCAATGATAATAAAAACTATTAGATTAATGGTTCTGATTTTACTAAATACAGATGAACGCTCAAATACATTTTTATTTGGACTACTTAAACTCTGATTACCCTTAATTTGAGAGTAAATTCTTTGAATATCACTATTTGCTAACATGGGACAAAACCTCCACAACATGTTTTGGATCAGGTTGAGATAAACCCAATTTATTATAGGCAAAATCTTGTAAAACTAAACTTGATGAATACGTACCAGCTTCAAGCTGTAAACGAGTATATTCTTTATTTAAAGTATCCGCTTCTTTTTGCTTTTGCGATAGGCTAGTAGAATTGGTCCTAACACTATAACGCACTTTTACCAATATAAATGCAATTATTAATACACAAATTAGTAAAACAATATTTATTGTTTTTAATATCATATTATTTCTTATCTAACTCTTTCTAGGGCTCTTAATACCGCACTTCTACTGCGAGAGTTTTCATCAATTTCAGCTATACTAGCTTTTATTTTCTTTGCTATAACTTTATAGTTTAAAACATCATCGGTAACTAGTACCCATTTTGGCAACTCACGTGGCTTACTTAATTGATTAAATTTTGTTTTTACAATCCTATCCTCTAAAGAATGAAAGCTGATAATAACCGCTCTGCCTCCAACCTTTAATAAATCAGGTATATCTTCAAGAACACTCTCTAAGTCACCCAGTTCATTATTAATTACTATACGTATCGCCTGAAAACTTCTAGTTGCTGGATGCTGAGATTTTTCTCTAAATGTAACCGTATCTTCAATTATTTTAGTTAACTGTGTGGTTGTTAGAATTGGCTCTTTCTCTCTTTGAGCTACTATATTATGAGCAATTTTCCGCGAAAACCGCTCCTCACCATAATGCCATAAAATATTGCTAAGCTCTTCCTCTTTTACGGTATTTAGCCACTCTTTACAACTAATTCCTTTTGAGGTATCCATTCTCATATCCAGCTCACTATCATACCTAAAACTAAAACCACGAGATGCGGTATCAATCTGAGGTGATGATACACCAAGATCAAGTAATACCCCATCAATTTTTTGTATATTATGTTGTTCTAAATGCTTCTTTAAATTAGCAAAACTATCATGAATTATAATAAACCTTTTATCTGTAATTGTTTCTTTTGCATAGCTTATGGCTTCAATATCTTTATCAAATGCAATTAATAATCCATGCTCTCCTAATTGATCTAAAATAAATCTGCTATGTCCACCACGTCCAAATGTTCCATCAATATAAATACCATCTGGCTTTATATTTAATAAATCTACTGATTCTTTTAGTAATACTGAATAATGCACAATTTATATTTTCTTTCAATTACAATGAGAAGCCGTTTAATAAGCTAGCCAAATCATCAGCTTTTGCATCCAAAGCATTTTTTGTTTCTGCTTCCCAATTTTCTTTACCCCATAACTCAAACCGATTACCCAACCCGACTAATACAACTTCTTTATCTAGCTTTACTAGATTTTTTAAAGCACTTGGTAATAAAATCCGCCCAGATTTATCAACTTCCATAGTTTCGGCATAACCTAAAACTAAACGTTGATAACTTTTTACTAATGGATGAGAAGATGTTTCTAAGTTTTGAATTTTATCTCTAACAATAGTCCAATTATTTTCTGGATAAATAAGTAGATATTTAGGGGATTCTAATGTCAATGTTACCCTATTACCAAATTTAGTTAGCAATTCTTCGCGATATTTCGCAGGAACTGCAATTCGGTTTTTAAGATCTAAATTTAAGTGAGTAACCCCCCCAAACATAACATTTTACTCCACAAAAATACACTTTTTACCATAATACCCCACTTTAACATAATAAACATTTGCTTGTCAAGCACTTTTTTAAAAAAAGGCGTGGGGAAAATCCCCACGCCTTTTTTTAGCATTGTAAAATAGATAAAAATACTAGGCTAGCTCCTCATCATCTTCCATCTGCGCAATATTAGCATTATAACGAGCCTTATGATAAGATAACCCCGTACCTGCAGGGATTAAACGTCCCATAATTACGTTTTCTTTAAGACCACGTAATGGATCAATCTTACCTGCAACCGCTGACTCTGTTAACACTCGAGTAGTTTCTTGGAACGAGGCCGCCGATATAAATGAGTCTGTTGAAAGCGAGGCCTTCGTAATACCCAATAAAATATTTTTAAACTCTACGGGCTTTAGACCTTGCTCAATTAGAGAATCATTTTCATCCATTACTGCTGCACGCTCTGCTTGCTCACCCTCTAAGTAAATATTACTATCTCCAGGACTAACAATAACTATACGACGAAGCATTTGTCTTACAACAACCTCTATATGTTTATCATTGATCTTAACACCTTGTAAACGATAAACTTCTTGGATCTCAGAAGAAATATATTTAGATAACTCCTCAATCCCCTTCATTTCTAGTAATTCATGCGGATCAACTGGTCCATCAACAATCATTTGCCCCCGCTCTACATACTCACCATCATTTACTAAAATGTTTTTATCTTTTGGAATTGCAAGTTCAACATAATCACCACCAACAGCAACAACCTTAACTTTATGCTTTCCTTTTGTTTCTTTTTGGAAGGAAATTGTTCCCGAAATTGGTGAAAGCATGCCAGAATCTTTTGGTATACGAGCTTCAAATAATTCGGCAACTCGTGGTAACCCACCAGTAATATCACGTGTTTTTAATGATTCTTGAGGTTTTTTAGCTACGATGTCACCAGCAAATACTTCCTGACCATCACGGATAGTAACAATGTCTCCAATTTGAAAACTAATTAATACTGGAGAATCAGTTCCATGCATCTTAATTTCAGAACCTTTAGCATCATACAAACGTGCAACAGGACGTAGACTCTTATCCTTAGTTTTAACACCCTTAACTTTAGCCGGATCAATAACTTTTAGCGTAGTAAGACCAGTTACTTCATCAGCCTCTTTAACTACGGTTAAACCTTCTTCAATATTTTCAAGTACAATTCTACCAGAATGTTCAACAATTACTGGTCTTGAATGTGGATCCCAAGTAGCTAATTTGCCTGAAGCTTTAACATCTTGCCCTTCAGATATATAGATAGTTGAACCGTAAGGAATTTTATGCTGTTCTCTTTCTCTGTTATGAGTATCTAAAATTACAACTTCTGCAGATCTGGAAATTACAACCATGCTACCATTTTGTTTTGTCACATAACGCAAATCACGATATTGTACACAACCTGCAGATTTAGCCTCAATTTGATTAACAGCTGCTGCACGAGATGCTGCACCACCAATATGGAATGTACGCATAGTTAACTGCGTTCCTGGTTCCCCAATTGACTGTGCTGCAACAATACCAACAGCTTCACCAATATTTACCGAGTATCCACGAGCCAAATCACGCCCATAACACTTAGCACATAACCCATAACGAGTTTCACAGGTTAATGGAGTTCTTACTTTTACTTCATCAACATTACCTAGATCAATATCATGTACTATTTTTTCATCAAGTAACATCCCAGATTCTGCTATTACAGTACCTGTATCTGAATCGATAATATCATCACTGCATACTCGACCTAGAATTCTTTCACGCAGTGATTCAACAAGGTCTCCGCCTTGAATTACTGATTTCATTACTACGCCATTTGATGTACCACAATCAGCCTCTATAATAACCAGATCTTGAGTAACATCAACTAATCTACGAGTTAAATAACCTGAATTAGCTGTTTTTAATGCTGTATCTGATAATCCTTTACGCGCTCCATGAGTAGAAATAAAGTACTGTGCTACATTTAGCCCTTCACGGAAGTTTGCTGTAATTGGAGTTTCCATAATTGAACCATCAGGTTTTGCCATTAATCCACGCATACCTGATAATTGCCTAATCTGAGCAATAGAACCACGTGCACCAGAATCAGCCATCATATAGATAGAATTGAACGAATCTTGTTCAACTTCATTACCATCTTTATCCAGAACTGTATCTTTAGATAACTCACTCATCAGAGTTTTAGCGATTTCTTCACCGCATCTACCCCAAATATCAATCACCTTATTATAACGCTCACCTTGAGTTACTAACCCATCTTGATATTGACGAGTAATTTCTTCTACTTCTTTTTGTGATTCTGAAATTTTTACTGCTTTCGTGGTTGGAACATGCATATCATTTACACATACCGAAATACCACCACGAGTAGAATAAATAAACCCAGTATACATTAATTTATCAGCAAAAATTACTGTATCTTTAATATCACACTGACGGAATGAAACGTTAATTAGTTTGGCTACGTCTTTTTTCTTTAACGGTCTATCAATTAATTCAAATTCTAACCCTTTAGGTAAAATTTGAGATAAAATTGCTCTACCAACTGTAGTATTTCTTCTTATTGTTATTTCTTCAAGTTCATTGGCAGCATTTCTACGCCACTCTTTCATTCTTACTGTAACTATAGCGTGAAGACCAACCTGACCTGTTTGGTATGCTCGCTCTAATTCTTTTATATTCATAAAAATTGAATCTTCGCCTTTATCATTGATTTTCTCGCGAGTCATATAATAAAGACCAAGAATAATATCTTGTGAAGGAACAATAATTGGCTCACCGTTTGCAGGAGATAATACATTATTTGAAGCTAGCATCAATGTACGGGCTTCCATTTGAGCTTCAATACTCAAAGGAACATGCACAGCCATTTGGTCACCATCAAAGTCAGCATTGAAAGCTGAACATACAAGTGGATGTAATTGCAAGGCTTTACCTTCAATCAAAATAGGCTCAAAAGCTTGGATACCAAGTCTATGAAGTGTAGGCGCACGATTTAATAGAATTGGATGCTCACGAATAACCTCTTCTAAAACATCCCACACAATCGGAGCTTCCCCCTCAACCATACGCTTTGCATATTTAATTGATGGAGCTGCACCAATTGCTTGTAATTTATGGTAGACAAAAGGCTTAAACAACTCTAATGCCATCACCTTAGGTAACCCACATTGATATAACCTTAGACTTGGACCAACAGTAATTACTGAACGACCTGAATAATCTACCCGCTTACCTAGTAAATTTTGACGGAAACGACCAGATTTTCCTTTAATCATTTCAGCTAATGATTTTAATGGACGCTTATTAGCACCAGTAATTACTTTACCACGTTTACCATTGTCAAATAATGAATCAACTGCTTCTTGCAACATTCTACGCTCATTACGTAAAATAATCTCTGGTGCACGTAGTTGTATTAACTTACGTAAGCGATTATTTCTATTAATAACTCTACGATATAAATCATTTAAATCACTAGTTGCAAAACGTCCGCCATCTAATGCTACCAATGGGCGTAAATCAGGTGGCAATACCGGAATAACATCCATAATCATCCAATCTGGCTTGATTTCAGAACGTTTAAATCCCTCTAAAACTTTTAAGCGTTTAGCTAATTTCTTTAAATTAGTATCAGACTTAGTTTCTGCCATACCTTCTTTAATTGAAATAATTTCGCTATCTAATTCGATAGCTTGCAGCATTTCACGAACAGCCTCAGCTCCAATACCTACACGAATTTTATCGCTATCTTCACCTTCAACTAAAACATTATACTGCTCCGGTGACAAAATATCACCTTTTTTAATCAAAGTTTTGCCATCTTTAGGATGGGTAGGTGGATCGATTCTATCTAAAATCTCAATAACTGCATAAGCTTCAAAATATAATACATGCTCAATATCTCTTAATGGCATGTCTAATACCATACCCATTCGAGAAGGTAAAGATTTTAAGAACCAAATATGTGCAACTGGAGATGCAAGCTCAATATGCCCCATTCTCTCACGGCGCACTTTAGACATAGTAACCTCTACGCCACATCTTTCACATACTACACCACGATGTTTGATTCGCTTATATTTACCACATAAGCACTCATAATCCTTAACTGGACCAAAAATACGTGCACAAAATAATCCATCACGCTCAGGACGAAGTGTGCGATAGTTTATGGTTTCTGGCTTTTTCACTTCACCATAGGACCATGAACGGATTTTTTCTGGAGACGCAATCCCAATTCGGATACGTCCATAATTATCTGTTGAATCTTTTTTATTTATTAATAAATTGCCTAGATCTAGCATAGTTGCCTTACCTCTTTTCAGTTATATTTGGTGGTTATTCTTCAAGTTCCATATCAAGAGCTAATGCCCGAACTTCCCTTGTTAATACCCTAAACGCTTCTGGTATATCTGCAGAAATTTTATGTTCACCTTCTAAAAGATTTTCATACATAGCCGTTCTTCCTTCAATATCATCAGATTTAACTGTAAGCATTTCTTGTAGCGTATATGCCGCACCGTACGCCTCTAAAGCCCACACCTCCATCTCACCAAAACGTTGACCCCCAAACTGAGCTTTACCTCCCAATGGTTGTTGCGTTACTAATGAGTAAGGACCTGTCGAACGAGCATGAACCTTTTCATCTACTAAATGATGTAATCTTAATACATACATATAGCCAACAGTCACCGGTCTATCAAAAGCCTCTCCAGTACGTCCATCAAATAATGTTAATTGACCAGACTCCGGTAAATCAGCTAATTTTAACATTGCTTTGATTTCGCTTTCTTTAGCTCCATCAAATACGGGAGTTGCAAATGGAACACCATCTTTTAGGTTATTTGCTAATTCTAAAACCTCAGTATCCGTAAATTCTGTAAGAGTTTCTTTTTTACCTGATATATTATAAATTTTGTCAAGAAACTCCCTAACCTCAATTAGATTTTTTTCACGTCTTATCATATCATTAATTTTATTTCCCAGCCCTTTAGATGCCAATCCTAAATGAACTTCCAAAATTTGTCCGATATTCATCCGTGAAGGCACACCAATTGGATTTAAAACTATATCTACGGTTTTACCATTTTCCATATATGGCATATCCTCTACAGGTAAAACCTTAGAGATTACACCTTTATTGCCATGACGACCAGCCATTTTATCCCCAGGCTGTAGCTTACGTTTAATCGCAACAAAGACCTTAACCATTTTAATCACACCATTTGGCAAATCAACACCTTGATGCAGTTTTTCTTTTTGTTGTTTAAACTTAAGCTCTAAATCACTTCTCTTTTCTTCGATTGCTTTATGAATAGTTGCTACTTGTGTATTAATTTCTTCATCAGCAACTTTAATTTCAAACCAATCTCGTTTTTGTTTAGATTCATTTAAAGAATCTTCGGTAATTTTAACTTTTGAACGTCCAGATTTTGACTGTCCTATAATTAAATTAGCCACCCGAGCCAAAGCATCATTTTCGATAATTTGCATTTGATCTGATAAATCCTGACGGAATCTTTTAAGTTCTGTTTCAATAATACTTAAACTACGTGGATCTAACTTACTTGCATCACGATTAAATACTTGTACATCAACAACTGTTCCAAGCATTCCTATTGGAACCCTTAAAGAAGAGTCTTTAACATCTGAAGCTTTTTCCCCAAAGATTGCACGTAATAAACGCTCTTCTGGAGTAAGTTGCACCTCACCTTTAGGCGTTACTTTACCAACTAGAACATCGCCAGGTTTTACCTCTGCCCCTATATGTACAATACCTGAGTCATCTAATCTAGATAATTGAGTCTGAGATAAGTTTGGAATATCGCGAGTAATATCTTCATTTCCTTGTTTTGTCTCACGAGCAACAAGTGATAACTCTTCAATATGTATCGAAGTATATTTATCTGACTCGATTAATTTCTCAGAAACTAAAATCGAATCTTCAAAATTATAACCATTCCATGGCATAAAAGCAACAGACACATTTTGACCAACAGATAGTTCACCTAAATCAGTTGCTGAACCATCAGCAATTACATCACCTTGGCTTACAAAATCGCCGATTTTAACAATAGGTTTTTGGTTTAAGCATGTATTTGAGTTACTTCTAATATATTTAATTAAATTATAAATATCAACCCCAATATCTTTACCTTTTACTTCTTTATCATTAACTCGGATAATAATCCTACTACCATCAACATAATTTACTATACCACCACGTTTTGCAACTACTACAGTGCCAGAATCTATAGCAGTAACACGCTCCATACCCGTACCTACAAGAGGCTTATCTGCTCTAATACATGGAACACCTTGACGTTGCATATTAGACCCCATAAGAGCACGATTTGCATCATCATGCTCTAAAAATGGGATTAAAGATGCAGCTACCGAAACAACCTGATTAGTAGATACATCCATATAATTTACAGTATTTGCAAATACTAGTGTGGTTTCGCCTTTCTGACGAGCAGTTACTAATTCATCAATAAATGCACTTTTAGCATCCAATCTCGCATTTGCCTGCGCTATTACAAACTTCGATTCATCGATTGCAGATAAATAATCTACTTGTTTTGTAACTTTTCCGTCTTCAACTCTACGATATGGTGTCTCTAAAAATCCAAATTTATTTGGACGAGCATAAACTGATAACGAATTAATTAATCCGATATTCTGCCCCTCTGGCGTCTCAATTGGACAAACTCTTCCATAATGAGTTACGTGAACGTCACGCACCTCAAAACCAGCACGATCACGTGTTAAACCTCCAGGACCTAAAGCAGAAATACGACGCTTGTGAGTAATCTCAGATAATGGATTAGTATGATCCATAAATTGTGATAATTGGCTAGTTGAAAAGAAATCTTTTAAACTAGAGGTAATAGGTTTTGCACTAATAAGTTTATTAGGCAATAAGTCTTTTTCTTCTAAAGGTTGAGTTAATTTATCTTTAACCGCTTTATCAATTCTGGATAATCCCATACGGAATTGGTTTTCTACTAACTCTCCCACTCCACGAATACGTCTGTTACCTAAATGATCAATATCATCGATAATTCCACGACCATTCCTAAGCTCAATTAAAACTGCTAATGAGATTAAAATGTCTTCACGATTTAATAAAATTGTGTTTTCATTTTTAAGTTGTTTTAATTCATCAAGCATGCGTAAGAACCATTTAGGAGTTTTATTATCTAACTCATTAAGGTAAGTACGAGAGTTAAATTTAAACCGTCCCACTTGTGATAAATCATAAGTTTCATGGTTAAAAAATATACGGGTAAAGACTGTATTTGCTATTTCTTCAGAATATGGCTCACCAGGACGCATCATTTTATAAATTTGATGAATTGCCTCTACTGCATTTTCAGCTGTTTCTTTACTTGCCTCTTCATCACGAAGAGTATCAGCTAAATAAGAACCATGCTCTAAATCATTTACATATAAAGTGTGCAGCTTCTTAATATCTGTTGCAAGCACTGCCTTCATTAAGTCTTCACTAATCATAGTATTAGATCTTGCTAATACCTCACCAGTATCCATATCCACCAGATCAGAGCCTAAGATACGTCCAACTAAATCATCAACTGGTACAACAATATCTTTAATCCCCAATGCTTCTAAATCACGAATATTTTTGGTGGTGATTTTTTTGTCGCGTGCAATAACTAAATTGCCTTCTTTATCTAGAACATCAAAACGAATAATCTCACCCTTTAAGCGCTCTGCAATAACTTTTTTAAGAATTTTACCATTTTTAATTACGTATTCATCTTTATCATAGAAATAATCTAAGATTTCATCACGATTATAACCAAGAGCCTTTAGCAATAAAGTTACATTCATTTTACGACGTTTATCTATTCTAAAGTACAACAAATCTTTACCATCAAACTCTAAATCAAGCCAACTTCCACGATATGGAATAATACGAGCAGAATACAACAACTTATTTGAAGAGTGATTTTTGCCACTATCGTGTTCAAAATAAACACCAGGAGAGCGATGCAATTGAGATACAACAACCCGTTCATTACCATTTATAATAAATGAACAGTTATCCGTCATGAATGGAACTTCTCCCATGTAGACGTTCTCTTCAGTGCTATGTAAAATCGCCTTATAATCTTTTTCTTTATCAAAAACAGTTAATCTGATTTTTGCATGTAGTTTTCCTGCAAAAGAAACACCACGCAATAGACATTCCCGCACATCAAATACAGGATGAGTCAACGAATAATTAATAAAATCCAACCGAGTTGAACCATTATTAGAAATAATAGGAAATACATCATTAAATGCTTTTTGCAACCCTGTGTTTTGACGCTTTAAGGGAGATATATCTTTTTGCAAAAATTCCTCATAAGAGTTCCCCTGCATAGCTAATAGATACGGCTCTTTTATAGCTGTAGGTTGTTTTGCAAAACTCTTGCGTATACGTTTTTTTTCTGTAAATGAATAGCTCATAGACAAAGCTCCAAAGACTAGGATTGTTATATAATAAAAAGAATAGAAGAAACAAAAATAAACACTAGTAAAAGAGTTTATTTTTGTTTCTTCTATACTCGAATTATTTGGATTCTGGACACGAAAGAATCTTAAAAAATGAAACGATTTGTACATAAAGTACATGAGAAGCATTTTTTAAACTTCTGACAAAGTACAGGATTCAAATACAATGAGTATATAAAATAGGATTATCCCCAATAATAATTGGGGATAATCCTTGCAATACAAATATGAACTATTTGATTTCCGCTTTAGCACCAGCGTCATTGATTTTCTTAGCAAATGCTTCTGCATCAGCTTTAGAAATACCTTCTTTTAATACTTTAGGTGCAGCTTCAACTGCAGCCTTAGCATCAGCTAGACCAAGACCAGTGATTTCACGCACCACTTTAATAGCAGCAACTTTGTTAGCACCAAAATCAGTTAGTATTAAGTCAAATTCAGTTTTTTCTTCAACAGCAGCAGTTGCAGATGCTGGTCCAGCAACAGCAACAGCAGCAGCAGAAACTCCGAATTTTTCTTCCATGTCTTTTACTAGCTCAGATAATTCCATTACTGTCATCTGTGCAATAGCATCAATAAGTTCTTGTTTAGCAATAGCCATTTTCGACTCCTAATAAATCTAAATATATATAAAATTAAGCAGCTTGTTCTTTTTGATCTCTAATTGCAGCAATGCAACGAACAAAGCCCGAAGGAATTTGCAACATAACACCCATAACCATCGCAAGTAATTCGTTGCGACTAGGGATAGCAGCTAATTGCTTAACACCAGCAACGTCTAATAATTTCTCATTATACATACCAGCAATTATTTTTACTGCTTCGTTTTCTTTTGCAAATTCATTAACAATTTTTGCCGCAGCAACTGGGTCATCAGAAACACTATACACCAATTGACCAACCATTTGGTCTGCCAACGGTGCAAATTTAGTACCCTCAACTGCCTTACGCACTAATGTATTTTTTACCACGTGTAAATAAACATTAGATTTGCGAGCATTAGCACGAACAGTTGTCATCTTACTAACAGTGACACCTGAGTATTGTGCTATAACTACAGTTTGAGCGGACTTAAGAGTTTGTGAAACTTCAGCTACAACAGCCTTTTTGCTTTCTAAATTTAAGCTCAAGGCTCAACTCCTAATAAAACATAGTGGCCTTCAGATTTATTAAGTTAATTATATCTCTTTAGGTTGGCCCACTATCTGCGTAGGAAGGTTAAACTACTTTAAATTCAATGCACACAAATTTATACAAAACTAGCTATTAGTTTAATATATAAAATCACATAGCTAATCACTTCTGTAGTGCCTGAATTTATTTGAAGTTATGCCACAATTAAGCCATTATTAAATGGCTCCTACGGTCTTTGATAATGGCAGAGTTTAAAAAACTCTACCCCATTCATACAACTATCTTGCAATAGTTGTATGATCAACTTTGACACCAACACCCATAGTGCTAGATAAACTAACACGCTTTAGGTACTGACCTTTACTACTTGCTGGTTTAGCTTTAATTAATGCATCAACTAAAGCTGCTAAATTGCCAGCTATATTATCTGCAGAAAAAGACGCACGACCAAGCGTTGTATGAATAATTCCGTTTTTGTCTGTACGGTACTGAACTTGACCTGCTTTAGCATTTTTAACTGCCGTTGCAACATCTGCAGTTACTGTACCCACTTTAGGATTTGGCATTAGTCCACGAGGGCCTAAAATTTGTCCAAGTGTACCAACAATACGCATAGTATCTGGAGTTGCAATTACGATATCGAAATTCATGTGGCCTTTTTTAACTTCATCAGCTAAATCTTCTAGACCAACAATATCAGCACCTGCAGCTCTAGCTGCTTCAGCTTGAGCACCTTGTGCAAATACAGCAACTCTTAGAGTTTTGCCTGTACCATGAGGTAGGACTAATGAACCACGAATCATTTGATCTGATTTGCGTGGGTCTACCCCTAAATTAACTGAAACATCAATTGATTCATCAAACTTTGCAGTTGCTGATTTTTTAACCATTTCAATTGCATCAACTAATGGATAAAGTTTTAGCTTATCGACATTTGCAAATACTTTTTGTCTTTTTGTTAATTTTGCCATAGCTTATTGCACCCCTTCTACTTCAAGACCCATACTACGTGCAGAACCCGCTATAGTTCTAACAGCAGCATCCATATCCGCAGCAGTAAGATCCGGCTCTTTAAGCTTTGCAATTTCTTCTAACTGCGCACGCGTAACTTTACCAACCTTATCAGAATGAGGCTTAGCACTACCTTTTTGTAGCTTAGCTGCTTTTTTAAGCAAAACTGTTGCTGGAGGAGTTTTTAATACAAAAGTAAAACTCTTATCTGAGTATGCAGATATAATAACCGGAATTGGAAGACCTGGCTCCATACTTTGAGTTTTAGCATTAAATGCCTTACAAAACTCCATAATATTAAGACCGCGTTGACCCAATGCAGGACCAACTGGAGGTGATGGATTTGCTTTACCAGCAGGAATTTGAAGCTTAATAAAGCCTATAACCTTCTTTGCCATTTTAGCACCTTATAAAAGTGGGTAAATCGTACGCCCTTTAAATAGCTATATTAGCTACCTAGCGCACTCCCCGATAAATAGAAAATTTTGAGCAGTGAATTATAGCATAAAGTCACAAAAAATGCAACATGTTTTTGAGATGTGTGATTAAATAGCACTCTTATTATTTCAAAATGGTTTTGGCATAAGAACTAACTCCTTGGAATAAGGCATTAGCGATTTCTTGTTGGAATTCTTGGCTTTGTAATTTAACCTCATCCCTGGGGTTAGAAATAAAAGCTGTTTCTACTAAAACTGAAGGAATGTCTGGCGCTTTTAGCACCGCAAAATTTGCCTGCTCTATCGCTTTATTATGTAATTTATGTACTTTAGCTATATTATTGAGCATTATACCCCCAAAATGATTACTTTGGCGTCTAGTCCAAGTTTGTGACATGTCCAAAAGAACTTTACGCACCGAAGTGCTTTGAGTCTTAAACGATGCCCCTCCAATTTGGTCAGAAGCATTTTGAGTAGAAGCTAACCATCTAGCAAAAGAACTAGATGCGCCTTTATCTGACAAAGTAAATACTGAAGAACCACTAGGCTCTGGTGATGTAAAAGCATCAGCATGAATAGAAACAAACAAATCAGCGTGGGTTTTTCTAGCAATAGCAACGCGAGTTCCCAATGGAATAAAAATATCATGGGTTCTGGTCATTTCTGCACGCATATAATCAGTCTGATTTATCATATCATAAAGTTTTTTCGCAATAGCTAATACTACATGCTTTTCTTTTGTTTTAAACATACCAATTGCACCAGGGTCTTCCCCACCATGCCCAGGATCTAATACAACAATAATTTTAGCTTTATTCTTATTATTAGATGGAACCTTAAAACTTGGATAACTATCACGTTTTGTATCTTGAGAAGATTCACTACTTAACTTTAGCATTGCCAATAAATCATCACTTAAGTCTTCTTGTTGGCTGATAGCACTAGCAGGATAGATGTCTAATAAATACCTATAGCTATATTCTATACTAGAGAATTTTATAGGATCTAACGATTGGGATTGCACTTTAATATTTTGTTTTAAATATAACACTATTCTAACAGTAGTTGGGTTAAACTGCCCTACTTTTATACCTTTAATAACTGGGTCGTTTGCCATTACTTGGGTATTTAGCTTTTTTAATAAATCATTTAAATGCACATTTGTAATATCAATAGCTAAACGATCTGGACTAGTCAGAAAAAAATATTTCACTTGTAGCTTGTGGCTTGTCTCTAAAATAACTCTGGTATATATATCAGATGGCCATACCCTAATTGCAATAAGATGATTTTGATTTAACTGCGTTGAGGTATCATTATTGATTTTGTTCTGCGTTGTATTATCTGCATATAATTTATTCAAAACTAAAGATATGCTACTTGCAAGACCTAGTTGAATAATCCGTCTACGAGTTTTGTTAACTTCTCCAGACATGTACTCCCTTCCTCAGTTATAGCTACAACCCGAATTGCTCTAGCTTCATCATTACCAATATCAATAGTAATTTTCCAATCTATTTTTGCAATTGCCATAGTTGCACGCTCTGCCCACTCAATAAAGCAGATGCTATTATACTTGATGTATTCATCAAACCCTAAATCAAACCACTCAATCTCATCACAAAAACGATATAAATCAAAATGGTAAATTTCTGTATCACCTACTTGATATGGCTCCACATAAGTAAAGGTTGGACTTTTTATTCTGCCTATAACCCCAAGTTCTTGTAAAATACTTCTTACTAAAGTAGTTTTACCAGCACCTAGATTTCCATTAAGAGCAATCACAAAATTTGGCGAAAGGCAAAGTGCAATATTTTTTGCAAAAATAGATATATCAGATAAGTTATTTATCTTAATCATTAGTTTAGAAATCATAGTAACCATTATTTTTATAAGATTTAAGTCTTGAATTATACCACAATAACTCAACAACCTTGTTTTTGGAGTTTTAAAAACACGCCTGTTCATAGATTCGAGTCAATAAGTGTGTTACCAATTTTTGTAGATATATTATCTAAGATAAGTATTAGTTGCCTTTATTTGTTGAATAAAATTCAAAAATTATGATTTTAGGTATGCCTTAGAGTTTTAAACAGTTAATATTCTATCATAAAAATACTGAACAGTGTCAATCTAAAATGAAGGCAATATTTCTTATTTTGCTACGAGATAGCATCAGGATAAACGCATCTTAATCAGCTGGTATAGTACTGTTACCCGATAGCTGTGATTCCCAACATAAATATTTTGCTCCAAAAATGTGAATTGGGAATCTAAAATGTTTTAAAGTGCATGGATTCCGTTTCACACGCAAGCGCGATGCACGCAATGACAACTATTGATTTTACGATGATTTTTTGATGCCTTTACCCTGGAGATAGCATGCAATAATTTTTATTTTCCCATTTTATGTGATACAATTACCTGAGAGTATATGCATGCAGGTGAGAATACTCACATATTACATAAAATATAAAGATATAAATTATCAAGGGGTTCTAAATGAATTATAAGTATTATATTAATGGAATAAGCTGTGCAAGCTGTATTCAAAAAATTAGCGCATTATTAACCAGTGAATTGAATGCATCTAATATTAATTTTAGCGCAAATAATAGCATTGTGGAATTTGAAAGTAGTATTTTAATCAACGTTAAGCAGTTGAATATGTCCTTAGCTAAAATTGGCAGTTATAGTGTGGGTACGGTTGCTATAGGGGACAGTGAGAAATCTGGGCCCATAAGCCTAGAAAATAAGTCATCCTATAAGCCGATTTATATAATTTTTACCTATTTAATTTTGGTAAACATTGTGATTAGTGCTGAGAGTATGCAGTGGAGTGGCTTCATGGCACACTTTATGGCAAGTTTCTTTTTAGTCTTTTCATTTTTTAAATTACTTGATTTAGAAGGTTTTGCTCGCGGATACTCATCTTACGATATAATTGCCAAGAAATTTTGGCGTTATGGTTACATTTATCCATTTATTGAACTCGGTTTTGGTTTGACCTACTTGATACTCCCTCACAACTTATATTTTAATTTGGCAGTATTTGTGATAATGCTAGTTTCTAGTATTGGTGTGATTAAAGCTAAACTCTCCAAACAGCAATTTGAGTGTGCCTGTGTTGGAACTTTCTTAAAAGTTCCGCTAGGGAGCGTTGCTATTATTGAAGATTTGTTAATGACAATAATGTCTTTGGTTATGATATTACAAATAATTCATTTATAATTTAAGCTTGATACATGAGACAAAATACAAGAGATAGCACCATGATTAGTTTATAATATTGTACATTCATTGTGATACCTTGCGTACATACTCTTGTGGTAGCAAGGTTGTGGCAATCTGATATAATCATGTAGTGAGAATAATTTAATAAAATTATAAGATTTCTCGTAATGAGGACTGAATAGTTATATTAAAACTATAAAATATAGGGAAATGAAATGAATAAAATTTTAACTAGTGAAGAACTTTTTAATGCTAATAAAATTGTGCCAGTCATCGTATTAAATGATATAGATAAAGCTATTTTGGTAGCTAATGCATTAAATGATGGTGGCATTAATGTTATGGAAGTTACTCTTAGAACACCTAATGCACTTCAAATAATTGAAAAATTAGCTAAAGAAGCCCCATATATAACCGTAGGTGCAGGAACGGTTCTTAGTGAAGACCAATACCATATGGCAGTAAAACATGGCGCAAAGTTTATTGTTTCTCCTGGGTTAACCCCTGAACTAGCCAAAGTAAAAGGCGTTTATAATGTACCATTTGTCCCTGGTGCTATAACCCCTACAGAAGTAATGTATGCATTGCAGTATGGCATCGATATTTTGAAATTTTTTCCAGCTGAAAGTTATAATGGTCATATGGCATTAAAATCTCTAGCAAGTGTCTTTCCTAAGGTTAAATTCTGCCCAACTGGTGGCATAAACCTAGAAAATGCGAATAAATACCTAAGCCTATCCAATGTGGTTGGAGTTGGATGCTCATTTATTGTTACCGAACAGTTAGTTGCACAAAATAACTTTGAAAAAATAACCGAATTGGCAAAAGCAGCAGCTGCATTATGCAAGCAATAAGAGTAAACAAGCAGAGTCTGACCGATTTGCCTAAAGATTTATACATATCTCCAGAAGCACTGCAAATTTTCTTAGAAATGTTTGAAGGACCTTTAGATCTTTTGCTTTATTTAATTCGTAAACAAAATCTTGATATTTTAACTATCCCAATTGCAAAAATTACAGATCAATATATTCTATATATAAATGCCATGGCAACTATAAATATTGATCTAGCTGCCGAATATTTATCTATGGCAGCAACTTTACTGGCAATAAAATCTCGTCTAATGCTCCCGCATCCACCGAAGCTTGAGGAAGAATATCTTGAAGAGACAAATCTTGATCCCAGGAATGAACTTATTAATAAACTAATTGAATATGAAAAAATAAAACAAGCCACAGCAGCTTTGAGTAATATCCCTACTGAAGGATACCATTATCGATGGTCAAATATTGAGGTAAACTCAAACTTAAATATACCACCTAACATTAAACCAGAAAATTTAAAAGATATCTGGCTTAAAATTTTACTACACTCAATTACCCAAAATACTAAGCATCGGATTAAACGTCAAGAATTATCTATTCGCGAATATATGACTAATATTCTTCGCAAATTATCAGGTAAAGATAAAATAACTTTTATATCTATATTCGACCAAAATCTAGGAGTAACCCATATTATTGTTAGCTTTATTGCTATTTTAGAACTTACAAAAGAAGGTTTAATTCAACTATCTATGTCAAAAAATGATATAATATTAGTTGCAAACTAAAAATATAGTTAAGTAAATTGAATGGCATACCTCATATGAATAACAACTTGGAGCTAATTCGTATCAAACAGGTAATTGAAGTTTGTCTGCTAACAGCTAATTCTCCGTTAAGTGTAGAGCAGATTGCTTTAGCTTTTGAGAAACAAGTTGAGATTAGCTTAATCGAAAAAATAATATTTAATTTATCTCAAGAATATGCAGAAAAAGGGCTAGAATTAATTCGTTTAAGCAATGGGTATCGTGTGCGATCAAAGGTTGAATTCCAAACATATTTGAATAAAATATATCAAGTAAAACCACCTAAATATTCACAATCAATTATGGAAACAATTACTATTATTGCATATAAACAACCAATTACTCGGGGTGAGATAGAAGAAATACGTGGTGTTACATTAAATAGCAGCTCTATTCAAACATTGTTTGATAGAGAATGGATTGAAGTAATCGGTACTAAAGAAGTACCAGGTAGACCAGAACTACTTGCAACAACAAATAAATTCCTCGATGATTTAGGAATTATATCGTTACAAGAGCTTCCACCTATACCAACCATTGACAATGCTCATATTGAGCAGTAATAAATAAGGAGCATTAATGCAACAAAAACCTTTATTAGAATTTCCATGTTTATTCCCAATAAAAATTATGGGAATAAATAACCAAGATCTTATCCCTGAAGTTATTGCCATTATCTCTGCCAATTGTGCTAATTTTGATATGAATAAAGATATAATGATAAAGCATAGTAAAAATAATAAATATATTTCTATTACTGCAACTATCATGGCAAACTCACAAGTCCAGCTAGATAATATATACCTAAGCTTAAATAAACATGAACTAGTGAAAATTACATTATAAATGACAGAGCATAATAATTTTTCTATTAAAAGTTTTGGTATTTGTGATTATCAAAAAATATGGAATGAAATGCAACAATTTACCGAAAATCGTCAAGATAATACCTTAGATGAGTTTTGGGTATTACAACATAATCCAGTTTTTACGCTAGGACTTGCTGGCAAACAAGAACACTTGCTTTTTACCAATCATGGGATACCAATTATTAATTGTGACCGTGGAGGTCAGGTAACTTATCATGGACCAGGACAACTTATAGTATATATAATGCTAGATCTAAAACGTGCTAATCTGTCAATACGAGAATTGGTTATGCGAATTGAAAATGGAGTAATACAATATTTAGCAAAGTATAGCATCTATGCAACTGGGAATAGGGATGCCCCAGGAGTATATGTAAATGGTAATAAAATTGCCTCTATGGGGCTAAAAGTACGCAAGGGATGCACTTACCACGGGCTTAGCTTTAATGTTGCAATGGATACAACCCCATTTGGTTATATTAATGTGTGTGGGTATTCTGGTTTAAAAGTTGCACAACTGAAAGAGTTTATACAAATAAACTCAATAGAAGAAGTAGCATTAGAAGTAGTAAGATGCCTTACAGACTCAGTATACCAATAAGTAGTTACGTAATCATTACTAAATAATGACTTGTTACAACGTTTAATTTTTAGAGTAAAGATAAGAACATAAAATGGCAAAAATTCAATTTACAAAAATGCACGGCCTTGGAAATGATTTTGTAGTAATCGATAACACTACCCAGAATATAAATTTAACTACTGCTGATATTAGTTTTATATGTGACCGTAAAATCGGAATTGGATGTGATCAACTATTATTAATAAAGCTTATGGATGAAGCAACTCACTGTTACCAATACCGCGTATTTAACTCTGATGGCAGCGAAGTAGAACATTGTGGTAACGGTGCTCGCTGTGTAGTTCAATATGTATCTAAACATCACAAAATCGATAGCATGCCAATTATTTTACATACTCAAAACCGCGTAATCACAGGTATTGCTAACAAAAAAACGTCTGTTTCTACGATAAGTATGGGAACCCCTGTTTTTATGCCAGAAGAAATCCCCTTTATTCATAAATATCATAAAGATAACATTTATGAACTAAAATTTGATAGCTTCCATATTATATGTGGCTTAGTATCAATGGGCAACCCACATGTAATTGTTAAACTATATAGTGAACAAGAACTTGAAGACACTAAAAATCTTGAAGAGATAGCTAAGGCAATTCAACACTCAAAATATTTCCCTGATGGGGTTAATGTGAATTTTTACTTCAAACTAACAAATAATAGTATAAAACTAATAACCTATGAAAGAGGCTCAGGATTTACTTTGGCTTGTGGAACTGGATCTTGTGCTACTGCCGCATATGGAATTCTACAAAATGAATTAGATAATATCGTAACAGTTTCAACTCTAGGTGGTGATATATTAATTGAATGGGATCAAAAAAATGAATTAAAAATGACAGGTGGAACAAAAGAAGTATATCAAGGTTCTTTTAGCCTATGAGCATTAATCTAGTATTGCCTGGTCTTCTTTGGTATAATATTGAAGATTCAAAATATTTATATCCTATGCTTAAAATAGATAACTTTAAAAAATTAATAAAAAAATCATCGGTAACTATACATAAATTTGGCTATAGTGATTTAATATATAACAAGTTGTTTGATAATAATATTAATGGTTCTTTAGCTAATTTTTTAGTAAAAAATCAAAACATCTCTGATAAATATACTACTTTTTTAGTTGCACAACCCACTAATTTACGTGTACAAAATGATGGATTAACACCCACTGAGCCAGAGTCACTGCAGCTAACATCTGTGGAAGAACATAGTATAATAACGATTATAAATAATCACTTTAACCACGAAATTAAAGTATATTATGTAACGAATAACCTGTGGCTAATTGGTTTAAATTTTAGTTTGGCTAATAGTACGTTTTATCCAATTGTAGATATGCTTGGTGAAAATATTGATGACTACCTACCTCATGGAGAGCATAACATTTTATTTAGTAAAATACTAAATGAAATTCAAATGCTCCTACATGATTTAGATATTAATAAAAACCGTAAAAATAATGGAGATCTTCCAGTTAATAGTATATGGATGTGGGACAAACAAATTATGCCATTAGATTTTTTGAATCAAGAAACTACCTCTGTAGAAACCACATTAGTTAATACTTTATATTACCCATGCTGCTACCGTGATAGCAGTAATTGGATAACAAATATTGAAACGCTTGATGTAGATATCGCAAAAACATTAAATCAACAACTTTATAGCGGTAAAATAAAAATCTTACGCTTATTTATTCCAAGAAAAAATGATACTATTGAAATAAAACTCACCTACAGAAGTAAATATAAATTCTGGAAAAACAACAACTTTTATAAAATAATTAAGGATGCACTATGAAATTCAATCTAAAAGACGCTCTAAAAAAAATGATGCGGGTAGCCCCAGAACAAAAACCAACCTCTCCTACAAAAAGTAACAAAGCGAAACGTGGTGGATCTAACAATAATAAAGATGAGGCTACAACACACTCATCAAGAACCAAACACAATAGACATAACGAAAAAGACAACTACTCCACACGTCCCAATAGAAACAAATCAGATGAAAGTGATACAAGATCATCCCCACGAAGAAATGACGAACGAACTAAAAGCCCTATACGTACAACTAGAAGTAGACCTGAAACAAATGGTACGACCACCAACTCAAGAAGAAATAATGAATGGAGTAAGAGTAGTCCTACACTTACAACTAGAGGTAGACCTGAAACAACCGGGACAACTACAACTTCCAGAAAAAATGATGAGTGGACTAAAAGCCCTATACGTAATACCAGAAGAAACCCTGATGAGGCTCCTAAAAGAGAAGATAGAAACAGTTACAACCCTCGTGGTTCGGTATCTGACTCTAGAGCTGAACACCCGATTATTCGTGCTAAAAAAAATAAATTATTAAAACCTAATTTACAACAAAAAATCACAGCTAAAAAAATTAGAGAAGAACGCGTTATATTAAATGAAGATGAATCAGTTAGGATTAGTAAGGCTCTTTCCATGTCTGGAGTTGGTTCAAGACGTCATTGTGACGAACTAGTAAAAAATGGTGATGTTACGATAAACGGCAATACTGCTGTTTTAGGACAAATCATTGTTCAAAAAGACCGCGTTGAGGTATATAAAAAACCGATTAAAGTTAAATGGGCAGATAGACTTGCACGTATTATTATCTATCATAAACCAGAAGGTGAAATCATATCACGCAATGACCCTGAAGGTCGTGTATCTGTATTTGATAAAATAGCACTGCTTAAAAATAAGCGTTTTATTTCAATTGGACGTCTAGATTATAATACTAGTGGACTTTTAATTTTCACCACCTCTGGTGAATTGGCTAATCATTTTACTCATCCACGTTATGAAGTAGAACGTGAATATTCGGTGCGTATTTATGGAAATGAATTAACCAAAGAACAAATACAAGAGCTAAAGACTGGAATACAATTAGAAGATGGTATGGCTAGCTGTTTGGAAGTTATGAAATTAGATAGTCAAGATGAAGATAGCAAAAACCATTGGTATAAGATAATTATTAAAGAAGGTCGTAACCGTGAAGTTAGGCGTATGTTTGAACATTTTGAAGTTACAGTTAGTCGTTTAATGCGCACTCGATTTGGTCCAATTGCACTACCCCCAAGATTAAAACGTGGGCAATATTACGAACTAAATGAAATGGAAGTTTCACAAATTATGCATAAATTTGGTTTAAATATTGCAGGTACAACACGCTATGTAGCAAAAGTACGTTAAAAAACGTCATCATCAAATAAATAATTCCTAATTTATACTATTAAGTTATATTAGGAGTTATTTCTTAAATCTAAAACTCCAACATCCAAAAAGCCCATTGCCCAAAAAGACACATTATTGTAAAATAACTGTACAAAATGTATAATATATATACATTAATGTGACCTATTTGGGAATGTGGATATGATTGGTAATAAACAACCTATAAATAAAATATTGGGTACTAAACCAACATTAGCTAAAACAGTTGATGTTCAAGCAAATAGAGCAACTTCTAGTAAATTATTTAATGCTCAAGCACCTAAAACAAATACTAAAGCAATTACAATTAATGATGTTATATTAAAATCTAAGAATATATATATTAAATTACCATCAAAAAATGAAGTAACTGAGCAGCAATTTAACTCAGACCTTAAAGATTTTTTAAATAATCCAACTTCTTTTATTAAAAAATCTCCGCAAAAAAACATATATATTTTAGAAATAATGAAATTACTACCTTCAGATTATAAGCTTGATACGCCAAATCTCTCAAAAATTGATTTAACTGAAATCACACTAGTTAAAAAAGGGGTTTTGCAGAATATTTTAGGATTGCCAAAAGAAAACCAACCTAACTTATCTAAACTTAATTTATCTAAGCTAAACCCTTTAAATATAGAAGTCTTAAAAAATACTTTGGAGTTGCCACAAGATAAGCAACCTAGATTCTCCACCCTTGATTTAGCAAAAGCAAAAATAAAATTAACTAATGAGCTATTGCAACAAATTATGACTTTACCTAAAATAAATCAGCCGACTCTAAGTAGTTTTGATGGATTAGATCTTTCTAATATTGATGTATCATCTCTGAAACTGGGAGATAAGCTTTCTTTTGATAAAACAAATTTTTCTAATTGTATAATTAACACTAAAGATTTTAAAAATATCTTTCCTGTTTTGAATAAATCCGCATATTCTAAAATAGAAAAAGTAAACCTATTTGGCAGTTTTGAAGATATAGAACCTATTTTACCTCATTTAATAGAATCTAATGTAAAGATAAATTTATCTAATCTTACAATTTCTAAGGCTATTGATGATGATGATAGTCTTGAGAAAATAGCAAATTTACCAAGTAATCTTAAACCAAATTTATCTACTTTAAGACTCAAGACTTCGCTTACAATTGAGCATTTTTCATATAATTTAGAATTAATTACAAAACTTGCTGGAAATTCTACATTATTACTCGAGGTGCCTAAAGTATATAGCACAGATTCATTAGATAGATATTTTAATCATATTAACAATCCTGAATCAGACAGTTTATTAACTATTATAAATTCAATAGATCAGCAATATTCAGATTTAAAAATTAATCTGATGAAACAAGTCCTAAACTCTCTAAAAGATACCGATATATCAACAGTTGCTAAGCCATTTGAAGACATTTTATATAATAACTCTATCTATTTGGAAGATAAGACTATTCATGATTTTATTGTAAATAAATTATTGCCTAAAAAAATTGAAGAGGCTCAGGTTAAACGTATAGAACTACATGTGACAGAGATTAATATTTTATTAAGCAATATTAATTTTAAAGATGAAAATGATAAGAAAAAATTCATGTTAGAAAATAGTAGTCTAATTAATCAATTAATTTATTGCGGCAGAAAATCAGAAAATCAAAAACTACAAGATACGATTATGACATTAGAAACACAATATTTAAACATACCTGAAATATTAATAATTAAAGAGGAGTTGGATTCTGTGTTCTTTTCTTTCGATCCAAATGATACATTAATCTTTATTGAACCCAAGAAAAATGAGCATTTTGCAATAAGTCAAAAATATTATGAACAATGGCTAATGAATATAGACTCTGGTACGGAGGTTTCTGAAGCTTATTGGTTTAAAGACAAAGTTAATGAGAATATTGTAAATCCTCGTGAATTGTTTAAAACATTTAAATTATTTGAAGCAAATTATTCTTTTATCGAGAATAGTAAAAAGTTTGGTAACTTTATTAAACTATTAAATCTTGGCAATCTAGAAGTCCATTTTTTGACTGCTATACAACAAAAGTCTTATGTGCATAAACTAATTGAAAAAAATGAAGAGCCATTAATTCCAATTTTTGATAAGTTTGTGGAAAATGATATTTTATCATCAGGAAAGACAGCAACAAATATAAAAATTACAGAGAACCATTTTAATAAAATTATCCAAACATTTGACATTAAAGATACAAAGGAACAAGCTAAACTATTTTTATCTTTGTCCACAGTTTTTACCAAATTTAGCTCCAGTGGTATTTTTGGAACAGAATATAATAGCCCGCTTACACTTAGAAACTATGCCTTAGCACTACTGTATAAAGCTAATGAACTTGATAATACTCTCATTCCAAATCGTAAAGAGGATTGGGAAAACAGGCTAACTGGGTTATATAAAACATTTTCATGTACAGCTATTTTATTTCTTATAATGATTGAAGAGTGCAAAAAAAAATGTCCAGACATGCTGCATCAAATGTTACCTACAGCTTGGAGTTAACAAGTTACCACCTAAGTGGTCATCCTGAATTTCACACTCGTGTGTTATTTCAGCATGACAAAAGACTATAAACTCTATATGATTTATTTGCGGGATACTTCTAAAACTCCCTGTACAACAAATATCTTGTTAATTAGCCATGCAAAATTAAACTCTGCACCTTTAATCTGTAAAGTAAATACCATAAAAGCCTTGTTATTCCTACATACGGTTCTAAGACCCCCAATATGTAGCTTTTCAATAGAAAATAAATCTGTTAAGTCACGCAGTAATCCAGAACGATCATTTGCAATTACTTCTACATCTGCATTAAATATAGAAGTTTTTACTGAATCCCCCCAAGTTACATTGACTACTTTATTTGGCACTATTTTTGCTTGGCGTTTTAATCCTTTACAGCTACTGCGATGAATCGCTACTCCATTTCCTTGAGTTACAAATCCTATAATACCGTCTCCGGGGACTGGCTTGCAACATTTAGCAATATGCGTTACAATTCCTGATACTCCATCAACTAAAATTCCAGCAAACTGTTTGCTACCCTTAACTTCTACTAGAGGATTTACCATTGAAAAGTTTAGGTCGCTAACTTCTAGTTCTTTTTCAGGAATTACTTTAGTCATTAGTTTATTTATTGCTTGACGAACTGCCTGCGGAGCAAGATCTCCACGACCTAAGTCTACACACAGCACCTTCTCATTTTCATAACCTAATTTAGATACAATTTCTGCTATTGTTGGCCTAATATTAGATGGGAATTTTGAAACTTCACGATCAAAAATCTCGCTACCAGATTCTAGAAACTCTTCATTATTCTGATTACGAATATGCCGCCTAATATGGCTTATAGCTTTGGAACTTTTAACCCACCCCTCATGAAGCCAGTTGATACTAGGACCACCTACTTTTACTGTTAGAATCTCTACCCTCTGACCATTTTGTAATGGAGTAGAAAGAGGCATAATTGAACCATCAACCTTTGCTCCACGGCATTTATTACCTACATCGCTATGTACTGCATATGCAAAATCAATTGGAGTAGAGCCACGAGGTAGTGATACCACTCTACCATTTGGAGTTACTACATATATAGTATCGCTAAAGATTTCATTCTTAAAAATATCCGCAATATCTTTACGCTCAGTTAGCTCTTCTCGCCAATCAAGTAATTGTCTTAGCCACGCAACTTTTTCTGCAAATAAGTTAGTATTACTATTAGCATGCGTGTCACCAAATTCTTTATATCGCCAATGTGCAGCAACACCATACTCGGCATGATCATGCATAGCAAAAGTTCTAATTTGAATTTCTACCACCTTATTCTCTGGACCAATCACGCAAGTGTGCAAACTTTGATAATTGTTGGATTTAGGATTTGAAATATAATCATCAAATTCCCCTGGAATTGGTGAATACTTGGTATGTACAATACCAAGTATAGTATAGCAATCTCTGACTTCTGGAACTAAAACCCTTAATGCTCTAATATCATATAAATCATCAAAATCATAGTTCTTTTTTTTCATCTTACGCCAAATAGAATATATGTGTTTTGCCCTACCTGTTACTTGGTAATCGGTAATCCCACTTTGTTCCATTTGTCCACTTAAGAACTCTTTTATTCTATCAATATAATCTAAACGCTCCTGCCTAGTTTCATCAAGTAGATTTGCAATCCGTTTATATTGTTCTGGGTGTAAATATTTAAAAGATAGGTCTTCTAGTTCCCATTTTATCTGCCATACCCCTAACCTATTAGCTAATGGCGAAAAAACCTCTACTGTCTCAATTGCAATTTTCTTTTGCATTTCTAAATCTTGGCAAGATTTTAAATTAAGCATTAACTCACCGCGACCCACCAAGACAATGAGAACCACCCGAATATCACTTGCCATAGCAAGTAACATCTTACGAATAGTTTCTATTTGTTCTTTTTTTTCATCCTCAGGCACCACATCAGCTAATGCACCAAGCTTACGGATTTGAGTAACCCGGTTGACACCTTCAATTAATTCTGATACTTTAGAATCAAAACCAAGCAACTCTTCTTTCCAATTATGGCAGAATTTAGGCAAAGCAAAAAGTATAGTTGCAATAATTGCATCAGGAAATAAATGGAGTTGGGAAACAGTATTTGCACAAGTCAAAGCATGTAGCAATAAGTCTACATTGGTAGGATAAAACTTCTTATCTTTATAATAAACTTCTGCAATTGAAATAGCCTGAGCAAATAGTTCTAATTCTGGAGCCGCAAAATGTTCTTTTTGATTGGATAACCATGAATTTATATCACTAAAACTTTGTTTAACAGTAACCATATATATACTCTACTAGACATGCTTCAAATAAGAATTTTACTACATATTAGTACAGTTGTGCTTTATAGTTTTGAAAATCATTAGGCAAATCCATGCACATCGGTAAATAGTAACTATTACGTATCATTCATAAATTCCTTTTCTATATCCAATTCTAACTGCAATAATAAATAACTCCGTATTTAGTTTTACATGTATTACATTATTTATACACTTATTCAAAATATTTTGTTTATTAAATATTATTCATATCTATTTCTGTTCCATTATATATTTAATAAAATTAGTTAATTGCCAAACCACATAACTATCTATAAACTCTACTACATCAGAATCTCTATTGGGTATAGAAATTTTATCAGAGTATACGATTTTGTTATGAATATAACCATTAACTTGAACTTTTATTATATTATCATTAATTTCTTTATCTATATTAAAATAATCTATATCAAATTGATAACTATTGCTAAAACTATTCTCTAAAATTATTTTAGGGTTATCGGATAAAACTGAAGGTAGAATATTTTTTATGTTATTGACTATAGCTATTTGACTACCAAATTTGGTGATTACATTATTAAATACAGCAAAAGTATTTGAATTATCTTTACTAATTAAATTATGCTTTACTAGCGTTTCTAAATCATTAATAAACTTAATTACAGTTTCTGATTCTGTATTAACTTGAACTTTGATATCTACATATGGATAACTCCAACGATACCCAATTTCAATTTCTTTATCTAACTTATGCTCTTGTGCTAGTGCTTCTACTGATAGCCCAATTTGACTTTCAGACAAACCCAATGTTTTCCAGATATAAAGTTTTGATAAATTAAAATAATTACCACCTCTAAGCTCAGGTAATACATATAATTCAAACATTGGAATACACTCTTTAGGTGGACCAGGTAACATAAAAATTTGCTTGCCTTGAAATTCTAATTTACAACCACAAGCCGTACCATTATTATTAATTAGTAGTTGCGCCCCCTCAGGGAATAAAGCTTGTTGTTTATTATTTTCGGCAATAGATATATTAAACTTATTTAAGCGATTTTGCACATGTTCCCAAGCTTCCTTAATAAAGATTAACTCTTTATTAACTGCTTGACCTAAAGCGAATCGGGTATTATCATCTGAAGTAGGTCCTAGCCCACCAGTTATTATTAATGCATCTGAATTATTAAGTAGATAAGTAATTGCATTTTTAATCTCATGCTTATTATCTGAAGTTTGAATTATTTGATAAATCTCACCACCATTTTTTGAAATTTGTTGCGCTATATTATTACTATTGCTATCAATCAAATCACCTGAAATAATTTCTTTACCAGTAGATAATAATGATATTGTTTTTTTGGGAGATATATTAGCTGTAATGTTATTTAAAATTTCTTGTGCCGCTTGGGAAATAGCCACTTTAGTTTGTTTCATTTTAAACCTATAATAATTTATAAAATTCTTATTTAGCCTAAATTATAGCTTATAACCTCTATAGTTTGCTATGATAATAAAGATGTTTTCTTTTAATATCTTAAAAAATTAAAAGATATGCTACAATCTGTAACTAAAAATAAAACAATCTCATGAATAATAGCAAGATTGCCAGGCTTCGCTCGCAATGACGTAAATATAAAGGAGACAACATATGGATATGAATTTAAATTTTTCTGAACTAGGTAAAAAATCTGCTTATGAAACTCAATATAACCCTAAATTATTATTTCCTATTCCTAGAGCCATTAAACGTGCTGAATTAGGAATAAATGATGCTAATCCTGGGTTTTATGGGGTTGATATATGGACGCATTATGAAATATCATGGTTAAATACTAAAGGTAAGCCTATGGTTGCAATCGGTGAACTACGCTACCTTGCATCTTCAACTAATATTATCGAATCAAAATCCATGAAATTATATTTTAATAGTTTCAACAATACAAAATTAAAAGACGCTGACGAATTAATCAACCACGTTGAAAAAGATATTAGTCTGGCAATTGGCGCACCAGCAAAATTTACAATAATCCAACTTAATGAGACATTTGATATCAATTTAGAAAAACATGCTTTTTGTTTAGATGATTTAGATATAGAATGTGATACATACAAACCAGATTCAAATTTTTTATTTTGTGAAAACAATGAAACTATAAAAGAAACTGTATATTCAAATTTATTAAAATCAAACTGCTTAGTTACCGAACAACCAGATTGGGGAACAGTCTATATAGAATATAAAGGTAATCAAATTAATCATGAGGGACTACTTAAGTACATTATATCTTTAAGAAACCATAATGAATTCCATGAGCAATGTGTAGAAAAAATATTTAATGATATTAAGTTACGCTGTTGCCCCAAAGAGTTAACCGTTTATGCGCGTTATACTCGCCGAGGTGGCTTAGATATTAACCCATATCGTACTACAAATGAAAAATTTGAAGTAAATAATAAGAGATTAATAAGACAATAAAAACAAGAATTATCTTGATATTTCACAAAATATAAATATACTTTTAAAAAGATGCATTATCGGGTCAAGCCCGATAATGACATAGGTGAAGAATAACAGATTAATTAGGCAATAATAGCCCAAAAGAAGAAAATGGATAATTTAGCTAATAATTTCCTAGAAATTAAAAATATAATTGATAAGCGCAAAACCGCAATAAATCAAGAAGTGCATTTAATTGCCGTAAGCAAAACTTTTGCTAATAATGATATCATTCAGTTATATAATTTAGGACAAAGAGAATTTGCTGAAAATTATGCTTTAGAATTCTATAATAAAACCCAAGAATTACAATATCTTGATATTCAATGGCATTATATTGGCAATTTACAAACCAATAAAATAAAATATATCGCTCCATATGCTTATATGGTGCAATCTGTAGAAAAAGCCTCGCAAATTATCCATCTAAGTAAACATCGCCCATATAATTTACCAAAATTAAAAATTTTACTGCAAATAAATGTCAATGGAACTAGTCAACAACATGGTATTAAGATAACAGACATACAAAATATCATAGAACTAGCTGAATTAATAGATAATCAAGAAAACCTTATCTTTCATGGTATCATGGGAATTGCTAGTAATTCGACAAATAAAAAACTCCAAAATGAGGAATTTAGTCAGTTATACGAACTCTTTGTTATGCTAAAATCTAAGTTTAGTAATGTTGACACCTTATCCATGGGAATGTCAAATGATTTTGAAACAGCAATAGCTTGTGGGACAACTCACATACGCATTGGGAGCAAACTATTTGGAACAAGAAACTATACACAATAAAATCATCTTCATTGGTGGGGGTAATCTTGCCGAAGCAATTTTTAGCAAACTAAACCTTGATAAATATAAAATTGAAGTGATTCAACATAATAAAGAAAAGCTATTGCGCTTAAAAATATTATATCCACATATTACTTTTTATCATCAATTAGACTATGAGCCCAAAGCTAATGATTTAGTATTTTTGGCAGTAAAACCGCAAGATGCAAAAAGCGTTTGTATGGGATTGCACACCAAGCTACAAAAAGCTAGTATAATTTCTGTTATGGCAGGAATTACAACTACTAATTTAGCAAAGTGGCTAGATAATCACAAAATAGCTCGCATAATGCCTAATGTGCTTGTGGCAGTTGGATATGGAGTAAGTGGTTTATTTTTTAGTGAATCTATTATTCCAAAATATAAAAATATAATTATTGATATTTTTAATAGCGTTGGCAAAACATATTTATTTGATATTGAAGATGATATCAATAAAATCACAGCTACAGCAGCCAGTGCGCCAGCTTATATTTTTTATTTTTTAGAATGTATGATTAATAGTACAATTGCTCTTGGCATGGATAAAGCCACAGCAAAAGAAATTGTTTTGCAAATTGCAGCAGGAAGCATTGAACTTATTAAACAAAATACCGCACTATCAATTGAAGATCTAAGAGGACGCATAACCTCAAAAAATGGCACAACAGAAGCAGCAATAAAAGTATTAGAACAAGCCAGTCTTAATCAAATTGTTGATGCTGCAGAGGCTGCCTGTTATATTAGATCACAAGAACTGAGCAACCTGGATTAATAATAACTTGTACAAAATTAGATTGCCACACTATTGCTACGCAATAGTTCACAATGACAAACGTAGAAATTACGGCATCTGGCAATCTCACGTGTTTTTTAGGATTGAATAAGAAAGGTCGGAGTTATATAACATGGATACAAAAATAAACAAAATACCCGTTGACTTACACTGCCACTCAACCTATTCAGATGGTGCACATAGTGTTAAAGAAGTTCTAGATTTTGTAAAAGCAAATAATGGCAAACATATTGCCCTAACCGACCATGATACTGTAAATGGATTGGCAGAAGCTAGAATATATGCCAAAGAACTTGAGCTAAAGTTAATTGGTGGAGTTGAAATATCCGTAACATGGGATAAAAACGTTTTGATTCATATTCTTGGTTTAGGGGTTGATGAAAATAATCAAAATTTAGTTACAAACTTACAAAAACTTCGCTCCTTTAGATACCTGCGTGGAGAAAAAATTGCTGCACAATTAGAAAAAGCAGGAATCCCTAATGCTCTAGAAGGCGCATTAAAATATTGCCAAGAAAAAGAAGCCTTAAGCCGTACACATTTTGCACGCTTTTTAGTTGAAAATGGATACGCTAAAGCTAATAGAGTATTTGAAAAATATCTAGCAATTGGCAGAACAGGGTATGTGCCACAAGTATGGGCAGAACTATCAGATGCAGTATCATGGATAAAAAATAGTGGTGGAGTTGCAGTTATTGCACATCCAGCAAGATATAAATTAACTCGAACAAAATTACTGCGTTTAATTAGTGACTTTAAAACATGTGGTGGCGAAGGTATCGAAGTAATTAGCTCATCTCATTCAGAATCTGAATGTATGGATATTGCGAGAATTGCACAAGAATGCAATTTATTAGCAAGTATGGGAACTGATTTTCATAATATCAATAATTATCCAAAAGTTAATGTGGGTCTTAATTATCCACTGCCTGCAATATGTAACCCAATTTACCCAAGGTTAGGAATAGAACTGCCATGTCAAATAACCATTTAAATCATTCCTTAAAAATGCGCCATATTCTAATGATTGCAATTGGCAGTGCAATTGGCACTGGGTTATTTTTTGGTGCTGGAGAATCAATTAAACTTGCTGGGCCATCAATTCTTCTAGCCTATCTAATTGGTGGTATGATAATGTATATTGTAATTAGAGCGTTGGGAGAAATGACTGTTGCTGAACCTAATGTTGGTTCTTTTAGCTTCTATGCCTACAAGTATATTGGGAATTATGCAGGCTTTATGTCTGGCTGGAATTATTGGTTTAATTATATCATCGTATGCATGTTAGAATTAACAGCAACAGGAATGTTTCTTGATTATTGGATGCCTGGAATTCCACATTGGTTAACTGCCTTAATAATACTATTAGTTTTTGGCACAATAAATTTATTACAAGTTAAATTCTTTGGTGAGTTTGAATTCTGGTTTGCAGGCATTAAAGTAATTACTATTCTAGCTTTAATTATATTTGGAGTATATGTGATATTCTTTGATAAATCAAATCATGCTAGTAGTTTTTCTAATATTAATAACTTATGGAAATATGGCGGCTTCTTTGCCAATGGGTTACAAGGATTTTTATTTTCCTTTGTAATTGTTGTATTCTCCTTTGGTGGTACTGAATTAGTTGGAATTGCTGCTGGGGAATCAAGTAATCCCAAAAAAGTGGTTCCCATGGCAATAAATGGGATTATTTTTCGGATAATAATATTCTACGTTGCAACTCTAGCAATTATAATGTGTCTATACCCATGGAATAAAATTGGCAGTGATGTTAGCCCATTTGTGGATGTATTTCAAAAAATTGGAATTGTGCGCGCTGCAAATATTATGAACCTAGTTGCAATTACAGCTGCACTATCATCTTTTAATAGCGGCATATACGGCACAGCACGTATGATTTATAACCTCGGCAAGCAAAACAACGCACCTTTTTTTCTAACTCGGCTAAATAAAAATGGTGTCCCGCAAAATGCAACCCTTTTATCATTGCTAGTTATATTTATTACTGTCATTTTAAATTACCTGTACCCCACAAAAATATTTAATATTCTACTTGCCGTTGCAACTATTGCGGCTATAATAAATTGGGTATTTATTTTAATTACTCATATCGCCTTTCGCAGAGAATCTTCTGGCAAATACACCTCTTGCAGAAACACACCAACATCACCATCACATGTAGTTAACAATAGTAACCAAGAACAAAAAATGGATAAAATACGCTATAAATTACCGTTTTATCCACTTACATCAATTATAGCAATTGTTTTCTTTATCATTATACTTATTGTAATGTCCCAAATGGATAATATGCATTTGGCTATATATATTGCCCCTATTTGGTTAGTAATTCTTTCAATTGGATTTTTGCTTAAACATATAAAAAGGAACGCTTCGTGACTCAAAAGAATAAACTTAAACATAAACTAAAAAATCGCCACCTGCAAATGATTGCTCTTGGTGGAGTAATAGGAACTGGTTTATTTTTTGGTTCTGCAAAATCAATTCATTTAACTGGTCCATCAATTGTGCTATCCTATATTTTATGCGGCATTGTAATGTTTATTATTATGCGTGCCTTAGGAGAAATGTCTGTATACAAACCTAACTCTGGATCTTTTAGCGAATATGCTCATGAATATATAGGGCCATACGCTGGATTTATTGCTGGCTGGAATGCATGGTTTGAATACACTATTGTGTGTATGACAGAACTAACCGCAGTTGGTTTTTTTTTAGATTACTGGATACCAGGAGTACCCCACTGGGAAACATGTTTAGTATTATTAATGTTTTTTACTACTGTTAATTTAATTAGTGTACGCTTCTTTGGAGAGTTTGAATTCTACTTTGCTGGCATAAAAATTATTGCTATTGTACTAATGTTAGCATTTAGTGCATATATAATCTTCTTTAAACATGGTTTGAACCCCGATATTAATTTATATAAAGACCCATCCTACTTATTTGCTGGAGGAATAAAAGGATTTGCTATATCTCTAGTAATTGTAGTGTTTTCCTTCGGAGGCACTGAGTTTGTAAGTATTGCTGCAGGTGAAGCTGAAAATCCTAAAAAAAACATACCGCTTGCTATTAATGGGGTTATTATTAGAATCTTATTATTTTATGTCTTAACTATGCTTGCCATAGTATGCTTATACCCGTTTGAAAAACTTGCAACAAATGTTAGCCCCTTTGTCGATGTATTTCAAAAAATCGGCATTCCTGTTGCAGCACAAGTAATGAATGTAGTTGCAATTACTGCAGCATTATCTGCATTTAATAGTTGCTTATATAGTAGTTCACGCATGTTATATAATTTATCACTTCATGGTAATTCTGGGGCAAATCTAGCAAAAACAAATAAAGCGGGGATTCCTTATCAGGCTATATTATGGACTAGTTTTGCTATTCTTATTGCGGTAGTGATTAATTATATCTTCCCTGAAAAAGCATTAATGTATCTGCTTACTATAGCAACAGGAGCAATTCTAATTACATGGTTTATTATTTTAATTAGCCAACTTAGATTCCGCAATATTCATAAATCAATTAGCAAACAACTAGATTTTAAGCTCAGGTTATTTCCATATTCCAGTATATTTGCTATTTTGATGCTTTTTATTGTAATGATTGTCATGACTCAAATGGATGAAATGAAATTAAGCGCATATATAACCCCCTTTTGGATTTTATTATTAACAGTGCTATATGTGTTACGTAAAAAAACATTAAATAAGTAGATTGACACGCGGGACAAGAATATCCTGCTCGCAATGACAAGTAAAAATTAAAGATTTATGGAGTACTATTCCCAAGTGAATAAACTTAAAAACCGACATATCCAAATGATTGCTCTTGGTGGAGCAATTGGTACTGGATTATTTTTTGGCTTAGCTAAATCAATCCCCCTAACTGGACCTTCAATTATACTATCATATTTAATTGGTGGTATTGTAATGTATATAATCATGCGTGCGTTAGGGGAAATGGTGGTTAATGAACCAAATTCAGGCGCTTTTAGTTATTATGCAAATAAATATGTTGGGGGGTACTTAGGCTTTATTTCTGGTTGGTATGCATGGTTTGAATATACTATTGTATGTATGCTTGAGGTAACTGCAGTTACTATATTTCTGGACTTGTGGATTCCCTTCACACCTCATTGGCTAATAATTGCCGTAATTTTAGCTATATTTTTCTTTATCAATATTATAAATGTGAACCTCTTTGGTGAATTTGAGTTCTGGTTTGCTGGCATTAAAGTCGTTACTATTATTATTATGATTTTATTTGCTTTATACCTAATGTTCTTTAATCATACCATTCATACGAACACCATCACAAATATACAAAATAATATTCAGCATAACTTCTTTGCTGCAGGAATCAAAGGCTTTCTGTTTTCGTTAGTTTTAGTGGTATTCTCATTTGGTGGTACCCAATTTGTTGGGATTGCTGCAGCTGATGCAGATAACCCAAACAAAACCGTCCCCCGTGCTATAAATGGGGTAATATTTCGTATAGTGATTTTTTATATTGGAACTATTGCTGTTATTTTATGTTTATATCCGTGGGCGCTTCTATCAACTAACATTAGTCCATTTGTTGATGTATTTACTAAAATTGGGCTTTCAAAAGCAGCACAAGTAATGAATATCGTTGCAATTACTGCGGCACTATCAGCATTTAACAGCTGCTTATATTCTGCAGCACGTATGCTTGCAAGCCTTGCAAATCAAGGAAATGCACCACGTAAGCTAGGAGTAGTAAATAAAAAAAACATTCCTCATAATGCGGTAATATTTACCTCGATTATTATCGCTCTTACCGTTATAATTAATTATATTTTTCCTGATAAAGCTATTATTTACCTAATTGCAATTGCAACAACATCTATAATAGTCACCTGGACTACTATACTCATTTGTCATATATTTTTTAAACTTAAACATCCTGAACAAAAATATAAACTACCCTTGTTTCCGATTTCAAATATCGTAGCAATTGTTATTCTTCTGTGCGTTGTTGTTATTATGACACAAATGGACGATATGAAACTAGCTGTATATCTAATGCCTGTATGGATTTTACTATTAAGTATATTTTATCTAGCACGTAAAAAAATCATCAAAGGAATTAATAAGAAGTGAATCCGTTAATAATAGATAATATCTTGCCTAAAAACTCTAATATCATTGTAGCACTTGATTATGATAATGAGCGTGATGTAATGAGCTTTGTTGCCAAGATTAATCCAAGCTTATGCAAACTAAAAGTAGGTAAAGAATTATTTACCGCTTGTGGTCCTAAAATTATAGAAAAGCTGATTATTAGTGGCTATGATGTATTTTTAGATTTAAAATTTCATGATATTCCTAATACTGTATATAAAGCTTGCAAAGCTGCTGCTAACTTAGGAGTATGGATGCTTAATGTACATACCAGCGGTGGCATAAAAATGATGGATATGGCAAAGCAGGCAATCGATGAAGCAACACACAAGCCACTACTAATTGGGGTAACTGTTTTAACTAGTATGTCTAAACAATATTTACAACAAATTGGAGTTAGCTGCGGTTTAGATGAGCAAGTTGATCACTTAGCTGCTCTTGCATATAAATGTGGCTTAGATGGCGTTGTTTGTTCTGCATTAGAATCTATTAGAATTAAAGAACATACATCGGCAAACTTTCTGACGGTAACTCCAGGGATCAGACTTGATACAAAAAATAGTGATGACCAAACTCGTATCGTAACTCCTGTTGAAGCCATGAAGAATAAAGTGGACTATATGGTAATTGGCAGACCAATAACTCAAGCTAATAATCCATATGAAACTTTAGTAGAGATATACTCATCGTCTTTGAATCCTGTACTTTGTCAGACTTCATAAAAGGCTTCTTATGTACTTTTATGTACACGGCGTCGCCTTTTATTTCAGCCTTTTCGCGTACAGAATCCAAATACTTCGAGTATAGGATATTTGTCTTTGAATAATAAATAAAAAATGGAGTTTGTAATATGCAAAAAGAAAAACTAATTGTTAAAAACTTCTTCACCTTAAAAGATGTAGAGATTGAATTATCAAAATTTAATATATTTATTGGTGAGCAAGCAAGCGGTAAAAGTTTATTAATTAAATTAGTCTATTTCTTTAAAAAAATTTCAACCTCTCCTATAATTAATTATAAAACAGAATTATCTGAATTGAATCAAAGATACATACATTTATTTGATGAAATTTTTAACTTAAACAATTTTAATTTAAACTCTGAAATTACATATTACATTGATAATCATAATATTACTATGAGCATTGCAAATAATAAAATTATAATAACATACTCTCATAGTTTAACCTCTATGTATGAAGCACAGCGTATTATATTAAATAAGCGATACGACGAATCAACTAATAATGCCAACGATACTGACATTGTAAAATATTCAATAATGGACATTGCTGTATTAAACGCTGTTGAAAATAGTAAATTAGGAAAAGTTAATTTAACTAGGTTTTTACCTGCGGGGAGAATGTCTTTATTAATTTTATTGAACAATTTATTTAATATGATTGACAATAAAAATATTAATTTGCCGATATTATTAACCATGTTTGGACAACAATATCAAAGTGCCATTGCTACTTTTAATGGAAAAATCAGAACAGATACAACAGATAAATTACCAGAATTTGAAGAATATGCCAGCAAAATTTTAAAGAGCAAGTATGTTCATGATCTAATGGGAGGATATCTTGAACAAAATGGTTTTAATACAAGAATCTCTGATAGCTCATCTGGGCAACAAGAGTTTCTGCCCATATATATGATTTTAAGGCATTATCTATTATCTGGTTATACCGATGGTGAGTTATATATTGAAGAACCAGAGGCACATTTATATCCAACAGCACAGAAAGATATTGTTGAGCTATTGACATATGTAACTAATATAACCAATAGTGCTGGATTATATATAACCACACATAGCCCATATATTCTAACAGTATTAAATAATTTAATTATGGCTCATGATGTTAAAGATAAACAACCTAACACTAACCCAAACATATTGATTAATTTTGATGATGTGCGTGCATATTTTATTGGCAATGGCACTGCAACAAGTTTAATGGATCAAGAATATCGTATTATTGATGCTGAAAAATTAGACGAGGTCTCAAATACTATAAATGCCCAATACAGTGAAATGGTAGATTTACTATGACGCTCTTAAATACTAATGATTATCCACAATGTAAAACATCAAATTCAACTTCTTGCGAAGAAAATAAACGGCAATTTAAAATTATTGAAACTAGCCCAGAAGATCGTAGATATTTAATAAAAATAAAAGTTGATGGTTGTATGTATACTGATAAGGATATGACTAAACGCTGTGATTATATTTTTGAATTGCAAGATAAGTTCTCTTGTTTTATTGAGCTTAAAGGTAAAGATATTAAACATGCAGTTGAACAATTAGAAAGCTCATTAAAAAATATTGCAGTTCAAGGTAAAAAATATGCTTTTGTCGTTTCTAGTCAAGTACCAAAAATTAGTATATCACAAAAAACAATACTCAGTTTTAAAAAGAAATATAATGCCAAATTTGAGATAAAAAATACTCGAATGGAAAAGGCTATCAATGACCTACTTTAATTTTAATTTACAAAAAATACAAAGAACTATACTCGAAGTATTTGCGCTCTTCCTAGTCTAAAGATTCAGATACTTCGAGTATAGTTTAATAGGTAAGTCCGATAGTTATCATCTCACCAAAAGTATTCTGGGGAGTATAAACCATACCTGCAATATTTGATTGATGTTGGTAATTATTCCAAAATCCACTTAAGCCAAGCTGAATGTCATGAGTAAAATTATACTTAACTCCAACAGTTGTAATCATCTGGTAATTAGTTGCGGCATAACTTTTCCCATAAATATCAGTTTGAATTGTCTTAATCGCACCAGAATTATCCCAATTATAATTATATAACTCATCAGCATAAAGCATCAAGGTGTTATCAAATCTATAAGATAACCTAGTACCTAAACCGCCAGTTAAAAAATAATCATTAGATAGTGGCTGATATCCATTAGCTACAATTGTTGAAGATGACCAGTTGGAATTACGCCCAAAAGTAATATATGGGATGATTTGCATCTTATCATCAAGTAACGAAAATGCATAGCCACCTTTAACATTAAAACTATACATAAATGGGTTTTGCCCAAAAGCATATGCCTGATCTCCTGCTGCCCCAGTACCTTGACCACCACTACCACCATTTAGATAATCAGGACCTAGTGTTGGCTGGCTATAATTTGTTACCATGTTTAAATTTATATCAAACCATATGCCTAGATCAAACAAATGTTCAACCTCTAAATTAATTGCCTGTTGATTAACTTGAGTAACTTGTTGCGACCCATTAATCAAATCCATCTGGCTAAATTGATAACCAATATTATACTCATTATTAAATTGTTTAAATTCGCTGTGTTCAGCAGCAAATGCACTTACTGAACCCAATAATAGTAAGCTAGTTAAAAGTTTATTCATCAAAATCTACACCTATTCTTAATAATTTAAACCAACAGTAAATACTCCACCGTAGCTACCACAATTACATGGCGCATAAATACTTGTACCTGTTGTATCTTGTGGTAATGATGCCATATTCTGATAAAGACTATAAAACCCATTTACTCCGAGTTGAAGCTGTTTATATACATTAAATTTAGCACCTAAAGTCGCTGTATACACCATATTATTTTGTGGTGGAATTCCACCTAGTGGACCTGATTGATCCCAATTATATGCGACTAAACCATCAGCATATACATTTAAAAAATTAGCCACATTATAGCCTACTCTACCACCAACACCACCAGTATAATAGAAATCATTGCTAACATTAGCATCTTTATTATTATATGCTGTACTTGCAGATAAATTGGTATTTCTACCAATTAAAGCATATGGAGTTAAGGATAAAGTATCTGGAATAACAGCAAATGCATAACCAACTTTTCCATTAAGTCCACCTAAATTTGGCATTTGATTAAATGCTGATGCTCCAGATCCTAAGCCATCTACCTGATTTGTTAAAGAGTTTACTACTATGCTTCCATCAACAACAAACCAAACTCCAGAATTAAATAATCGCTCAATTTCTAAATTATATGATTGCTGTGAAACCCCAGCAATAGATCCTGTGCCATTTTTCAAGAAACTCTGGCTAAAACCATAACCAAAATTAAATTGGTTATTGAATTCTTGAAACTTACTATAATCAGTTGCATATGAGTAAGCGGCTACGTTTAAAGATAATAAAGCTACAAGTAACTTATTCATTTTATATAACTTTCTTAAATATTTTTAAATGCTAAGGACGAATTTTATCACAATAATAATTGACCTGATTCACATTATTTTATTTTATGCAGCATTAGTATGTTTTAAATAAAGGCTTTTAATGGTATAATACCACTTCTATTTTTTAATTATACGCCATGATTCACGCCTTATGTAAAATAAAGTACACTTTGCGGATCATCATTTAGTCTAATTAAATCTGGAACTGGTATAATAACTTACTCTTACGATTTATTCAATAAAATTTATATGATAACCAATAAAATGCCGAATAAAAAAACCTCGAAAATATCCAAGTCTTATAAACATTTAATTGCTCAGCTAAATAACACCAATATATTAGCTTTGCTTTTACTTGATTCCATATTGCTGCCATTAGCTCTTGCAACTTCAGTATTGCTACGTCTAGGTGGTGATTGGGATCATAGATTAGATCCCTTTATCTGGATATTTATTGCTTTACCTATTTGGACTATTCCTATATTCATTAGTCTTGGGCTCTACAAAGCTGTTATAAAATACTTTGATGAAAAAATAGTAGTGATTGTTCTACTAGGGGTTAGTTTATCCATTCTCATTTTAACCTTTGTCACTAAAATAGCCTCTATCCATGCTTTTCCTAAAACTGCTATTATAATCTTTTGGGTAGTTGCTCTAGCATATATAGGTGGAACACGCTTAGTTTTACGTGGCTTGTCTAGAAAATTAAATACGCAGATTAAAAATAAAATTAATGTAGCCATCTATGGTGCAGGAAGCGCTGGAGTACAGTTATGCTTATCACTCCAAACTGGACACGAATATAACCCCGTAGTATTATTTGATGATGATGAAACAACCTGGGGTAGCACTATTAGAGGAATAACTATATACCGTCCAAGAGAATTAGCAAAAACCTTACGTAAATATAATGTAGATCAAGTTCTATTAGCTATCCCATCAGCATCACATATTAGACGCAAACAAATCATTGATTTGTTAGAACCATTATCCGTTAAAATAAAAACCATTCCTGGAATTGCTGAAATAGTTAGTGGACAAGTAACTATTAATGATATAAAAGAAGTGGATATTGAGGATTTGCTGGGTCGAGACCCTATCCCTGCTGATATAAACCTATTACAAAAAAATATTTACCAGAAAAATGTCATGGTAACAGGTGCTGGTGGCTCAATTGGTAGCGAAATTGCTCGCCAAACTGCATTGTTACAACCAAATTGTTTGATTCTATTTGATGTATCTGAGTTTGCTTTATACTTAATTGACAAACAACTTAAAACTCAATATCCAAATCTACAAATAATAGATGTGCTAGGAAGTATTACCGATGCTAGCCTGGTATCTCGAGTTTTAGAACAATATAAGGTAAATACAATTTACCATGCAGCAGCATATAAACATGTACCAATTGTAGAATTTAACCCATCAGCTGGTGTATACAATAATGCAATTGGTACAAAAATTGTTGCAACTGCTGCCTTAGAACATAATGTAGATATTATGGTTTTAATTTCTACAGATAAAGCCGTACGCCCAACCAATATAATGGGGGCAAGTAAACGCTTAGCTGAAATTATCCTTCAAGGAATACAAACCAAATCTGCACATACTATTTTTACTATGGTCCGTTTTGGTAACGTACTTGGTTCATCTGGATCGGTTGTGCCATTATTTAGGGAACAAATTAAGGATGGCGGACCTATTACTGTAACTCACCCTGATATTATCCGGTATTTTATGACAATATCTGAGGCTGTTCAGCTGGTTATTCAAGCAAGTACCATAGCAACAGGTGGTGAAGTATTTGTCTTAGATATGGGAGATCCAATTAAAATAGCTACCTTAGCTACAAGAATGATACACCTTAGTGGACTATCTGTAAAAGACAATACAAACCCTGATGGAGATATTGAAATCAAATATACTGGATTACGCCCTGGTGAAAAACTATATGAAGAACTATTAGTTGGCAATAATCCAAAAAAAACCATGCATCCAAGAATCATGCAAGGTAACGAAGAGTTCTTGCCATACGAAGAAACAACAATGCATATAGAAATGCTTATTAAAACTATAAATGTTTACGATACTTCAACTATTATAAAGATTTTAAATATTTTAGTTCCTGATTACACACCGTCCAATACAATTAGTTATATCAATTAATTCATTCTAGAAAGACAAGACCTTATGAAAAAAATATTATTATTACTAACCACTTTCTGTTTGGCACATTCTACTCTTGTATTTGCAGAAACTCAACCAGTAAAGCACAAGCACAAGCACAAGCATACCACACATAATAAACATGTCTCACATAAACATAAGCGCCCCCATCGCACACCGCATACTAATCAACAAGGTCTAATTGCTGGGGTAAATTTCCCTGCAGATGATTCTATAGATGATGCGGAATCTGGCACTATCCCAAAGGACTATGTAAATCAGACCTCTGTCCGTAAGGAACCTAAGCTATACTCGTTTTCTGCTGTTGCACTAAATGCAAAAACTGGTGAAATCATGGTAAGTAAAAACCCTAATACTCAACTACCTATAGCTTCAATAACAAAACTTATGACAGCTGTAGTGGTTTTAGACTCTGGAGTTAATCTGGATGAGTATGTTACAATAACTAGTAATGATGTAGATGTTATAAAAAACACCTCCTCTAGATTAAAAGTTGGTATGCAGTTTAGACGCCGAGATCTTCTACTTTTAGCCCTAATGTCATCAGAAAATCGCGCTGCATATGCTCTAAGTAGTACTACATTTAAAGGTGGTAGATCTATATTTATAAGAAAAATGAATGAAAAAGCCAAAGATATTGGCATGAATAACACTCAATTTTATGAGCCTACAGGACTTTACCACTTAAATAAATCAACAGCCTTGGACTTATCCAAGTTAGTTCAAACTGCTTATACTTATAGTAAAATACGTCATGATACAACTACTAAAAATGCTGATGTTATGTTTGGTCCTAGGTATACACATCGTTATATTAACAGTGATTCTTTAGTTCGGGCAAATAAAACCCAACTACAAATTGAAATATCAAAAACCGGGTTTATAAATGAAGCTGGTCATTGCCTAGCTTTATATTCTATAGTTAATAACAAACCTATTGTAATGGTATTTCTAAATAGCTCGGGTAAAAGCGGGCGCATAATTGATGCCATTACTGTAAAAAATTATGTACAAAGCATGAAAGGATACTAATAATGCAATATACCTTTGAAAATATTGAACAAATATTTAAACAACCAGTTTTTGAATTAATTGAAAAAGCTTACAGTATACAAAAAACTAATTTTAAAACTGATATTGAGCTATGCCATTTAGTGAGCGTTAAAACTGGTGGATGCCCTGAAGACTGTGGCTATTGCTCTCAAAGCAATAAATATGAAACTGAATTAAAATTAAATGCTCTACTTCCAATTGAAGAGGTTGAACGCCAAGCAATTCTTGCGAAGCAAAGTGGAGTAAAAAGAGTTTGCTTAGGTGGAGCTTATAAAAGCCCTCCTAGTGGAGCAATTAATAAAGCAAGTGAGTATATTAAAGTAATAAAAAAACACGGATTAGAAACGTGTATTACATTTGGCAGTCTTAACCAACAACAAGCACAGCAATTAAAAGATGCCGGGCTAGATTATTATAATCATAATATTGATACCTCCCCAGAATATTATAATAAAGTCGTTACTACTAGAACTTTTCAAGACAGAATTGATACCATTGACAATGTGGGTAAAGCTGGACTTAAAGTATGTTGTGGTGGCATTCTAGGATTAGGTGAATCTCAGGCTGATAGAATTAATTTTATAAAAGCTCTAACCACATTACCTTATGTTCCAGATTCAATTCCTGTAAACTTGTTAGTTAAAATTAAAGGCACTCCTCTGGAAAATGTTGAAGAGCTAGATAAATTTGAGTTAATTCGTACAATTGCTACCATTAGAATATTATTCCCACTAACGCGTATTAGGCTTTCTGCAGGAAGAACCGAATTAACCGAACTAGAGCAATCAATGTGCTTTATGTCTGGAGCAAACTCAATATTTTTTGGCGAAAAATTATTAACTACTCCAAATAACTCTCAAAATAGTGATTTGTCTTTACTGCAGAAATTAGGAATCACCCCAAATAACTTATATACGCAAATAGATGCAAATTCTATAAAAGACAACAAAGTAAGCAAAAGTGTGTAGCTATGTGGAATGAATGGATAAGTGAAAAATACAACAGCTTATCAACTTTTAGAATAAAACGAACTAAACAAAAGTATGATACCAGACTATTCGTTTTTAATCAGAGGTCATACCTAAATTTTGTGAGCAATGATTATTTAGGTATAGCCTCGCACCCTGCATTAATAGAATCATTATACAAAACTGCTCAAATATATGGTATTGGATCTACTGGTGCTCCTAGCCTAAGTGGGTACTCAGAAATACATGAAGAGCTCACACTTAAAATAGCTAAATGGCTTAATTATGAAAATTGTTTACTTTTTAATAGTGGTTATCAATTAAACTCTAGTATATTTAACTCTTTAGCTGACGCTGATACTATGATTTGGTTTGATAAAAATTGCCATGCCTCACATATTGATGGGATTCGTTTATCTAAAGCTAAGTTTCATACTTTCAATGCATTATCAATTAGCGCTGTTATTGAAAAAATAGAACAACTACCTAATACACGTCATATCATCCTAACTGAAGGTAGCTTTAGTATGGATGGGACGTGTTCGTACTTGGAATCTCTAATTATATGTCGTAAAAATCACCCAAAGAATGTAATTTTAATTATAGATGATGCTCATGGTATTGGTACACTTGGCACCAATGGTTTTGGCACTATAGAGCAATTAGGGTTATCCTTTGATTATATTGATCTATTAATTGGCACATTTGGTAAAGCTTTTGCTACCCAAGGTGGATATATTTGTGGCAAAAACATATGGATTAATTATCTTAGCCAAACCGCAAGAGGATCATTATTTAGTACCAACACCCCACCATGTATAGCTGCAAGCAGCATTGCAAGTTTAAACCTTATAAGCTCTGCGCTTGGGAGTACGTTGCGTACTAATCTACAAAATAATATCACATATTTTATAAAATCATGTAGTAAGTATGCCCTGCCTTTATATAACCGAGAAAGTAATATTTCTCCTATACAACTATTAGTCTTTGATAATGAGGAAACTGTAACCCGAATTTTTAACCAATTATATGTAAAAGAGCTATTAGTGGGTAAAATTTGCTACCCAACTGTTAAGAAAAATGCTCCACGTATTCGCATCTCTATAACTGCAGCGCATACTTTTGCTGATATAGAAGCATTATGTGCAGCCTTAAGCATAGCTATAAAAGATTAAGGCTTAACATGAGAGAATATATTGTTATTGGAGGGTTTTTATTTAATAATACGCCATTAGATTTTATCTTGGAAAAGCTAAATAATGTAAGGTTTATTGATATAAACATATTAGATAAAATAGATACCTTAGAAGATATTCTTCAGCAAGTGCATGAAATAGTTTTAAATGTTCCAGATTCTAGCAAAATAAGCCTGATTGGATACTCTATGGGTGGATTAATAGCTCTTAAATACGCTAATGATTATCCAGAATATATAGATAAAATAGTACTTATAAATAGCAGTCCGAATTTTCTTGAAAACGATACATGGCAAGGAATAAAACCCCAAGAATTTAATCGCCTAGTGAAACGCCTAGATACTATGCATCTGGATGAATTTAAGCGTTACTTTACCCAATTAGTTGCTCATCCGCAACAAATTAATATAGAAAATTATGCAACATATTTTAACAATGCACTGAACAAAAGTAAGCTTTTGATTTTACTCAAAATAATGAAAACCACGAATTTTACAGATATAATATCCAAGTATAATCTGTCTAACTTGCAACATAAATTATTAATGATTTATAGCCAACATGATATTTTAGTACCGTGGAATAAATTAAATGCACATCAAGTTATGTTACTTAATTCTACTCATCTAGAATTACAGCAACATTCTGAGTTACTAACCGAAATACTTCAAGATATATGCTAAAAATAAATAATATAACCAATCAACAAATTCAACATAATTTTAATAAAGTTGCTACAAAGTATTTATCTAATACCAATATTCAAAGAGTTACTGCTCTAGCAATTGAAAAAACTATATACCAGCTAGATTTTCCATTAAATGCAAATGATTTAATTTTAGATTTGGGAAGTGGACCAGGTACTTTATTACATACAAATATGCAAAACTCTTCAATTCTATATGATATTAGCTTGCCTATGTTAAAAGAAAGTATCCAGCAAAATTTGTTGGTTGCAGGAGACGCAAGCTATTTGCCATTTGCTGATAATAGTTTTGATTATATTGTATCTAATTTAATGCTGCAATGGGTGCATGATAAAAATAAGGTATTTACTGAAATATCCAGAATCTTAAAACCCAATGGCAAGCTAATTATTGCTATGCTAACTAAACCTAGTTTATGGCAAATAGAAAAGGTATGGCAACCGATTGATTCTAGAGCTCATATACTAAAGTTTGAAGATAGCAGAATCTTTAATGAATTATGTAGTGCAAGTAACTTACAAATAACAAGACAGGTAAACGCTGAATATAAGATGTATTTTAATTCATATTTAGAAATTATGCAACATTTTAAGGCAACGGGTACTAGTATTCCCAAACCAAATAATACTGGTTTATATGGTAGGCAAACAATACAGGCTGTTGAAGACTTATACATAAATAAGTTTAGTGAAGCTGCTGGATTACCACTTAGTTATTGTTATACTATCTTAGCTGCAACAAACCTTAATTAGGAAGATAAAATATGATTATAAATATAATCGGTACAGATACTGAAATTGGTAAAACTTATATTAGCTGTGAAATACTTAAACATCTAAATAAGCAACAATTAAATGTTGCGGGAATTAAGCCTCTTGCTAGTGGAGTAACACGAATAGATGGTAAATATGTCAATGAAGATGCCTACAAATTACAACAATGTAGCAATAATAACCTAACAATAAAACAAATAAACCCTATTTGTTTTCAAGAAGCTATTGCACCACATATTGCAGCTAAACTAGAAAATCACTCCTTGACTGTAGATAGTATTATACAAATAAACAACGCTATGCTTAGCGATAAGAGTTATGATCATATTATTATTGAAGGCGTTGGCGGGCTTATGACACCATTAAATCAAGATCAAACTTATTTAGAACTTTTAGAAAAATGGCAACATCCAGTTATATTAGTCGTCGGAATGAAGCTTGGCTGCTTGAATCATAGTTTACTGACATATAATATGTTATTACAAAAAAATATTCCTGTTTTAGGGTTTATAATCAATCAAATTAGCCCAGATATGCCCTATCAAGAACAAAATATGGAATATTTAACCCAAAAACTGCAAACACCGCTACTTGGAAAATGCAAATATGGCAACAACCTAGAATTAAATCAATACTTTAAAGATATATTTAAATGTTAAGACATACCTGGCTACCAGCAAGCACTGCAAATAATACAAATGCCTTAAAAATTATTCAAGCCAAAGGTTCGCATTTAGTACTTGAAAGTGGACAGCAAATCTATGATGGGATTTCAAGCTGGTGGTGTAAACCAATTGGACATTCTCATCCCTTAATAAAAAATAGCCTTATTGAGCAATTAAACAAATTTGAGCACCATATACCTGCAAATGCTTATAATGATGGCATAGAACAACTATCACACAAGTTAGTGAGTATGTATACAACAATGGATAAAGTTATGTATGCAAGTGATGGCAGCTGTGCTATTGAAATGGCTATGAAACTAAGTTACGAAACACGTTTATTAAATAATGAAGCAGCTAAAACCAAATTTATCGCTCTAAATAATGCTTACCATGGAGAAACTATTTTTACTTTATCAGTGTGTGGTATAAATGAGTATAAAAAAGCGTATTCTCCTTTTTTATGTGAAAACTACTTTATAGACAATATCCCTTATGTATTATCACGTAATGACCCATTATGGGAAACATATGATAATATGCAAGATATTGAGATTTTTATTGCTAATGTTGCACATAACACCACAGCATTAATTATAGAACCTATTGTGCAAGGTGCCGCAGGTCTCAAAATAATTAGTAAAGATTTTCTTAAAAAATTGGTGGGATTGGCTAGAAAATATAATATCCATGTTATTTGTGATGAAATAATGGTGGGACTTGGACGCATTGGATACTCATGTGTAACAGCAGAAGTATTAAATTTTGAACCAGAATTCGTGTGTGTTGCAAAAAACCTAACTGCCGGAAGTATACCCATGAGTGCAACAATCATTAATAAAAGCATCAGCGAAATATTTTCTGCTAATAATAAGCTCTTCCCTCACTCGCATACTCATAGCTGCAATGCCTTAGCTACAAGCGTTGCTAATGGATATTTAGACTATTTAGAGTCTTCTGGGTTAAACAATCAAGTACTCAATACTGAACATCAATTATTAATATTCTTTCAAGAATTAGCTATCAAATACCCCTTTGTAAGTAATCCACGGGCCATTGGAGCTATTGGAGCTTGTGAGTTAAATTTAGATGATGAGAATATCAGTAGAATATTTGCAATTGGAATACAATACGGAATTTATATCCGCCCTATCGGAAAAACTTTATATATTATGCCACCACTATATAATATTACTAATGATATGATAGAAATCAAACATAAATTATCACTAGTCCTAGATAATTTAATGTAACTACTTAGGCTATATGAAAAGTATCTTCATTGCGAACAATTCAAGAATTGTGTGGCAATCTAAGCTTTATTATGGGACTGTCGCGCTATTGATCGCAGTGATACCCATGCAAAACAGGTAATTACCACGCTAAATCTTACAATCTCTCGTAATGACAACTTGGTGGTAACTTTATTGAATTAATTATAATTTACATCTAAAACTTCTATCTCATCTACCCCATTTGGAGTATTAAATTTAAATATATCACCAATAACTTTGCCTAATAAATTCTTAGCTAAGGGAGATGTCCAACTTATATAATTTTTTTTAGGATCAATTTCATCTTGTCCAACTATTCTAACGGCAACATCAGTAATAGTATTACGCAAAATAGTAACTTCCGCCCCAAAAAAAACTTTAGAATTTCCCTTATTTAAAATATGATGCACTACTTCTGCAGATTGGATTTTTTGTGTTAACATGCGGATACGTTTATCTACCTCGCGTAAACGTCGCTTACCGTATATATAATCAGCATTTTCTGACCTATCCCCATTACTTGCTGCCCAAGTAATGGTTTGTACCAATACTGGGCGTTCCTTTGTTACTAAATTATGTAGCTCATCCTGTAATTGATTATACCCATGTACTGTAATGTAATTTTTTTTATCCATCATGCTATCCATTTTGATATATAATATACTTGAAGTATTAGTTTAACATATTTGAGAAGATCTTTTAAAATGGCAAAAAATAAAGTAGTTTATGAATGTAGCGCATGCGGTGAAAAACACCCAAAATGGCAAGGTAAATGCAGTAGCTGTGACGCCTGGAACTGTTTAGTGGAAACCATTGCTGAAAGCAGCAATTCACAAAATCATCGTTTTAATCCACTAACCCAAAGCTCTACTGTTGTAAGCCTTACTCATGTTGAAGCGCAAGATATAAGCCGCAAACAAACAGGTATCAGTGAATTAGACCGTGTATTAGGTGGTGGAATTGCCATTGGATCAGTAATATTAATCGGAGGAGACCCAGGTATTGGTAAATCCACTTTATTACTCCAAACTTTAGATCAATTGTCTAAAACTAATAAGGTATTATATATAACTGGTGAGGAGTCAATCCAACAAGTAGCCTTACGTGCCAACCGATTGGGAATTTTTGGAGATGAGAATTTACGTCTAATGGCAGAAATTGGCTTAAACCAAATTATTAGCGCTATTGATAAAGAATCACCACAAGTTGTAGTAATTGACTCGATTCAAACTATGTATACCGAATTACTTCAATCAGCACCTGGATCGGTAGCCCAAGTAAGAGAGTGCGCAAGTATTTTAACCAGACTTGCCAAACAAAAACATATAACTATTATTATGGTAGGACATGTTACTAAAGATGGTAGCATTGCTGGACCTCGTGTATTAGAACATATTGTGGATGCTGTGCTTTATTTTGAAGGTGAGCAACACTCTAATTTTAGAATGCTTAGAGGCGTAAAAAACCGCTTTGGTGCAGTTAATGAACTTGGGGTTTTTGCTATGACCGATAAAGGCCTAAAAGAAGTAAATAATCCTTCAGCATTATTTTTATCTTCACACCGCACTAAAGTACCAGGTAGCTGTATTCTTATTACTCAAGAAGGTACCAGACCATTATTGGTTGAAGTACAAGCTTTAGTGGACCAATCGCATATTATGCCGCCCAAACGTTTAGCTGTAGGGATGGATAATTATCGCCTCTCTATGTTAATTGCTATAATGCAACGCCATCTAGAACTACGCCTCTTTGATCAAGATATTTTTCTGAATGTAGTTGGTGGAGTCAAAGTATCTGAGCCAGCTATAGATCTAGCAGTAACTCTAGCTATCATCTCATCTTATAAAAATAAATATTTACCCGAAAAATTAGCCGTATGCGGGGAAATAGGTCTATCAGGAGAAATTCGTACCATACAAAAAGGACAAGATCGAATAAAAGAGGCTGCAAAACTTGGTTTTGAAAGAATTATTGTCCCACATGCTAATCTACCAAAAGAAAAAATTCCCAATGTGGAAATTATTCCAGTACAAAATCTTAGAGATGTAATTAATTATTGTTTTTAAACAATATTAAATATTGGGATTAGCACATCGTTACTATGTCATAAATGACTGCATAATAATTTCCAATTAACTAAGGGATTGACCTGTAATGTTTTATAAGATATAATGACCCTGTTATTAGAATTAGTTTTTTGTTTAAGGTTTTAGCAAACTCCAAAGCAGCTAAAGGGTCATCAATACTATAGCATATTGTATTAATCGATGCATGATCTTCTATCATACCAGATGATTGATAAATATCATAAAGTTTAGATGCCTCTAAGCCTCTACTTGTAGTTGTAATAGAAGTAAAAATAATTGTATTAGATATCTGATTAAGATAACCCAACATTGCTGGAATATTCTTATCAGCTAAAATTGACGTTATAACCACAACATCCTCTGGAATATAATTAATTGCTAAAGTATCATATAATACTTTAGCACCAGATTCATTATGCGTAGCATCAACTATAATCTCAGGATTTATAGCAATACGCTCTAAACGCCCATGCCACTTTGCAGACTCTGCAGCATACCTAATAGACTCTGCTGCTATATTCAAACCACTTAAGACCTCATAAGCACATAAAAAATTATATGCTTGGAATTTACCAAATAAATTTAAAGAGTAAATTTCCATAAGATCTTTAGATCCTAGAAGTGATACTTCTAAATTAATAGCTAAAATAGTTTTAAAATTAATAAAGTCTAAAACAATAGATCCTAAATATTTATCTAAAATATTAGTGTAGTGATTAGTGCGCTTCTTAATTTGTACTAAAAGCTCTATGCTATTATCTGCAAATACTGTAGGGGTATTATTTTTTATAATCCCTGTTTTTTCTTTAGCAATATCCTTTAAACTATTACCAAGCCAATTAGTATGTTCTAATGCAATATTAGTAATAATACAATACACTGGATTAAGAATGACATTGGTTGCATCATTCTCACCCCCCATACCAACTTCAAGTACTAAATAATCAATCCCACTCTTAGAAAAGAAATAAAACATTATTGCAGTTAATAATTCAAAAGGTGAAGCCAGTAAATTATGTATATTTACTATATTTTTCACATAGATAAATGTATCTTCTAAAATATTATCAGATATTGCTACGCCATTTAAAGTAATTGTCTCATTAATGGCATAAATATGTGGACTAGTATATTTACCAACTTTATACTTAGCATGTATCAATCCAGCCTCAATAAAAGCAGCTGTAGAACCTTTACCATTGCTTCCTGTAATATGTATAACTTTATAGTTATTCTGTGGATTACCCAAATAATTTAATAAAATTTTTATTCTATCTAAACCTGGAGTAATGTTTATATTAGATTTTGTAGTTAATTCATCAATAATTTGCTGCTTCATATTATTACTTCCTTAGAATTAATGCCCACATCGTAGTAATTTATATGAGGAATTTAGCGCGTGACAACCAATACATAAAATACGATATATAAAATACAAAAAACACCACAGCTAAGCCAATTTTTAAACTATTAGATTTCTTAGAAATTAATACCAAACCTAAATAGAAAGTAAATAATGTGCCACAAAACCTACCTTCAGATAGCATAGTACCTGTCATAAATCCTGGTAAAATACATAATAAATTAAAAATTGCTTCCTCATAGTATTTATTAATAAATAACCAAACAGCAATTATGCAAGAAAATACAAATAATCCAGAATTATTATAGTCCATAACCATTTTTAATAATTGGCTGCCAATTCTAGTAAGCTGAAAACCAGTACGCCCCCAACCACGTTGAATATGCTCAAAAGCCAGAAAATCCCCCACATGATAGTGTAAATAAACCATATAGATTATTAAACCAAACATAGATATAAGGGTTCCCCAAATCAAGCTAGGCTGAGATTTTTTTCGTATGCCATATAAAAAATATACCAGACTAAACATAATTCCAACAGGACGAGTCGCAGATAATAGCCCGCCAAAAATTGCTGAAATATATGGACGATTAATCCGCATAAAATAAAAAGCAGATAAAGAAAGCAATAGGAATAGGCTCTCGGTATATAAAGATGCAAAATATACACTAAAAGGAGAAAAGGCTAATAATATAACGCCAAAGCGACTATTAGTTTCATCAAAACTTAACTTTAAATACTTATAAAATACTAATAAAGATAATAAAATAAAAATTTGGTTTAGAATAATACCTGTAATAATTACATCACTTGATATCAGACTTACTACAATTTTAACTATATAAGGATATAATGGAAAAAATGCCCAATTAGCCAAACCACTCCAAACTCTAGGGGATGTTCTTATATGTAAATCATAACCATCATTAATAATGGTTAAATACCATTTACAATCCCATTTACACATTGTAGTAAAAAAATCCGCATTCTTATGAATAAAAATATTCTTAGCTAAATCAAACTCGTAAGTTAAAATAATCCGACTAATTGCAAATATTAATAAACAATAAAATACCCAATTTATCCGGGTTAACTTTCCCATGTTTTATCCCAAAAACGCAAAAAGCCAACTTATATTTATTAATACAAATTGGCTCTATGCTCAAACAATAATAGTTTACCTAATTACTCTATTAAGAATTAGCTTCATCTTCTTCAACCACTTCAGTAGTTTCTGGACGATCAACTAATTCAATAAATGCACGAGGTGCATTATCACCAGCCCTAAAGCCGTATTTTAATAAACGAGTATAACCACCATTACGTGTTTGATAGCGAGGAGCTAGTTCATCAAATAACTTACTAACAATCTCACGATCACGAGTACGTGCAAAAGCTAAACGACGATTTGCTAATGTTGGGTTTTTAGCCAACGTAATTAGCGGTTCCACTACTTTACGCAACTCTTTTGCTTTAGGCAGTGTTGTAACAATCGCTTCATGTCTTAGTAAAGCAACAGCTAAATTTTTAAATAAAGCCTTCCTATGCGAAGACGTACGATTTAATTTGCGGTGAGCACAACGATGACGCATTATCTACATCCTTCTAAATTATTTCTTTTTTACTGATGCTGGTGGCCAGTTATCTATTGCCATACCTAATCTCAAGCCGCGAGCATCCAATAATTCTTTAATCTCAGTTAGAGACTTTTTACCTAAGTTAGGCGTTCTTAATAATTCATTTTCTGAAAACTGAATTAGATCACCTAAATAGTTAATATCCAAATGTTTTAGACAATTAGCACTTCGAACTGTAAGTTCTAAATTATCGACTAATTCTAAAAACATTGGGTCAATATCTGACTCTTCTTTAACTTTTACTAATGTGGTAGCTGGAGCTTGAACTTCAGGCATGTGCTCCAAACCAGCAAATACTAATAGCTGTTCAATTAATACTTTAGATGCACTTCTAATCGCATCTTCTGGAGAGATAACGCCATTAGTTTCTACTTCTAGCACTAATTTATCTAAGTCAGTTTTTTGTTCAACACGAGCATTCTCTACATTAAACATTACTCGCGTAACAGGAGAGAATCCAGCATCTAGTAAAATAGAACCAGTTGCAACAGTATCAGCTGTAACATCAGTACGACGTGCTGCAGCTGTTTGATAACCAATACCTTGTTCGATAGTAATTTCTAAATTAATTTCTACATTTTTAGTAATATTACATATAACATGCTCTGGATTTAAAACCTCTACATCATGCGTAAGAGTTATATCACTGCCATAAACTATCGATGGTCCTTTTTTATGTAACTTTAGCGTCGTTTTATTTTTACCATGTAATTTAAATACTAAACCTTTTAGGTTTAGTAGTATATCCACCACATCTTCACTAACACCCTCAATTACAGAATACTCGTGAGCAATCCCCTCGACTTTAACCTCAGTAACTGCAACACCAGTCATTGAAGATAATAAAACCCTGCGTAAAGCATTGCCTAAAGTGTGACCATAACCACGCTCGAAAGGCTCCATCACAATCTTACAGTTATTTAGATCACCTTCAATTGGAGTTATCGTAATTGATTTTGGCTTTAACAGCTGTTTTTCAGTTTCCTGCATATCGCCTTCCTTTTAGCTATTTATTTTATTTAGAGTAAAACTCTACCACTAATTGTTCGTTGATATCGCTAGATAGTTCGCCTCTTTCTGGCATAGTTTTGTATATACCTTGCATTTCTTTAGCATTTACTTCAACCCAATTTGGGAATCCTGTTTGCTCAGATAATGATAAAGATTCTTGAATACGAACTTGTTTCTTCGATTTATCTGTAATACTAATTGTATCGCCAGCTTTAACAATATAAGATGGAATATTTACTGGTTTTCCATTTACAAGCAATGCTTTATGTGATACTAATTGACGAGACTCAGCTCTTGTAGAACCAAAACCCATACGATATACAACATTATCTAATCTAGACTCTAACAATTTTAGTAAATTATCACCAGTAGAACCTTGTCTACGTGCAGCTTCAGCAAAGTATTTTCTAAACTGGCGCTCTAAAATACCATAAATACGGCGAATTTTTTGCTTTTCACGTAACTGAATCCCAAAATCAGATAATTTACCACCTGATTTGGCTCCATGTTGTCCTGGCGCTGTATTTAATTTACATTTTACATCAGCGCTTTTTCTTGAACTAACTAAAGATAAGTCCAACCCTTCACGACGCATTAACTTGCATCTAGGCCCTGTATATCTAGCCATTTATCTTTCTCCCTTTAAACTCTACGTCTTTTCGGAGGACGACAGCCATTGTGCGGCAGTGGCGTCACATCCGAAATACTAATAACCTTAATACCCAACGCATTTAAAGCACGGATTGAAGACTCTCGACCAGGACCAGGTCCTTGAACTCGTACATCTACTGTTTTAATTCCATACTCTTGGGCAACTTTACCAGCTTTTTCGGCTGCTATTTGAGCAGCGAATGGAGTACTTTTACGTGAACCCTTAAAACCAGCACCGCCAGATGAAGCCCAAGATAATGCATTACCCTGACGATCTGTGATGGTTATAATAGTATTGTTAAAAGATGCATGAACGTGGGCTATGCCCTCACTCACTGACTTTCTAACTTTTTTACGTACTCGTGATGCTGTGTTTGCTTTTGTCATCTACATACTTCCTTATGCAAAAACTGCTTTATTTCTTCTTACCAGCAATAGCCTTACGTGGGCCTTTCCTGGTGCGAGCATTTGTTTTAGTCCTTTGACCACGTACCGGTAAACCTTTTAAGTGACGACCACCACGGTAACATTTTAAATCAATCAGACGTTTAATATTCATCGACACTTCGCGGCGAAGGTCACCCTCAATAGTAAATACAGCTACTTGAGTACGAATCAGCTCCATCTCTTCTTGAGTTAAATCCTTAACTTTAGATTGCGGATTAATCAATGCAGCTCCACAAATTTTATTTGCACGAGTTGTACCAATACCGTAGATGTGCTGTAAGCCAATCACTATATGAGCACTATCAGGTATATTTACCCCAGCAATACGTGCCATAATTTCCCTTTCAAAAATTTAACGTGAACCTAGTATTATACAATATATTAATATATATTTGTAAGTTACTACCTTATACAACCTCTATCTGCTATAGAAAGTTGTATAAGATTTTATCAGTTATCCTTGTTTTTGTTTATGTCTTGGTTCTTTGCAAATCACACGCACAACTCCGTTGCGACGTACAACTTTACAATTACGACATATTTTTTTCACAGAAGGCTGAACTCTCATTATTAACCTCGAAAAACCTACTTCGCACGAAATACAATGCGAGCTTTGTTTAAATCATATGGTGTCATTTCAACCGTTACTTTATCACTAGGTAAAATTCGGATATAGTTCATCCGCATTTTACCCGAGATATGACACAAAACCACATGGCCATTTTCCAACCTAACGCGAAACATTGTATTGGGTAAAGCTTCGATCACTTCACCTTCAAACTGTATCACATCATCTTTTGCCATACACCCACCGGACTTCCTAGAAACTTTTTAGGTTTGCTTTTTTAAGCAAACTTTCATATTGAACAGACATAATTTGAGATTGCACCTGTGTCATAAGATCCATAGTAACTACAACTACGATTAGTAGTGAAGTTCCTCCAAAATAGAATGGGACATTCCATTTTAGGATCAAAATCTCTGGCAATAAACAAACTAACGTTATATATATAGCACCAGCCAATGTCAAACGTAAAATCACCTTTTCAACATATCTTGCTGTATTTTCACCGGGTCTTATCCCAGGAACAAATGCTCCACTTTTCTTTAAATTATCCGCTGTTTCTTTTGGATTAAACACTAAGGCTGTATAAAAGAAACAAAAGAAAATAATTGCAGATGCATAAAACAGCACATATACTGGCTGTCCCGGATGTAGCATATCACCTATACTTGATAAAAAATGTAAGTGACTACTACCAGCACCCAACCAACCAAATATTGTTGCTGGAAATAAAATAATACTTGAAGCAAAAATAGGAGGAATAACCCCAGCTAAATTTATCTTCAACGGCAAATGTGTGGTTTGACCTTGCATAATTTTATTACCAACTTGACGCTTCGCATAATTAACTGGAATCTTGCGTTGCGCCCTTTCTACAAAAACCACAACATATGTAATTGCTATGACTAATGCAAAAATAATAATTGTAGAAAATATTGACATAGAACCTTGCGATGCTAATGTCAATGTTTTACTAATGCCGCCTGGAATACCTGAAATGATACCGGTCGTGATAATCATTGAAGCACCATTACCAATACCACGTTCAGTAATTTGTTCACCAAGCCACATTAAGAATAGAGTTCCTGCAACTAAACAAACAACTGCTGTTATAAAAAATTGAGCCTGTGAACTAATAACTAATCCCGGCTGCTTGTATAACATGGCTGCAATACCAAAACTTTGAACTAATGCTAAAACCACAGTTGCATATCTAGTATATTGAGTGATTTTTCTTTTACCACTTTCACCTTCTTTTTTTAGTTGAATTAAAAAGGGAAAAACTTCCGATGATAATTGTAAAATAATTGAAGCTGAAATATAAGGCATAATACCCAAGGCAAAGATTGTAAATCGAGATAATGCTCCACCAGAAAACATATTAACCATACCAAGCAAACCAGACTGGCTTGATTGAAATAGTTTAGCTAACTGTATAGGATCTATCCCTGGTACAGGTATGTGCGCACCAATTCTAAATACAATCAAAGCACCAATTAAAAACCAGACACGTCTTTTTAATTCAGCAAATTTATTTGTTTTAGCAGCAACCATAGCATATTCTCTTATTTTATAAATAACAACAACGTTATTTTAGTTATTCTATTGAACCACCGGCAAGCATTATCGCAGCTTTAGCTGATTCAGTCACATTTACACCGCGAACATTAATTGCTCTTTCAATCTTACCAGTATTGATAATTTTAATTTTATCAGCATGTTGTGATACCAACCCATTACTAACTAAAGTTAGACGATCTATATCATTTAATGCAAGCTTATTAATATCTAGTAAACGAACTTCAACAGATAAACTCAAGGATTTAAAACCACGCTTAGGTAACCTTCTATACAAAGGCATTTGCCCACCTTCAAACCCCACTTTATGGAATCCACCAGCACGACTTTTTTGCCCCTTGTGGCCACGACCACAAGTCTTACCTAAACCAGAGCCAATCCCACGACCAACTCTTCTCTTAGAATGCTTGCTACCTACAGCTGGCTTAATTTCATTTAAAAACATAATTAACCCTCACATTTTAAAAGATAGTTAATACGATTGATCATACCTAGATTTTCTGGCGTAGCTTCAACTTCTACAGTTTTACCAATTTTTCTTAAGCCTAAACCACGAGCACATGCTTTATGTGATTCAAGACGCCCGATTAAACTTTTCACTAGAGTGATTTTTATTGTCTTAGATGCTACCATTATCAACCCCCATTAGCTCCCCAACTGTTTTACCACGCTTTGCAGCGATTTCAGCTGGAGTATAGATTGAAGACAATGCGTCTAAAGTTGCACGTACCACATTGTAATTGTTTGTTGAACCATGCACTTTAGCTGAAATATTTTTAATGCCAATAGCTTCAAAAATAGCACGCATAGCACCACCAGCAATAATACCAGTACCTTCTCTAGCCGGCTGAAGAAACACGGTAGTTGCACCATGAGTCGCCGAAATTTTGTGGAATATAGTACCTTTATTTAAAGATACTTTCATCATATTTTTACGAGCTTCTTTCACAGCTTTTTGAACTGCAACAGGAACTTCTTTTGACTTGGATTTACCCATGCCAATACCGCCATCACCATCACCTACAACAGTTAATGCAGCAAAACCCATAATTCTACCGCCCTTAACCACTTTAGTAACGCGATTAACGCTAATCATTTTTTCTATAAATTGATCTTTTACTTCAGACATCTATCTACTCCACTATTAGAATACAAGGCCGTTTTCACGTGCACTATCAGCCAACGCTTTAACGCGACCATGATATTTAAAGCCTGATCTATCAAAAGCAACTTCTTTAATGCCAAATGCTACAGCTTTTTCAGCGATTTGCTTTCCAATAGCTTTAGCAGCTTCCACATTACCACCATTTTTTATTGAAGCACTGGTATCTTTAGCTAAAGTAGAGGCAGATGCCAAAACTTTAGAACCAGTTTCATCAATAATCTGTGCATAAATATTAGAATTTGATTTATACACTACAAGACGTTTTGTACTTAACTCAAGAATTTTTAATCTTGTTTTTCTTGAGCGTCTAAGCCTAGACTCTTTCTTATTCATATCGAATTAGCCCTTTAAACTATTTTTTCTTAGTTTCTTTAAGAATAACCTGCTCATCAGCATAACGGATACCCTTGCCCTTATAAGGCTCTACAGCCCTGTAAGCACGGATCTCTGCAGCAACCTGCCCAACCATTTGTTTGTCATAACCTTTTATGATTATTTCTGTTTGAGTGGGTGTTTCAATTTTGATTCCTTTTGGTGCCTTATGTACCACTGGATGTGAAAAACCTAAAGATAAATTTAGACTGTCCCCAGAAACAGCAGCACGATAACCAACACCTAAAATAGTCAATTTCTTTTGGAAACCCTTACTTACACCAATGATCATATTACTTAATATTGCACGAATTGTACCTGACAATGCTTTTGCAAATTTAGTTTCTTCACGCGTTTGTAATGTAATGATATTATCTTGTTTGATAATTTCAACTGCATCATCAAATGTGAATTCCATTTGACCTAATGGTCCTTTAACTTTTACGTTAGAACCGCTAACTATAACCTCAATATCTGAAGGAATACTAAGCGGTAATTTAGCCTGACGAGACAACATTATATTTACTCCCCCAAACTATGAAACATAGCAAATAACTTCACCGCCAACGTTCAATGAACGCGCGCGACGGTCAGTAATTACACCCTTTGGAGTAGAAACTATTGCTACACCAAAACCACTCATTACAGTTGGTAGTTTTTCACAACTACAGTAAACACGTAAACCAGGGCGAGAAACTCGCTCTATAGTTTCAATAACCGCTTTACCTGCATAATATTTTAAAGTTATTAGAAGCTCAGGCTTTTTATCACCCTCAACTTTATAGTCTTCTATGTAACCCTCTTCTTGTAATACTTTTGCAATCGAAACTTTAACTTTCGAAGAAGGCATTGCTACAGAATCCTTCTTTGCAGACTGTGCATTACGAATACGAGTTAACATATCAGCAATTGTATCTTGCATCATTTTTTAATACCCCTTCTTACCAGCTAGCCTTGACAATTCCAGGGATTTCGCCCTTTAATGCCAACTCTCTTAATTTATTACGCGCTATGCCAAACTTACGGAATGTGCCACGAGGGCGCCCCGTAAGAGCACAACGATTACGCTTTCTGGTTGGTGAAGAGTTTCTTGGCAATTGCTGTAACGCTAATCTTGCCTCAAATTTTTCTTCATCACCTTTTGAAGAATCATTAATAACTGCATGTAAAGCTGCACGTTTTTCAGCGTATTTTATTACTAACGTAGCGCGCTTTTTTTCTCTTTCCACTAAAGCCAATCTTGTCATGACTTACATCCTTATTTGATAGGGAAACTAAATGCTTTTAACAACGCTCTAGCCTCATCGCTATTTTTTGCAGTTGTTGTAATCGTGATATTCATACCACGCAAAGCATCAATTTTGTCGTATTCAATCTCAGGGAATATAATTTGTTCCTTGATCCCAAAGTTATAATTACCATCTTTGTCAAATGATTTAGCAGATAAACCCCTAAAATCACGTACACGCGGTAATGCAATTGTAACTAACCGATCCAGAAACTCATACATTTTCTCTTTACGTAATGTAACCTTGCAACCAACAGGATAACCATCTCTGATTTTAAAGCCAGCGATTGATTTACGTGCAACAGTAACAATGGGTTTTTGCCCTGCAATCTTAGTCATATCTGAAACTGCATGCTCCATTACTTTTTTATCAGCAATAGCCTCACCAACACCCATATTAAGAGTGATCTTTGCGATGCGAGGTACTTCCATTACTGATTTATAGTTAAACTGCTCCATTAGGTCTGACACAACTTTACTATTATAAAAATCTTTTAATCTAGCCATTCATCACCCCCTAGCTAACCAATTTGCCATCAGATTTAAATATGCGGACTTTTTTACCATCCTCAACTTTAAACCCAACGCGATCAGCTTTTTTTGTATCGCTATTATATATAGCAACATTTGAAATATGTATTGGCATTGTTTTATCAATAACACCGCCAGTTATTCCTTTTACTGGATTGGGCTTAACATGCTTCTTAGCAACATTAACACCTTCAATCACCACCTTATCACCATCTTGGACAATTTGTAAAACCTGACCAGTTTTACCTTTGTTTTTTCCAGTGATGACGATTATTTCATCGCCTTTGCGAATTTTTTTCATACTCATATAAACACCTACTCTAAATCACTTCAGGAGCTAAAGAAACAATTTTCATGAATTTTTCTGTACGAAGCTCACGAGTAACTGGGCCAAATATACGTGTACCAATTGGTTCTAATTTAGCGTTTAACAACACTGCTGCGTTTCCATCAAACTTAATTAATGAACCATCACTACGACGAACACCTTTTGCAGTTCTCACAACAACAGCATTATATACATCGCCCTTTTTTACACGACCACGAGGAGCCGCATCTTTTATAGACACTTTAATAATGTCACCAACACCGGCATAACGACGCTTTGAACCGCCTAATACCTTGATACACATAATTTTACGTGCACCAGTATTGTCAGCAACATCTAACAATGTTTGCATTTGAATCATTTGATTTTTTACCTTTCCAACTTAACACGTCAAGCAAACGGTCAGTATTGGACCCAGAAGTTCTGGGAACCAGAATATACTGTAAACGAGTTTGCCATTGTACCACAAAGTTTTAATAAATGCAACTTTTTTACAAAAAAGAATCCTCGTATACTAACGAGGATTCTTTTTGCTTATACTTTTGCAGAGAGTGAATCAACCACCCAAGACTTTGTTTTAGATATTGGTTTTGATTCTTTAATCATAACAATATCACCTATTTTGAATTGGTTACTTTCATCATGTGCATGGTATTTTTTAAATCTTTTTACGATTTTACCATATAAAGGATGCTTAACACGGCGCTCAATCAAAACTGTAACAGTTTTGTCACGAGCATCTGAAACAACCCTACCAACTAACGTACGAATAACTTTTGACATATTAAGCCTTTTCTCGCAAAATAGTTCTTACGCGCGCAATACTACGACGCACACTTCTTAATTCGCTTGTCTTAGTCAATTGTTGCATTGAACTTTGCATGCGAAGTGAAAAATGAGCTTTCAAAAGCGCCTCTAATTCTGTAGTCAGTTCTGGAACTGACTTAACTCTTAATTCTGTTGACTTCATTTGCTACCAACCTGTCTAACAACAAATACTGTTTGAAATGGTAACTTAGCTGCTGCAAGTCTGAAAGCTTGCCTAGCTAAATCTTCAGTAACACCGTCCATTTCGTATAACATCTTACCTGGTTGTATTTCAGCTACGAAATACTCAGGAGAACCCTTTCCTCCACCCATACGAACTTCAGCGGGTTTTCTAGAAATAGGCTTATCTGGAAATACACGAATCCAAATACGTCCACCACGCTTAATATGACGTGTCATTGCACGACGAGCAGCCTCAATTTGACGCGATGTTAAACGACCACGCGACAAAGATTTAAGACCAAACGCACCAAAACTAACTTTTGCCCCACGAGTAGCAAAACCAGTATTACGACCTTTATGCTGTTTACGATATTTTAATCTATTCGGCTGCAACATTTTCTGTTCCTACCTTTCTTTTTCTTTGCTCTGTTGTTGGCTTCTTAGTAGTACTAGGTTTTTTACCTGCAGGCTTATCAGTTCTTCTTTCTCTTTTTGAGTCAGGAGTTTCTGATTTTGTATTTCTACTGTAAGGTGAAACTGAATCACCTTTATATATCCATACTTTAATACCAATAATACCATATGTGGTTAAAGCTTCACTAGTTGAATACTCTACATTAGCTTTTAAAGTATGAAGTGGCACACGACCCTCACGATACCACTCACTACGAGCAATATCTATACCATTTAAGCGACCAGACGACATGATTTTTACACCAATTGCTCCAGCTTTTAATGTGGTTTGCATAGCTCTTTTCATTGCACGACGAAATGCAATACGCTTTTCGATTTGTTGTGCAATTTGATCAGCAACTATTTGAGCATTAAGTTCAGGTCTTCTAATTTCTTCCACATTTAAATGCAGAGGAACTTTAGTCATTTTTTGCAACTCAAGTTTGATTTGCTCAATGCCTTCACCTTTTTTGCCGATTAATACACCTGGACGAGCAGTAAATACAGTAACTTTAATGCTTTTTGCTGGACGCTCAATTAATACACGACCAATAGCAGCACGTCTACCGTATTTCTTCATCAAATATGCACGAATCTTAATATCTTCTAACAGTATACCTGCAAAATTATTAGTACTTGCAAACCAGCGCGAAGACCAATCCTTTGTTATTACTAACCTAAAACCTCGAGGATCTATTTTTTGTCCCATGTCCTACTCCTTAGTAACCAACCACAATATTAATATGGCAGGTTTGCTTTTCTATTTTATTGCCACGACCTTTAGCTCTAGCGGTAAAACGCTTTAAGCTTGGACCTTTATCTATATAAATTTCTTTAACACAAAGAGAATCTATATCAGCACCTTCGTTATGTTCAGCATTTGCAATTGCTGATTCTAGCGTTTTTTTTAGAATTCCTGCGGATTTTTTTTGAGTGAATTCTAAAATATTCAACGCCTTTGCCACACCTAAACCGCGAATTAAATCAGCCACTAGTCTACACTTTTGTGCCGAAACGCGAATACTTTTTGAACTGGCTTTCACTTGCATCTTGTACTCCCTACTTCTTAGCTTTCTTATCGGCAACATGGCCTTTAAATGTACGAGTTAAAGAAAACTCACCCAATTTGTGACCAACCATGTTATCTGAAACATACACCGGCACATGAGCTTTGCCATTATGAACAGCAATAGTTAACCCAATCATTTCTGGAACTATTGTTGAACGTCTTGACCAAGTCTTGATTGGGCGTTTATCACTTTTTTCCACAGCTACCAGTACTTTATCTATTAAATGATGGTCTATAAAAGGACCTTTTTTTAATGAACGAGCCATTTTTATCTTCCCTTACTACTATTTTCTACGACGATCACGAATAATTAAGTGATCAGTACGCTTATTGTTACGAGTTTTCTTACCTTTAGTATGTAAGCCCCAAGGAGAAACAGGATGACGACCAGCTGCTGTTTTACCTTCACCACCACCATGTGGGTGATCAACTGGATTCATAGCAACTCCACGGACTGTAGGACGTATACCTAGCCATCTCTTAGCACCAGCTTTACCATACTGACGTAGACTATGATCAGAATTACCAACCTCACCGATAGTTGCTTTACAGTCAATATGAACTTTGCGAATTTCACCTGAACGTAAACGTAACTGAGCATAGATCCCATCACGACCAAGCAACTGCACAGAGGTACCAGCTGATCTAGCCAATTGAGCACCTTTACCAGGACTCATCTCGATACAATGTAGAGTAGTACCAACAGGGATATTTCTAAGTGGTAATGTATTACCAACTTTAATTTGAGCATCATTGCTAGATAAAACTGGCATACCAGCACTTAAACCTTTAGGAGCAATAATGTATCTTCTTTCACCATCCACATAGCAAATTAATGCAATATGAGCAGTACGGTTTGGATCGTATTCAATACGCTCCACTTTACCAGGAACACCGATTTTACTTCTTTTAAAATCAATTAGGCGATAATGTTGTTTATGACCACCACCTTTGTGTCTTACCGTAATCCTACCATGATGATTACGCCCAGAACCTCTAATTTGCTTTTCTAATAAAGGAGCATATGGCTCACCTTTATGTAGACCAGGAGTCACGACTCTTACAACACCACGTTGACCTGGTGTTGTTGGTTTTAATTTCTTAATTGGCATATGATTTTACCCCCTACTTCTGATTTGATGCTAAGTCAAAGTTTTGACCAGGTACTAAGCTAATATAAGCTTTCTTCCAATCAGATCTTTTTCCAGTAAAGCGACTAAATTTCTTTACCTTACCTTTAACATTTAATATTGATACACTAGCTACTTTAGCATTAAATGCTAACTCAAACGCTTGCTTAACATCAGCCTTAGTTGCACTTTTTAATACTTTAAAAACAACTTGCTCTCTTTTTTCAGCAACAGTATTTGATTTTTCTGTAACTAATGGGTTAAGTAATACATTATATAAATCTATTTTTTTCATACCCATTGCTCCTGCAATTTATCAACCGCTAAACGGCTAACTACAACTTTGTCACAACGCAATAGACTATATGGGTCAACTTGATGAGCCTCTAATACTAATACATTTCTTAAATTTTTTGAAGCTAAAAATAAATCTTCTGATAATTCATCAACTACTATTAGCACCGTACCATTTGCTAGTGACATATTTTTAAGAATTTCAACAAAACCTTTAGTTTTTGGAGTTTCTACAACCATGCTATCTGCAACAACTAGCCTTTCATCACATACTAATTTTGATAAAATTGAAGTTAATGCTGCACGATACATTTTACGATTAATTTTTTGGCTAAAGTTTTCATCAGGGCGATTAGGAAATATCCTACCACCACCACGCCATAATGGAGAAGACGCCATACCAGCACGAGCACGACCTGTACCCTTTTGCTTAAATGGTTTGCGAGTCGATTTTGCAACCTCACTTCTTTCCTTTTGTGCGCGAGTTCCACTACGAGCATTAGCTAAAAATGCTGTAACAACTTGGTGAATTAATGCTTCGTTATAATCACGAGCAAATACTGCTTCATTTACAGCAATAACACCAGCGTCTTGACCTTTTGTGTTAATTACTTTTAATTCCATCATGCACCCACCTTGACACTTGGTCTAACAACTACATTGCCACCCTTACTACCAGGGATTGCGCCTTTAATTAAGATTAAACCACGCTCAATATCAACACGTATTACTTCTAAATTTTGAGTAGTAACTTGAACATTACCCAAATGACCAGCCATTCTCTTACCTGGGAATACACGACCTGGATCTTGTCTTTGACCAATTGAACCCGGAGTATTATGGGATTTAGAGTTACCATGGGATGCACGGTTTGATGAGAAGTGATGGCGTTTAATAACCCCAGCAAAACCCTTACCTTTTGTTGTACCAGTTACATCAACGATATCACCTGCAGTGAAAGTATCTACTGCAATAGTGCTACCTAGCTGTATATCTGCTATTTGTTCAGCTGTTACAGGGAATTCATGTAACCAGCTACCAGCCTCAACACCTGCTTTTGCATAGTGTCCTTTAAGAGGCTTACTTACACGATTAGCTTTCTTTTTACCAAAAGCGACTTGAATAGCTATATAGCCATCCGCCTCAATCGTCTTAAGTTGAACAACTCTATTATCTTCCACTGATAAAACGGTAACAGGAATTGTGCTACCATCTTCAGCAAAAATACGAGTCATTCCTAGTTTTTTTCCTAATAAACCAAGACTCATTTCTTACTACCTTTCTGTTATTATTTCCTTGCATGGCAAGGCGTTGGTTACAATTGACCAACAACAAAATCTCACTAATATTCTAGTGAGAACCGCAATTTTAACATAACACTATGCTTAAGCGCAAGTTTTTTCTAGTTACTTATACAATAAATATAATAAAAGGATATATTTTTTAATATATTACTCATAAAAAGCATGCAATGCTATAATGAGTTGTTATGCGAGCCTATTAATAAAATATAATTTCGTAATGACGGTACTTTCATATAGTGTTAAGGAGTAACTATCATTTAACTTGGATAACCATATATTTGGTTAGTTGATTATTTAGATGTTCTATATGTAATAAATTAGCCATTACCTTATCAATAGTAGTACCATAGTAATAATTGATAACCGTAGCATTATTTAAGCCCCCCAGAATAGCGGCTTCATTTGTAGCCAAAGCGACTATATAAAAAGGTCTAGGGATGGATGACAGCTCATTAGTCTCACTTAGTAGCATATACTTACTCTTGGTATAAAACTCCAAAGTCAGAGAGTGAACATCAAAATCTACAACTACAGGTTTCTTTGTACCTTGCAATTCTATTTTTTTATTTAAGTCTTGTGCAACCTTATACCCTACATCATAATTAACTGCAATAAATCCATAAATTAACAAAATAAAGATAAATACTAGATTAATAGACACTACAGAATATATAAGAATATTTTTTATGCTATTAGACCAGAGTAAAATAAAAAGTGTCACCACCCCTAGCCCTGTAAGCAGCATAACAGATAATAACCAGCCACTAAAAATAAATATACTTAATCCTGTAACCGCAAAAACAAGTAATAAAGCTAATATTTTCTGCATAATAAATATCTTCTTAGGGCTATTGACAATATTTTCTTGAATATGATATAACCATCTAGCACATATAATTACAGCAAAAGGCATAATAATATTAGTATAATAATCTAACTGGAATTTAGTTAAACTAAATATTATAAAGGTAATAAAAAATGAACTCAATAAATATAATGTTGCTTGTTGCTTAAGCTCACGCTTTATAAGATACCACAACGATGCAATAAATATGATAGACCAAGGCAAAAACGCCCAAATAAAAGTATGCACAAAAAATAGATAATGCCATAAAGAAGTTGCACTACGTGAAATTGGACCTGTATTAAAAAACCTACCAAATTGACTATCCCAAAAAAACCACCTTATCCCTGATACATGAGTATGACCAAATATGACTTTTTCAGGATGAGCATCAAACTGCAAATAAATTGCAATCAATTCTGGTAAAATAAACAATAATGATAAAAATAATGCCAAACTCCATTTTAAGCATTGAAATAGCAGCGGTTTCTGCAAGATGCTGTCTTCCAATCTAGAAGAAACACATAGATTACCACGCATTGCAATGCAATGCTCGCAATGACGCCTAAACCAATAACACCACAGATTACTATAACTGACTTTATTAGCATTACAATACCCCCCCCCTTGCAATAATGAATAAATATATAAAACACCTACTCCACTAAATACAGTAATTAAGGTAAATACCCCCTTAGTCATCATTGCACAAGCAGTAAACAAAGCGCCTAAAAGTAAGCTTTTAAATTGAATTTTATCAGACTTATAATAACAATACCAATAATAACAAGCTGGTATTATCATGCCCATAAGGTATGCTTCGGCTCTAACATCTAGGCTTGCAGATAATTGTAGATGAAACGTGCTAAAATAAATTAGAGTAGCAAATAAAGCAGTTGTTTTATTATATAATACCTTAGCTAAACAAAAAGTATAGTATCCACCAATTAAATTAAATAAAAACCCACATAATAAATAGGCAAAAGAATTAATACCAAAAGTTTTGAAAGATAATGCAATAAGCCAAAAAGGCAGATGAGGCTTATCTAACCAATCGATACTCATCGGATGGGTTAAATTAATCCAGTCATGAGATAAAGCTATATGCTTAGCAATTGAAGCATATAGCGTAAGGTCGTCATTTCGAGTAATGGGGAATAGTAAACCCAGAGCATTAACTATAATACTTAATAAGATTAATGCCCTGATATAATGTTGTTTAAAGTACGTCAGAATCATTGTTCTTTGCTGCAGATTTCATCTTTGTTGCATAAACAAAGCTTAACTAATGCATAAGCAATTAACCCACTAGCAACAACATCTAATGGCCAATGCCATCCCGTACAAATACGAGCAAAGCCAATTAATAATAAAAACAAGAAGAAGATAATTTTTGCTGCCATATTCCTAGGAAAAAACAAGTTTATTATAGCAAAAACAAATACTGCTGTTTGCCCTACATGACCAGAAGGAAATGACCTATATGCTGAAGCAGCTATATCTTCAGATAAGCTTATTCCTAAAAATGAGCCATCTGGTTTTAACCAGAAAAATGTACCCTCAGGAATTACAATATAAGGTCTTGCCTCCCCAACAAAAATTTTTAGAACTACAAATAAAACATAAAACGCAACAATAAGAATAACTACTTGCCTTAGCTTATCTCTTCTAAAAATTAAAGTTAACAAGAACAAAATTGCTGCAAGAACTGCGTATTTAGTATGGGTAACACTATTTAAAACCAACCATACAAAATCTGGAAGTATTGTATGTAAGTTATTAATTGCCATAAATAAAGGTAGATTTAGATGAAATACTGCAATTGCAATTGCAAATAAAAGAAAAGCCATAAATAGCCAATTAGTACAAAGAGAATAACAATAGTTCTTACAAAATTTCATAGAACAAATCATAACAGACCTCCATTTTAATTTTTATTATTTTATTAAAATCCAAAAACCACAAAAGAAAAGCACAATACATTAACAAGAAGAAACAAAGAATCTTTATAACTCCAAAGAGTAACTTGATGAATAAAGGTTTTGTTATTATTTAGCCCTCGACACTCCATGCTTAAACCATTATGAAATGCATAACGTGTAGCGCTAATTAACATTGGATAAAATACTTTCAAAGCAGCTCTGCGATCACCATAACGCATCAAACTAGCATTGGCTATCCTATGATACTCATCCTTAAAATTTTTAAAGGCATTAACTGCAGATAGTAAAGGATACCCTATTACTACCGTTAGTTTTAACCTTTGCATAAAATAAAAAATTAACTCCTCAAAATCAATAGCTGAAGCAAACATTATAGAACTAATGGTTAATGTTGCTGTTCTACTAATAAGATGAGTTATAAGATCTAAATTATTATCACTTGTAAATAATGCCCAAGCAATATATAAAGATACACATAATGGTAATAGAAATACTAGAGTTAACCCAAATAGCTTTATATTTAATTTACCACATATCAGCAAATTCAATAAAGTAAAAATTATAATAACTGTATTAACATATACGCTATCAGCTATTATTATCAATAATAGTGCAGCTATGCTCAAAAATAAGAAAACCAAATTATGTGGTGTCATATATTTGTTATTTATACCGTATAATACCATAAATTTATCTACCTGATTTATTAAAACCTAAAAATTAAATATTTATTATTTTATCACACAGTGCAGCTAAAAAATTATTATCGTGGCTCACAATAATAAACGAAGCGCCACCTTGACGCATTTGTTTAATTAAGTTAACCAGAATCAGCTTATTATCATTATCTTGCCCAAAACTTGGCTCATCTAATAAGTAGATACGACGATCAAAGGTGGCTTTTAAAACACCAAAAGATAATCTACGTTTTTGCCCCTCTGATAATGTAAATGGATTCTGTTTAGCAACTTTAGATAAATCAAACAACTCCAACATGGTGTTATCATAATTTAACTCTTTTTCTACATCAGAAAATAAAAAATGGTTCTCTGGATTTTGAAATAATAGCCCTATTTGTGCGTAAAGCTGTTTAGCTTTTAAGCTATTTATCTCTAAGCCATTGATAAAAACATTATTCTTGGTTTTTATAAACCGAGCTAAAATCTTTAATAATGTGGATTTGCCTGCTCCACTTTTTCCAATAATACCTAAAATTTGCTGTGGCTGTAAAAAAAAGCTTATCTTACTAAATAACTGTTTGTCTTTATAGTATGCATAGCTTAAGTCTCTAACCTCTAATACTGGCGTATTTATATCTTGGGTTCTGCTTAGCTCACTTATTTCAGCTAGTTTTAGAGCTGAATCATTCTTCTGTAATTGATTAGCGACATAAAATAGCTTGCTATTTATATCTTGTTCACCAATATAACCATTAGAATCAATTTCAAAATAACGATTAGCGATCCCCTGTACGTAGTGAGTATTATGCTCTATTATTATAATAGTTTTACCGTGCCTTACTTCATGCAACAACTGCATAAATGATGCAGCTGAATCAGGGTCTAAAAATGCTGTTGGCTCATCTAGTAAAACAACCTCTGGGTCAGTCAAAATAACAGATAAAAAAGCTATCTTTTGCTTTTCCCCCCCAGATAAGGTGTTGGTATCACGCTTAAGCAAATGGGATAAATTAAACCGATGCGCTAAAGATAAAACTTTTTCTTTGATCAGCGATGGTTCTAACATCATATTTTCTAAACCAAAAGCTAACTCATCAAATACTTGGCTATTGATTATCTGGCTATCTGGATTTTGTTGTATCAACCCTATTTTTAATTTATCTTTACTCGATAAATTATTAATTGAATCACCTTTAAATAATATCTCACCAGATATTTCACCAAAAATTGTATTGGGCAATAGACCTTTTAAGGCATATAATAAAGTAGATTTACCAGAGCCAGATTTACCATTAATTAAAACGATATCACCTGCGTAAATATCTACCAGACCATCAAGATTAATCCCACTATGACTAAATGGATATTTAAAAGAAAAGTTTGACATCGAATATAGCATAAAATACTCTAATTCGATAATTTTGATTTATATTGAGCTCTAACTATATTAAATTGATTTAATACTCCAGTTTTAGCTAAATTATCAGCTAAATATTTAGATAAAACCCCGCCTAATATAATTCCTGAGACTGCACTACTGGCTAACTGAATAAGACAATAAGATATACCCAATTTATAATACTGATATAAATAAATCGATACCAAACAACCACTTATACCTGAAACAAACCCCGCAATACACATATTTTTCATGTCAAAGCGTTTATAACGCAGAATTAAAAAAAATATTTCTACTGGTATCCCCTGCAAAGCACCGTATAATATTGCTCCAACACCCCATTGAGAGATTACCCCCTCAATAATTGCAGCAATACCTTCACCTAAAATTGCACTACCTGGCTTGCGGATAATGTAAGGAAAAAATAACCCTCCCATTAACCATATACCAGTTAAGCCCCCCTCTAACCCTGAGGCCCTAAGAAATGGAGATAATATATCATAGATAAAAGTATACGCCCACCAAAATACCCCCATAACAGTAGAAATGGTTGTAATAAATACAAGCTCCGAAATAGTTAGCTTTTTTAAATTGTACATAATATTTATAGAATCCGCTAAAATATGCTATTATTATTTATACTCAAACCAATTCGAGACTCATGGAGGCGTTTAGCGACGAGGTGTATAATTGTACATACGGAGCTAACCAACAAACATGGGGCTTGAATGAGGAAGAGTATAAGAGAGGATTTCTTTTTTTATGGTTATTACATCACGTGTCCCATCAATTTTAAAGTACTTAACTGAAGGATAATTTTCGTAATAATCAATCAAAGGCAAAGTCTGCTTTGCATAAACTTCCAAGCGTTTAGAAATAGTTTCTTCTTTATCATCATCACGCTGAATTAAATCTTCACCAGTCATATCATCTTTGCCAGATATTTTAGGTGGATTAAACTTAATATGATAGGTGCGACCTGAAGGAACATGAACTCTACGTCCTGACAAGCGTGAAATGATTTCGGTATTTGGCACATCGATTTCAATTACTACATTAATTTCTACCCCCGCATCTTTTAGACTATCAGCTTGGGCAATAGTCCGTGGGAAGCCATCAAATAAATATCCGTTTTTACAATCATCTGCCTTAATTCTATCTTTTACTAAACCAATAACGATCTCATCAGAAACAAGCTTCCCAGCATCCATTACCTCTTTAGCTTTTAAACCCAATGCAGTACCAGCTTTAATTGCGTTTCTTAGCATATCCCCTGTTGAAATCTGTGGAATCTGCAAAGCCTCTGTAATAAATTTTGCTTGTGTACCTTTGCCCACACCTGGAGCACCTAATAAAATTATTCCTATCATAATATAAATTCACCTTTTATGAATCATGCGAATCACCAAATTTATTTGGTTTTTCCGTGTTATTAAAATTATACCCACCAGCTAAATATTGATACAATGTAACTATAGACTGTAATTGTTGTAGCTTTGAACTTGTAAGAGTAATTGCTGCATTATCCATAGTAACCTTATAGTTTAAAGCAGTTACATAACTATCTGCACCTTCTTTATATCTCTGATCTCCAATAATATATGCTAACTTAGCACTATCGTACTGCTGTTTTTTTAGTAAGTAGCTATCTGTAAGTTTCTGATGTTGGGATAAACCACCATCTACTTGAGAAAAAGCAGTTTTTACTGTTAAAATATAATTATAGTACGCTGTATAATAAGCACCTTTTGCACCTTTTATCGTACCTAAGTAACTTAAATTTAAAAATGGCATAGTTACTGAAAGCTGTTGTTGCCAAAAATTGGTTCCTGCACTAAATAATGAGCTTAAGCTACTAGATGAACTGCCAAGACCCCCAACTAAATTAATATTAGGAAAATAACTTGAAGTTGCTACACCAATATTAGCATTCGCTTGTTTTAATTGTTCTTCTGCCTGCATAATATCTGGACGATTTTTTAGCACCGAAGAAGGAAGATCCGAAGGAATAATTCCATCTATTTTTATATTGATAAATCTATTTCCACGCTTTACATATCCTGGATTTTTATTTAGTAACACCTGCAAAGCGTTTTCGGTTTGCACTATATTGTTTTGTACAATTGGAATTTGAGCTACTGCATTATAATATTGCTGCTGATAAGTTTGTAAAGTAAGAAGCGAGATATAACCTTTTTTGTATTGATCTTTGCCTAGCTCCAACTGTTTTAATGTATCTGCGGTTAAGGATTTTTGTAAACTTAACTGATAATCCTGCCCAAGCAAAGTAAAATAACTGCTAGCAACCTGACTAATTATGCTTAATCTTGTTGCATTTTTAGCATATTGCATTGCCGCTAAATTTGCAGTATACGCATCTTGGTTTCTGATTTGCTGAAAAATATTAAGAGAATATCCAGGAATTAATCCAGCTGAATATCCAACAGGGGCCGCATTTGCAGAACCGGAACTCAACGAAGTTGACGGAGTATTAGGCGCGGTATCTAATGCTTGGGTAGAGGTATACCCCACCTGACCTGAAATAGTAGGAATCCAACTCATTTTAACTTGCTCTAATAGCCCCTGAGCTTGAATAATATTGCCAATGGCTTGTTGAATATTATTATTATTGGCTAAGGCATCTATTATTAAGTGGTCTAACTCTTGATCATTAAAACTACTCCACCATGCCGTATCTGGCAAACTAACTCCAGACTCCACTTTAGCTAAAGAATCTTTACTTGACCAATTTCTTGGTGCAGAAGCATCTGGCTTATTATAACTTGGTCCATATAAAGCACAACCTGAAATAACTCCAACAAGCAATAGCAGAGAAATCTGTTTAAATTTCATTTTTTCCCTTGTGATTTATAATTAAAAAATGGATTCTTAGCTTTTATTACGTTTGACCCAACCAGTAACAGTAACTTGCTTTGCACGTGCAACTGTTAATTCGTTTTCGGGTGTATCTTTAGTAATAGTAGAGCCAGCACCAATCACCCCACCATCTTTAATATGTACTGGGGCAACCATCATGGTGCCAGAGCCAATAAAAACACCATTACCAATTACCGTTTTAGATTTATTCTTACCATCATAATTGCAAGTAACGCTACCAGCACCAATATTAACTGATGAGCCGATTTCGGCATCACCTATATACGTTAAGTGGTTAACTTTCGAAGCATGCGCAATCGTACTATTTTTTACTTCTACAAAATTTCCAATATGCACATTAGAATTAAGTCTAGTGCCTGGTCTTATTCTTGAAAACGGACCTACTTGGCAATGCTCTCCAATCACAGCATCCTCTATTATACTATACGGCTTTATGTTAACACCATCCGATATTATAACATTTTTTAATATGCTTCCAGCGCCAAGCACTACATTATTTCCTAATACGACATTACCCTCTAAAATGCAGTTTACATCAATATAACAATCCTGACCAACTGTTACATCGCCACGAATATCTACCCTAGATTTATCCGCTAATGTGGCTCCTGATTCTAGAAGCTTATCTGCTAAATACAACTGGTATACCCGCTCTAATTGCTCTAATTGGATTTTATTATTTATACCTAATGCTTCAAATACGTTTGAGCTTTCCACATAATCTACTAATACCCCATGTGAATAGGAAAAAGCTATAACATCAGTTAAATAATATTCTGATTGCTGATTATTATTAGATATTTTACTTAACCATTCAGGTAAAAACTTATTAGCCAGTATATAGAACCCTGTATTAACCTCTCTAATTAGCTTTTCGGCTAATGTAGCATCTTTTTCTTCAACTACTTTACTAATTTTATATTTGTCATCACGTACTACTCTACCATAACCACTAGGATTATCTAAAACAGAAGTTAGCATTACTAAGTTATCTTCATATTTAGCTATCATTTGCTGCAAAGTAGTTAAATTAATTAAAGGTACATCGCCATATAAAACTAAAGTACAGCCATCATTATCTAAATAAGGTAAAGCTTGCATTAAAGCATGTCCAGTACCTAATTGCTTATCCTGAAAAACCCATTTAAAACTATTATTCGTAAAGGTATTATCAATTGTAGTTTTTACTTCTTCATATCCATGACCACCAATAATTATCAATCTATTGGGGTTGAGTTTTACTGCTGTTTCTATAACATGCTGCAATATTGGTTTACCCCCAATTTTATGCAGCACTTTTGGAGTCTTTGAATACATCCGTTTGCCTTGCCCAGCAGCTAAAATAACAATGCTTAACTTCATAATCGTTCCTAAAATTATTTTAATTCTATTTTTATTAAAAATCACCCGTATTTTATCATATAGCTAATAGTACTCGAGGTATTTGTAGCATATTTACCCGTTGTTGAATGAATAGTTATTTTTTAGAGGTAGATGCCTGAATTCAGGGTATCCCACCCCTCTCCACCTAATTTATGCAGCAATATCCTGTGAATCGCCTCTAACGTTCATAAATATGCTTTTGGTTGGCCATATGCTAAAAGTAAATCATAAATAAAACATTCATGGGGTTTTAATTTAAAGTTATTCACCAAATCTTGTAAATTCTCTTCAATTATAGCAATGTTCATATTTTATTTGGACCCTAACTGTTATTTTTTAAATATATGCAATTTTACCATAACTATTATGGTAACCACGCATTAAAATAAAATAAAACCCTTGATAAATAAGGATAGTTACTACTCAGGAGGTCATCCTGAACTTTACACGCGTGTTTTTACACTCGTGTTTTGTTTTAGGTCTCATAATACAGAGATGCTGAACTAACACACGAGTGTGAAATTCAGCATGACAAATGCGACAAACCACATAACTTTAAAACAAAGGATGGAATTAACTAAACACTAACTTATTATTACTTACACTCACCAAAATTGTTTGTTCTGCTTGATACTTCCCAGACAAAATCGCCTTAGCTAAAGGATTCTCCACTTCCTGCTGAATAGCTCTTTTTAAAGGTCTAGCCCCATAAACTGGATCAAAACCAACATCTGCCAATAAATCTAAAGCCTCATCATCAATCTGTAAGTTTAAATCTAGCTTTTGTAATCTAGATATAAGTTTAGCTAATTGTATTCCAGCAATTTTTTTAATTTGCACCTTATCTAACGCATGAAATACTACAATTTCATCAATTCGATTAACAAATTCTGGTCTAAAGTAAGATTTTAAATCCTCTAATACAGCAGCTTTTATCTCAACATAACTATTGTTCGCCATCGCTTGTATTTGGCTGCTACCTATATTAGAAGTCATCACTACTACAGTATTTCTAAAGTCTACTGTTCTGCCTTGACCATCAGTTAAACGCCCGTCATCTAAAACTTGCAATAAAATATTAAATACATCAGGATGAGCTTTTTCTATCTCATCTAACAAAATAACACTATATGGCTTACGTCTTATTTGCTCAGTTAAATAACCACCTTCTTCATAACCCACATATCCTGGAGGAGCACCTACTAAACGTGCCACACTATGTTTCTCCATATATTCAGACATATCAATTCTAATTAAATGATCTTCGCTATCAAATAAAAAAGTTGCTAAGGCTTTGCATAACTCAGTCTTACCAACTCCAGTTGGACCTAAAAATAAGAAAGATCCATATGGACGATTAGGGTCGGATAATCCAGAACGAGATCTTCTAATCGCATCAGAAATCGCCTCTACCGCTTCAGATTGCCCGATGACACTCTTATGTAAAGCACTTTCCATCTTAAGCAATTTATCGCGCTCACCTTCTAACATTTTACTTACTGGAATCCCAGTTGCACGTGATACTACCTCTGCAATTTCCTCAGCTCCAACCTCAGTACGTAGTAAATGTAGCTTCTTATGTTCTACTTTTTCTGCTTGGGATAGCCGCGACTCTAGCTCAGGTAATTTACCATACTGTAACTCTGAAGCATTTTGCCAATTACCTTGGCGCTTAAAATTTTCTATCTCTGTTTTTAACTTATCAATCTCATCTTTAATACTTTGTGTGCCTTGTACATACGCTTTTTCACTATTCCATATTTCTTCTAAATCGGCAAATTCTTTGCCTAAAGTATTTATTTCACCCTCTATAATATCTAATCTCTTTTTACTTGCCTCATCAGTTTCTTTTTTTACCGCTTCACGCTCAATTTTTAATTGAATTAGTCGACGCTCAAGCTTATCCATTGCCTCAGGCTTAGAATCAATCTCCATTCTTATACGTGATGCCGCTTCATCAATTAAGTCAATAGCTTTATCTGGCAAAAACCTATCCGTAATATAGCGATTGGACAACTCTGCTGCTGCAACAATTGCAGGATCAGTAATTTCTACCCCATGATGAATCTCATATTTTTCTTGTAATCCACGCAAGATTGCAATTGTATCTTCTACACTTGGCTCTTGTACTATAACTTTCTGAAATCTACGCTCCAATGCAGGATCTTTTTCTATATATTTACGATATTCATCTAAAGTAGTTGCACCTATGCAATGTAGCTCTCCACGTGCTAATGCTGGTTTTAACATATTACCCGCATCAATAGCCCCTTCTGCCTTACCCGCACCCACCAAAGTATGAATCTCATCAATAAAAATAAGCGTGCTTCCTTCATCTTGCGATAATTCATGCAACACCGATTTTAATCTTTCTTCAAATTCTCCGCGGTACTTAGCACCAGCTAAAAGAGATGCCAAATCTAATACCAACAAGCGTTTGTTTTTTAATCCCTCAGGAACTTCTCCATTAATTATACGCTGTGCTAAACCCTCAACAATTGCAGTTTTACCTACTCCAGGTTCCCCAATTAATACTGGATTATTTTTTGTTCTTCTTTGTAATACTTGTATTGCACGACGAATCTCATCATCACGACCAATAACAGGATCTAATTTACCCATTCTTGCACGCTCAGTCAAATCTACTGTATACTTTTTTAATGCTTCGCGTTGGTTTTCCGTTTCTGGATTATTTATTGTTTGTCCACCACGTAAATCCATAATGATTTTATTAATATCTGCGACTTTTATATTATTTTGTTTTAATAATCGCCCAAGATCTCCCTTATCCTCAATACATGCCAATAAAAAAAGTTCTGAGGCAATATACTCATCTTGGAGCTTAGTTGCTATTTTTTCACACACATTAAGCAAATTATTTAGTTCACGCGATACACTAATCTCACCACCAGTACCCGATACCTTGGGCAATTTATCAACTAGATTTTTTAATTCCTGCTTTAAAGGTAAAATATTTACGCCACTTTTAGCTAACACGCTAGCAATAGTAGAATTATCCTCATTTAACATGGCTAATAATAAATGGCAAGGTTCAATATATGCATTATCATTACCTAATGCTAATGATTGTGCCTCTGATAGCGCTGTTTGGAATTTTGTGGTTAATTTATCAAAACGCATAACTTATTCTCCTTTTAGGTATCTAAAAATTAGCCCTACACATTATATAGCAATTAACTCAAACTTTTCAATATATTTTAATAAAACTAAAAGTATCATCATACCAAATAAGTTCTAAAATAGCGTATAATGTATACTTTAAATATAAATTAATAGGATTTATTTTGGTTAAAATTAGTGCGATTCGCAAACATGAGATTCATACTGGGCATAGAGTATATGGGCATGACGGTAAGTGCCAACATCTACACGGGCATAGCTACATCATTCATTTTTACTGTAGTTCCACTGAATTAGATGCTATAGGAATGGTAGTTGATTTTGGCATAATAAAAAGCACCTTATGCCAATGGTTAGATGATAACTATGATCATAGCATGCTAATCTGGGAAAAAGACCCATTGGCTAACGAAATAAAAAAACTAGATAGTAAAGTACAAATTGTTCCTTATAATCCTACAGCTGAAAATATTGCACAATATTTATTAACCCAAATAGCACCTAAACTGCTTGAGGGCTCTAAAATCCTTGTAACTAAAGTTATTGTCGAAGAAACACTAAAATGTCGCGCTGAGTGTGAATTGTTCCAGCCAGAATTTGGAATATAATACATGGACATAGCCACTGAGTATAAACTTCCAGTAAATGAAATATTTGCCACCCTCCAAGGTGAAGCAACATTTGCAGGAACTCCAAGTGTATTTATTAGACTTCAGGGATGTGATGTTGCCTGCTCATGGTGTGATACAAAACATACATGGGAACTAAACCCAAAGACCTTTAATAATGACTTCGCAGTAATAACTGTCAAAGAACAAGATAAAGAATCTTGGTCCTATGTGAAAGATACTGAATTAGTTGATTATATCCAAACCAACTTTTCATATATCACACATATTGTTATTACTGGTGGTGAACCTGCCCAATATAATCTTGTACCACTATGCATAAAACTAGAACAATTAGGGAAAACCATCCAAATTGAAACCAGTGGCACAGAAGAGTTGCGTATAAGTAAGGAAACTTGGGTTACATTATCTCCTAAAATTAATATGCCAGGTAATAAGAAGCTTATTCAAGCAAGCATTAATAGAGCTAATGAAATAAAGATGCCAATTGGAAAAATAGCAGATATTGATAAATTGAAACAATTTATTATTGATTATAAAATAGCAAAACAAATTCCTATTTGGCTACAAGCATTATCCCAAAACCCTACGGCTACAAAATTGTGCATTGAACAAGCCATGCTTCACAATTGGAAGCTTAGTGTACAAACCCACAAATATCTCAATATCCGATAAAATATAATATTTTCAACTTGAAGGCTTATTACAAAAACATCTAGTAGTATGATCATTGACCATGCCGCTAGCTTGCATAAATGCATAGCAAATCTTACTACCTACAAATTTAAATCCTCGCTTTTTTAGGTCTTTTGCCATCATATCAGAAGCCATAGTTTGTGCAGGGATTTGTTGAATGGAGATCCAATTATTATTAATTGGCTTACCACCAACGAATTGCCAAATATAATCTGAAAAACTAGCAAATTCCTTAAGAATTCTTAAATATGCTTGAGTATTTTTAATGATTGCCTCAATTTTTAAACGATGACGCACAATCCCTGGGTTTAATAATAACTCATTAACTTTTTTATCATCATAAAGCGCTATTTTTTGTGGATCAAAATTATCAAAACATCGACGATAGTTATCGCGCTTCTTTAATATAGTTATCCAGCTAAGACCAGCTTGCATGCCTTCTAACATCAATAACTCAAATAATGAGGCATCATCATATTTAGCAATACCCCACTCTTTATCATGATAATCTATGTAAATCTGCTCTTGAGTTACCCACCCACAACGGATTATATCCATAAGCTTAGCCTAAAATACCATACCATAAGCCTGCAATTGTTGCTGTCATAAAGCCTGCCATTACTGCACCAAATAAAGCTTTCCAAGCAATACTAGATAACTCTTTTTGGCGAGTTGGTGCAAGCACGCTAAATACCCCCATAGAAATACCAATAGAAGAAAAATTAGAAAAACTAGCTAAAGCAAAAGTAGAAATAAAAATTGAGCTTTCTGATAGAACATGCTGGGCTTTCATTTCACCCAAACTTACATAAGCCACAAACTCATTAATTGCAACTTTTTGCCCAAGCAAACTCCCTACATCTAAAGTCTCTGCCCAATTAATACCCATAAAAAAAGCAAATACTCTAAATACTTGACCTAAAATATACTCTAAAGAAAGACCTTTAAATACTCCATTTGTAGCACCAACAATCATATCATTAAGATGCACTACATTTCCTATACTATGTAATATACCATTAATTAAATGCACTAGAGATATAACAGCTAATAATACTGCAACCATAGCTGCACCAATCTTTAACCCAGTTAACGCTCCACTTACAATACTATCTAAAAAATTAGTCTGAAAATGAGCATTTACTTCTATTTTTTCACTAGATACATTATCAAAATTGGTCTCTGGAAATAAAATTTTTGCAAAAATAATTGCTGATACAGAATTCATAAATGTAGCAGTAACTAAGTAATTAGCAAATTTCACAGTCTCTAAATGATCGCCACCACTTAAAAACATTAAATACATCCCCAAGGTTGATCCAGATAAATTAGCAAGACCAGCAGTAAAAGCGAGAGCTAATTCAGACCTAGTCATGTTTTTAACATAAGGCCCAATAATCATTGGTCCTTCACTTTGCCCCAGGAAAATATCCGAAATCACTACTAAGCTTTCCACACCTGATAATTTAACTGTTTTACGTAATAAATACGCTAATATTGCAATTATTCGTTGGATAATACCAAAAAAATATAAAATGCCAATTAAACTACCAAAAAATACTAATGTAGGGACAACTACTAATAAAAAAACAAAACCAAACTTCTTACTATCAACAAAATCCCCAAAAATAAATTTAGCTCCTTCATGTGCATAATCTAATAACCCAACTAAACCCGCAGAAAAATAATTGAGCCCAGTATTTACAACCGGTATATACCGAATTAATAAAAATAAGATATTCTGTAAAATAAACGCTGAAATAATAAGCTTCCAATTAATTGCTTTTTTATGTTCAGAAAAATAAAAAGTTAAACCTATTAAAAATACAAACCCGGCAAGTGCTTGTAATGTCGCAAAATGTGCCATAAAACTATCTTTCTATTAAACTGGAGTTTGAATATGGAAAAGTATATCTTTTAACCATAATGAAATATCCGCTAATTCTTCACTACATACCCCATGAGCTATAGGGTAATGCATCCACGAAATATTATAACCATGCCCACGAAGTCGATTATACACTGATAAGCCAGCATCGTATGGAACCACCATATCGTGCTTGCCATGACAAGCTAATATAGCAGTACGCTTATTAACTACTAAATCTTTATTAACTAACTCATCTATACCTGGTAAATAACATGATAACGCTAACACACCACCTAATTTATATTTGGTAGTTAACGCTGTTATATAGCTAATAACACCACCTTGAGAAAATCCCGCTAAAATTATTTTTTCGGACTTCCATCCTTCATTCATAAATAAAGCTATTAAATCTTCTATCTGACTTACTGAATCGTTAATTCCATAACGGTCAACTGTGTCTCCAAGCTTTGTCAGGTCACGTATATCGTACCATGCCCGCATAATATAACCGTTATTTATAGTAATTGGTCGCTCTGGAGCATTAGGAAATACAAACTTTACACAAATATTTAAATTTAACTCTTTTATAATCGGAACAAAATCATTATAATCAGCACCCAAACCATGCAACCAAATAATCATATACTCTGGTTGCTGACCTATAATATTTACTTTTTCAATATATTCTAGTTTACTTAATAATTTTTTACTCTGCTCCATATTGAAACCCCTTTATTTTATTATGTGTATTATCATGTGCTAGTATGTTATCCGCTTGATATTAGCACCAACCTTACCCAACTTATCCTCCATGCTTTCATACCCACGATCTAAATGATATACACGATCAACAGTAGTACTGCTGGAAGCAACTAAGCCCGCTAAAACTAAAGAAGCTGAAGCCCTTAAATCTGTTGCCATAACATTAGCGCCAGTTAATGAATCACACCCTTTTACAACCGCTATATTGCCATCAACACTAATATCAGCACCCATTCTACATAACTCTGGAACATGCATATAACGATTTTCAAAAATATTCTCTGACATAACACTAGTACCATCAGCAATACAATTTAATGCCATAAACTGTGCCTGCATATCTGTTGGAAAACCAGGGTATGGCTGAGTAGTAATATCAACAGCTAATGCTCTTTTATGCATAATAACCTGTAAAGTTGTATCCCCAACAATTACATTAGCCCCAGCTAAACGCAATTTCTCAATAACTGCACCCATAACATCAGGTCTAACATTAGTTAAAGTTAAATCTCCTTGAGTCATAACCGCTGCAACAGCATACGTACCAGCTTCAATCCTATCAGCAATAATAGCATGCGTAGCTCCATGTAATTTATCTACGCCAGTGATAGTTAAAGTATCCGAACCTATACCCTCAATTTGAGCCCCCATTTTTACTAAACAGTTAGCTAAATCTACTACCTCTGGCTCACGAGCACAGTTTTCTAATACTGTAACTCCATCAGCTAAAACAGCCGCCATTAGAAGATTCTCAGTTCCAGTAACAGTAACAACATCCATAATAATACGAGCGCCTTTTAAGCGATCTACTTTAGCTTTAATATATCCATTCTCAATTTCTATATGAGCCCCCATTTGCTCTAACCCTTTAAGATGTACATCAACTGGCCTAGCACCAATTGCACACCCACCAGGCAAACTAACGATAGCTTCACCAAAACGCCCCAGTAAAGGACCCAATACTAAAATGGAAGCGCGCATTTGTTTTACTAATTCATATGGTGCCATTAAACTCGTCACTTTATTGGCGGTAATTAACATATTACCATTATTAAGCGATACATCAATACCCATCAATCTTAATAATTCACCTAAAGTATCAATATCTTTAAGATGTGGTACATTTGTTAAATTTAAAGTTTCAGCAGTCAAAATTCCAGCACATACTATAGGTAGTACGGCATTTTTTGCCCCAGAAATTCTAATCTCACCATTTAGTCCTAGTGATTTCTTAACTACTAATTTATCCATTTAACTTTCCCCATTCATTTATTGTATACAACTTCATAGATAGTGCATGGACTTGATCTTTCATCATATCTCCTAAGGCAGAATAGATCACCCTATGTCGCTCTAGAGGAGTTTTCCCCATAAACTCATTACTTACAACTACTGCATCAAAATGTCGACCATCACCAGTCACATCTAAATAATTACAATCTATATAACTATTTATAGCTTTATAAATACTATCTTCTAACATTTAACCATTTCTCTTAAAACTTAGTGCTTGATTTTTATTCCTTTTTTCATTAATAAATAACCAACACCATTAATTAACAATGCAAATATAAAAACAAATATTGCTCCAAATTCAACATTATAACTTGAATGTTGAATAAACCCATACCGAAAACCATCTACTATATACATAAATGGGTTCAAGCGAGTAGCTAATTGCCACATTCCAGAAAAATTATGCGGATTAAAAAACACCCCAGATAAATAAATTAATGGAACCATTACAAAACTTTGAAATCCACCAAGCTGATCAAATTTATCGCATAAAATACCCACAATTAACCCTAAACCAGCTGTGATTGATGCACCAAAAATTAAAAAATAAAGTATTGCTATCCAACATTTTGGTACATTTGCACCAAACCACATAATACCTAAGAATACAGCTATCCCTACGATTAAGCCACGAATAATAGCGGCAATCAAATATGCTGAATAAATTGAAAATGGCGTTATTGGAGCCATAAGCACATATATTATACTGCCAGTATATTTTGACTGGATAATGCTACTACTACTATTACTAAATGCATTTAATAACACCTGCATCATTACTAGCCCAGGAATTAAAAATTCTGCATAAGTAACTCCAGGCATGTCAGTAGAAATACTTGCTAATTGCTTACCAAAAATGAACTGATATAATAAAGCGCTGGATAAAGGCCCAAGAACAGTCTGCCCCCAAATTGACATGAAGCGATAAACTTCTTTTTTAATTAATTGTAAAAATCCTTGCACAACTACCTACCTATGGATAAAATGAATAAAAATGTCTTCTAATGAAGGCTTCTTTATATTAATATTTTCTAATATTATTCCTGCATCTCTAAATTGATTTAAAATATCAAGTAATTGCTCGTTATTTTCTAACTTAAGGGTGAAGGAACTACCATCTTTCTTTAAAATAAGATGCTCCAATGAATCTATAAATTTAGCATCCTGAGTTTCTATTTCTAAAGTAGTAGGTAAAGTGCTACACTCTGCAATTAAATTCTCTTTAGTACTTTGTGAAATTATCTTGCCTTTATCTATCATAATAATTTTATTACATAGTTTTTCTACTTCCTCCAAATAATGTGTAGTAAGTAGAATAGTATGCCCACTTTTATGCAATTGGGCTATAAAGCCCCAAAGACTCTGCCTGATTTCTACATCTACTCCAGTTGTTGGCTCATCTAAGATAATTACTGGCGGTTTATGCACCAAAGCCTGAGCAACCATTAACCTACGCTTCATACCGCCTGATAATGTTCTAGTATTACTATTTATTTTGTCAGTTAAGTGCATCCTCTCTATTACTTCAAACAACCATTCTTTATTATTTTTAACCCCATATAATCCTGATTGAAATTTTAAAGCCTGATAAACTGTTAAAAATGGATCAAAGGCTAACTCTTGTGGCACAACTCCAAGGCTTTGTTTTGACTTAACAACCTCAGAAATAACATTATACCCTGCAACCTTAATCTCGCCCTCAAAATTATTTATCCCCGCAATTGAGGAAATTAGTGAAGTTTTACCAGCTCCATTAACCCCAAGAAGCCCAACAAACTCTCCAGCTTCAATCTTAAAGTTTATATCATTTAATGCAGTAAATGAACCATAACGCTTTACTACATGATTAATTTCTAATGCGTACATATATTTTATCCTCAATTATTTTTTAGTAGTTTTTATCGCATAATTACCAGGTAGAAGAACTAAGGTTTCCCCTGGTTTTACTAAATTTAATTCATATCTAGCTCTAGCCTCTAAAGAAGATGTTGACCCTTTAAGACCCTCAATTTTCATTAACTCTAGACTATTACGATTAACTAAACTCTCATTTATATGTGATTGTTTGATGATTTGGGCTTTAAGTTTTTGGTTATCTAAATATCCACCCAACCCATACTTTAATTGGTAGGGTAATACAACCAATAACCCAATCAAACATAAAAAAATAACCTTTTGCATTTAATAATCTTTCATACTTAAGTACTAGTTCTAACATGAATCCCAAGTTTTAATATTTGGGATCTGTTTATTGTTTAATAACCCTATTTTACAACGTTTAAATAGGTTACTATCACTTAAATCCTGAGGTAAAGATATATAAATAACATTGTCTATATAGTTTTTATTCATACCAATATAAGATAAAACACTATCATTTATAGTACCAGAACCAATGCTTAAAACTACTGATTTTACTATTAATAAGCTCTTTAAGTTATCTGATAATAATTTAATACGCTTATCATCATTAGTATTGGTAAATACTAATATTTCTGCTGGAATCAAAGTCTGTGCATTAATATTATTAATAATATGCTCCAGATTATCCATATCATTAACAACTAAGGCCATAGCAATTTTTTTATTGTACGATAATTCATATAATTTAATATATTTTGAAAAAACACCCATCGCATTAAAGCTACTTATAACTAAACCCTCATAACCATCCATAAAACCACGTTTTAAAACATAACATTTAATAAACATTGCAAATGCTCTAAATGGTAATAAATATAATTTTGAACTTTTCTTACCTAAATTTTGTTTTGCGTATAATGTACTATAAAACTGCATTTTATCAATAAGTTGTGCAACATTTTCATACGGAAAGTGATATATAAACCCGCTATTGATTTTCTCTATATGCAAGCCATTAATTACAACACTCTCATGAACATCACTTTCGGTATATTTTGTTTGTGTTTTATTATATAAACGTAAGACCCAATCATTCTCCCAAGAGCTAGAATCAACAAAAGAATTAGCAAAAAAATTATGCCGTTTAATGCTATAGATATAACGATCTTTAAAAGACATCTTTAATAATTTTGTTGTAAGTCTAGAGCTTAATACTTCATCACAATCAACAAATAATACCCACTCATATTTTGCATAAGTTGCCAATAAATTCCTAACGCGTCCCATGCCTAAAAAATCATGAACAAATAATCTTACATTAGGGTATTTCGACGCAAGTTGCACAGTAGCATCTGTAGAGTGGTTATCTAAAATAACCACATCATCAAATTTGACTAATGCATCTAAACAGCGCTCTATGTGCTTGGCACCGTTTTTTACGTTAATAGCAATACTTAACATTAACTACCTATTCAAATTGCTTTAAAAATTTAGCTTCTTCTGCAAAACCTGTTTTTACTTTAACCCATACCTGTAAGAATACTTTATTACCAAATAACTCCTCCATATCAACCCTTGCCTCACTTGATACTTTTTTTAATTTCTCGCCACTTTTACCAATTACCATACCTTTTTGGTTTTCTTTATCTACAATAATTGTTGCTGAAATTCTAATAATACTCGGCTCTTCTTTAAACTCATTTATATCTACAGCTAAACTATATGGCAACTCTTCGCCTAAATAGCGAAATAATTTTTCGCGAATAATTTCTTTAGCCAAAAAGGTGCTGTTTCTATCTGTCAATTGCTCTTCTGGGTATAAAAACTCCCCTAAAGGCATAAATGATCTTAATTTGGATAATAAAACATCTGTACCCAAATGATGTTTAGCAGCTACTAAAAGAGTTTCTTTAAAAGTAAACTTCCCCTTTATCTCTTTAACAAATCTATCTAGCTCCATTTTATCTTTAATTTTATCTTGCTTATTTACTACCAAGATAACATTAGCATCTTTAGGCATTAAATCCAATACTTGCGCATCACCTGTATTAAAAAATCCAGCCTCAACTACAAATAATACAGCATCCACATTAGTTAAACTGCTAATAACACTCTTATTTAACAAAGTATTCAACTTATTAATGTATCTTTTTTGGAATCCAGGAGTATCTACAAATATATACTGGTATTCACTTTCAGTACACACACCATTAATTTTATACTGTGTAGTTTGAGGTTTTCTGGAAGTAATACTAATTTTTTGTCCAATTAAATGATTCATTAATGTAGATTTCCCCACATTAGGACGCCCAACTATTGCAACAAATCCACAATGTGTTACAGTACTTAATGATTCATTATCAAGTGTTTCAACACTCGGTGTTTCAACACTCGGTGTTGCATCATTTGATATCATGATATCATGCGTATTGTTATTATTATTTTGAGTTTCCATTGATCTTTCTTTCTTTTATTAATTTTAAAGCCTTTTGGGCTGAAAACTGGCTAGCTTCTTTTTTACTTTTGCCGCAAGCTGTTATATTTATATTAAGCTCTGCAATCACACACTCTACATGAAAAACGCTATCATGATCTGGACCATCTAAAGCAATAATATTATATACTGGAGGACTTATTTGACTTGCCTGTAAATATTCCTGTAAAATTGATTTACTGTCCTTGTCAATTAAATCTTCTGCATGAATAAATTTATCTTTAAATAGATTATCAATTACAAGCATTGCCTGTTGGATGTTAGAATCTAAGCTCACTGCTGCAAAGATAGCCTCTAAAGCATCAGCAAGGATTGAAGGTCTTAATCTACCGCCGCTTTTTTCTTCACCATCACCAATAAACAAATATTCACCTAAATTTATTTGAGTTGCAATCATACTTAAAGAATCTTGATTTACTAATGCAGCCCTTATCTTAGATAAAACACCTTCGGCTAAAAATGGATATTTATTATATAAGCTTAAAGCGATTGCATAATCTAAAATTCCATCACCCACAAACTCTAAGCGTTCATTATTTGTTTTACTATAACTTCTATGTGTTAGCGCACGCTTTAGCATAGAAGAGTCTTTAAAGGTATACCCCAAATCTTTTTGAAGTCTCGAAGCATCATAAACCATACTATATTTTTATCCCGATACGCTTAAAATCATGTAAATTAATAATTACATAAATCGCTTTACCTAAAATATCTTTATTAGGTACAAATCCCCAATAACGACTATCTGCACTATTATCTCTATTATCTCCCATCATAAAATACTCCCCCTGAGGAACAGTACAGCTAAAACCATTATCGTTAACATATATGCAGTTTGATTTATTAGGGAAGTTAATTACATTTTCAACATTAAGAGATGGCACTTGATCATAAGTTATAATAGGATGCTTTACTCCAGTTAAGTCTTCAATAAACTTCTCGTTATAAAATGTAAAATTACCTACCTCGGGGTAATTCTCAGAGTAGGTGTATGTACCATCAGGAGTATACTTTAATTCAGCACCATTTATAGTTAATCTTTTATTTTGATATTCAATTCTATCTCCACCAACACCAACAACCCTTTTAATTAAATCACGATTCTTAACCTGTTGGTCTTTAAAAACAATCACATCCCCACGCTTTACTTCATCAATTTTTATTAATACTTTATTTGTAAATGGCTCTCTAATGCCATAATTAAACTTATTAACTAAAATAAAATCCCCAACTGTTAAATCGGGCCGCATTGAGCTACTAGGAATTTGGTAAGCTTCAAATAAAAATGCACGCAATACCCATACTCCAAGAACCACAGGGAAAAACTCCCGAGCATAATATACATAATGCTGTTTTGGTGTAACAGCTTCTCGTGTGGATATTAGAAATAATTTATCTATTACTAAAACAATACTAGCAATAATTACAAATATAAATAAAACAGTTGCAAAATCTGTCCATTCTGAAATAACCCCAACAAAGCCTAAAATTAGTAGAAAGTACCCATTTTCCATCCTCTTACTTTTATTCTGCCCACGAGCCATAAAGATAAGAACCGCTCCAATAACTACACTAATAGCACCCAAATAAAACCACTTTGATAAGCTTTGTGATATTACTTCCATATTGTATATAACCCTTTTCTAACAAAAATTTTAAATACCTTAAGGTATGCAGTTATACATTAAAATATTTTTTATTATAGTATTTAATTATAAGCTTTCATTGTGCAATAAAGAAAACTGTAACGAATAATAAACCAACATTCCACTTAAACCAATAAATACAAACATTACCCCTAATGGTAAAGGAGTATTTGCATAAATAGAAGAAATTATCCAACTCCCCATTGTACCACCAAGCATTTGAAAGCAATTATATATTGAAGCCGCTGTTCCAGCTTTTTTAGTAAATAAACTTAAAGCACCAGAACTAGCATTAGGATAAATAATTCCTGCACCAAAAGTAAATAACATCATTGGCAACAATATTGATACTACATTCACAATATTAAATAATCCACCAACCACATATAAAGCACCCGCTAACAAATAAAGCATCGAACCAAATTTTAGCATTACCTCTACACCGCGACGCTCTACAACCTTACTGTTAATTACTCCACCTAAAATTAAAGCAATAGTCACCAACAATGAAGTATAACCAAAACTATCAGGAGCCAACCCTACTTTTACTTGAAGTAAATAAGCAGAAATCGTTTGATAAGAGATAAAACCAGCCAAAGTAAGTGAGCTTATACAATTATAAAGAAGAAACTGCTTATTTTTGAATACCTCAAAATAATCATGAATCATCTCTAACAAGTCAATTTTTCCAGTATCCTCATTAGTTTCTACCAATTTATATCTACATAACCAAGCTAAACATAATGCGATTAAAAATAGTAGAACAAAATTGATCCGCCAAAATAAATACTTCTCGATATATCCACCAATAATTGGAGCAAAAGCTATTGCTATTGCCGAAACAGATCCTAAGATTGACGCAAACTTAGCAAACTCCATTTTGGTTTTTGATATATCACGTACAACTGACCTAGATACTACTCCAATCCCGCCTAAACCTAAGCCCTGAATAAAACGCCCAACAAATAGAAACTCAGCATCAAAAGCAAAGCAGCACATTAAACTACCAAATATTGTAACTATAATACACGGAAACAAAACTTTTAATCTACCACTTTTATCTGAGATATAGCCACACCAAAAACTTCCTACAGCATAACCAAATGTATAATTAGTAATGGATAACTGGACAACTGAAATATTCACATTAAAGTATCTTGCCATTGCAGGCATTGATGGCAAATATAGCTCTGTTGCAAACTGACCAAACATAGAGCATAATACCACAATAAATAAGAATAACCCACCCCTAGCAGCACTCACTCTATACTCCTTTAAGAATCCTATATTTTATCATAAATGCATCAGTCTTAGCCCATTTTCTGTTATAATGATTACTTGAGATTAGTTTAGGCAATCGCTGGTATTATAATGATACGAGAGGAAAGTCCGGACACCAAAGGATTATGGCGCTGGGTAACCCCCAGGGATGCTACTACTACGCTTACATCAATTCTAACGTTGTCGAGTTGACACTTATGTACATTTGTACACAGCGTGCCAACTCTTCTAGTTATAATTGCGTATGCTTGTAGTAAATTAGTATAACGGAAAGTGGCACAGAAAATATACCGCCTTTTTTATTAAAGGTAAGGGTGAAAAGGTGCGGTAAGAGCGCACCGCTTAATTAGTGATAATTAAGGCACGCAAAACCCCGCTAGGTGCAAGACCAAATAGGTTGTTTATGACATCGTAAGATGGTGTGCTAATCCTACACATTAAGAATGCTTGCATTTTTCATAAACACGGGTAGGTTGCTTGAGCTTAAAAGAAATTTTAAGCCTAGATGAATGATTGCTAGCATGAAAATGTATACAAAATCCGGCTTATTACAACTAATCTCTTCTTTTACTAATTCGTCTGCATCAATTATAACGTTGTCGAATTGACACTTATGTACATTTAGTACACGGCGTGCCAACTCTCCTAGTTATAATTGCGCATACTTCTAGTAACTTATCTCTGCATCAATTCATTAAATCTTATAACTTTAACGTTGTTAAGTCGATAATATGAAAATCAAAAAAAATCTAATAGAAAAAACCATAGAGTCAAAAGAAATTTTTCGTGGAAACTTCATGAGGGTTATGTGCGATACGATTGAATTACCCAATGGTAAACACTCAATGCGTGAATATATAAAGCACTCTGGCGCTTCTTGCATAATTGCACTTACAAAAAACAATGAAATTATTTTAGAATACCAGTATCGTTACCCTGTAGGTAAAGTTATGCTAGAATTACCAGCTGGAAAACTTGAACCTCAAGAATTACCATTAATATGTGCTAAACGTGAGCTTGAAGAAGAAACTGGATATACTGCGAAAAATTGGATTGAACTTGGCACATGTTTACCCTGTATTGGATATTCAACCGAAAAAATTGTTTATTTTTTAGCAACCGAATTAACCCAAGGTTCTGCCAACCTTGATGATGGTGAGTTTTTAGAAACTATTAGTATGCCATTAGACGAGTTTATGCTCATGGTATACAATGGTGAAGTGACAGATAGTAAGACATTGTCTGGTATGATATTATATCTAGGTTACTTACATAAAAATAAATAATTTTTAAAAATATAGATAAATTTTCTTGCAAAATAGATATATTGTATGGCATAATCTATTCCTCATCTGAGGGCTCTTAGCTCAGTTGGTTAGAGCAGAGGACTCATAATCCTTTGGTCGCTGGTTCGAGTCCAGCAGGGCCCACCACTTTTACATCTTTTATAAAAACCTCTGAAAGAATCAAGAATGTCTAGAGAAACTGCAGGAAATAAAAAAGATTTGAATAACCTAGTATGGCTTGACATGGAAATGACTGGTCTAGACTATTCGACAAATTTTATTCTTGAAGTTGCTGTTGTTATAACTGACAGTAATCTAAATATATTAGATCAATCGCCAAGCTATGCAGTGTTCCAACCAGAAACAGAGCTCCAAAAAATGGACAAATGGAATGTTAGCACCCACACAAAATCTGGATTAGTAGAACGAGTACGAACTTCTACCTATGATATAGGACAAGTTGAAAAAGAGATTTTAACCTTAATCAAAAAATATACCAATAAAGGTCAATCCCCACTTTGCGGCAATACCATATATCAAGACCGTAAATTTATCGTTAAATTTATGCCAAAGCTAGAAGAATTCCTCCACTACCGCACTATAGATGTCAGCACTCTAAAAGAACTATCTAAACGCTGGTATCCTGAAGTCTATAGCAATTTCAAAAAACAAAACAAACACGAAGCATTAGCAGATATATTAGAATCAATCAACGAGTTAAAATATTACCGCGAGAAAATATTTACTGCATAACAAACGCTTCCTCTATCTATCTAAAAAGCCTATTTTAACAATTAACCTTACATTGTATAATTTACACACTTTGCTTTACCAAAACGCTTAACTAGCTTGACATCCAAGCTGTAAAACAAATATGCATCAAACTCAAATATTATTAATATACTATTTAAGTTTGCATTATAGCTACTCTTTTAGGAAAATTCAATGAAATTATTAAATAAAGCTCTTTTAGTGGGAGTTTTAACTGCCACTATATACAATGCAAATGCGTTAATTATTAATGAAAATGTATTTCAAAGTTATGGCGGTGATTTAAATAATATAGCAGCTTCGCTAAAATATGCAAATAATGAACTGAGAGAATCAAGCTATAATAATCCATTTTTTACTGTTGGTAAAATTTATGGCTGTACGGCTACTTGGTTAGGTGATGATTCTCAATGGACATATATATTAACAGCCGCACATTGCTACTCATATACAAGCGAAATTACAGCAGTTATCTCACCACGTGACTTTTGGAGCTGGAATAATCAATTACTTGCTAGTGGTAAAGGATTCTTCTATGTTCCACCAGAAAGAATTAATAAACCAGCAGGATTTGGTGGTGCCTCAACAGACATAGGAATTTTAAAAATACCTAAAGTTGCAATGCCTACAGATAAGAATGGAGTAATCGTACAACGCCCAATACTTAATGACTCATCAAACGAAATAAACAATGTCGTTGAGTTCGTAGGTTATGGTACTTGGGGAGTTGGACTTGATCAAAGTGGCTCATATTCACCAGCTACAGGGCCAAGAAGACTTTGGGCCGCAAGTAAAATATCTGAAATTTTTGAAAAAGATCATGGAATAGGAGCCAAATACCAACCTAATGGCTCCACTGATTATTGGGCAAGATCAGCTTCTGGCGATAGTGGATCAGCTTGGTGGCAAGATCAGAATGGGAAAAAAGTAATAATAGCAACAAACTGCGGTAGTTCCTCAACAAAATCAGTTGGAGCGAGAGTATCAAAATATATAGGCTGGATTCAAAGCATCTACCCAGATGTTAGGGTTCTATCTAAAGGAAATTAATTTAATTATATAAACTACGTTATATTATAACGTAGTAATTTACATATCGGTAGGGTCGATGTCTATACTCCATACAATATCATGTATGTGTTTTAAATTTCCAAGCAATGGTAAAACTGTAGCTATATAATCATGTAAATTATTACGGCTGCTACTTGATAATAGCAACTGCCCACGCTCTTTATTTTTTAGGCGCTGCATT
>JAJTDW010000031.1 GCA_021298175.1 Pseudomonadota bacterium
TATTAATAAAAATAAGTTTGTGCTTAAAAGTAATAAAATCAATACTTTTAAAAAAGTAGCTATACATGTTTAGAAATTCTCAAGTCATTTGTACGGAAAAATGGTTGCATTCCACATTTAATTCGTAAATAAATAAACAAGGGATATTAATTTTTGAGTTTAAGGATGGTTTTGATATTAACATTAACGCTTTGCCACTTTGGGTAATTAATGCTTTAAACTTTTCTCTAAGTATTGAATCTGATTTTTCTTGAAAAAAAGTAGCATCAAAATAAAATTGAATTTCTTTTCCAATATAATCATCCCCATCCAATGAAAATAAACTTGATACAATAGGATCAAATTTATTTTCAATTACTTTTGGATATTGAGTCATTATATTATTAGAATTTATCTTAATCGAAACACATGGAGTGAATCTATCAATGTGTTGGTTCATATTTATTTACCTTATTACAAGTAATGATTATTTTAAGAAGATATTGAGAGCTGATGTATTATTAATGTACGTTAAAACTGCTTGGATTGTAATTAGCACCGCCAAGATAAATTAACGCTGCCTTTCTAAAATACTCATAGAGAATCACTCCAGTATCATCAGCTCCTTTTATATGCAGTTCAGTGTCGGAGATTTTCATAATAAATTTATCATTGGTATATAAATCTGCTGAAATGAAATTATTTTCATATTCAAAATTTTTAAATTCAATTACTTTATCCATTTTGTGCCTCCATGAAAATTAATATTTAGTATTCCATATTTTGAATGGGAGATGAATTTCCTAATTTGTTTATTGTCATATTATACTTCTCTGATACAATATTGCTTTAAGTCTATGACGGATTGAGTCGTAATATATGATATAATTGTTCATTAAAATAAGTGCGATGCTTTAATATCTTAGTTTTGTTTTTTATCAAAAAAGCAATACGATATTATAACATATTTTTATCTTTGTTTTTAATGATTTTTTCTGGGTAGAAATTTTGGGATTAAAAAATAATTTAAATAATGAAAATTTAGAAGTTTTAAATAATATTTCTAATTGTATAAATGATAAATTAGCTATATTAAATATAAAACTTTCTGAGTTAGCAAGAGATGCAGATGTTGATTATTTTTCCTTAAGAAAATTAATTAATCATGAAGAAAATTATATGCCCAATTTAAGAATATTAATTAAATTATCAGAGTATCTAAATATTCAAGTCGGCGACCTTTTAAAATATAATAGTTTGCCTCAGTACGTACCTATTATTGATCAAGAAGATATTTATACTTATTTAAAAGCTGGTGCAACTTTATTACATGGTTTTAAGAATAAAGTATTTAGCGAAAAATTTATTCATGAAAAATCTTTTGCTATTAAGGAAATCAATAATGAACTTTTATTACCTACTGAAATAATTTATATTTGCTACCCAAATCCTTATAAAAAAATATTAATCAACCAAGTATATTTATTTGAGATTGATGATGAAAAAGAAAAATTGTTAGTATTCAGTAGAGTATATAAAATAAATTCTAACAACATTGAAATTGTGGTACATAATAAACATGAATGTATAACTAAATACAATGTGATTGCAATTGTAGTTTCAATGCAGGCATGTGAAACATTCATATGAAAAATTACAGAAATAATGCATTTAAATATTATCCAATATTACTAGCTATCATTGTTGCAGTACAATTGATGTGTTTTATTTTAGTTAAACGTCAAATTAATATATTTGGTTTAACAACATCGGCATCTGGGTTATTATTTCCATTAGATATTTACTTATTTGAGGTTATTGGATATTCGTATGGATACGAATATGCAAGACAAGCCGTTTGGGTTAATGGAATTTCACATTTAATATTTTTTTCAATCATTCAGTTATGTAATATATTACCATTTGCTACTACTATGAATCATGACTATATCATAGCATACCAGACGCTATTTAAATACTCATATTGGATAGTTTTAGGTTCATTTATTGGTAGCTTTTGTGGTGATTACTTTAGTGCTTTTTTAGTTCCAAAATCGAAAGTGATTTGGAATACTAGATTTAATAAAACTTTCATCTTTATTATTCATATAATTTCTGAATTTATAACTATCAGCATTTCATATACAATTATCAATCTACCAGATGATTATACAATTAATCAAATTGCAAAATTAGTAGGCGGTACAATGATTTTTAAAATTATAATTGCATTAATAATGCTACCATTTGCAAAACGATTAATTAATTTTATTAGAAACGCTGAAGGTGTTGATATATACGATCAAAATCAAAATTATAAATTATTTAAATTTAATCCAGATTTCAATAAAATAAAAATGGTAAATTTCAAAGGTATTTACAATGTCAAAAAAAATTTTAATAATTAGCGATACTCATTTTAGTAAAGATAATACTTTACTTTTTAATAAGGTTGATACAGAGAGAAATATCAACTTATTAACACAAGACATTATTAATGAATATCCTGATTATATATTTGTCCTGGGTGATATTTCACAAGATGGTACTACTGAGTCATATTTAAAAGCACAAAATTACCTAAATAATTTTTCTTGCCCAAAACAGATAATAATGGGAAATCATGACTCAAATAATATATCCACCGTACTATCAGATACAATAAAAATGAGTCCCGTGATAGATATAGACAATCATAATTTTATTTTTTTATCTTCTTACAAGGGCGAGGGATATGACGAAGGATTTGTCACTAATGCCGAAATAGAGAAAATAGCGAAGTATTATAAACCAACTAAACAAAATTACTTAGTAATACACCACCATTTTATAAAAACAGGGGGAATTATTGATAATTGGATCCTTGATAATTCAGATGTTTTTTGTAATTACGTAAATAAATTTAATTTTAAGGCTATTTTTCATGGTCATGTACATAATGGATACGTAAAAGAATTAGGACAAACTAAAATTTATGCAACACCATCAACTTGTATTCAGTTTGCTCTAACTAAAGAGTTAAATTTAGAACCAATTATAGGTTATCAAGTAATAAATCTTATGGAACAATCTTATGAGCAAAGAACCATTACAAAAAAAATCTAATTATTATACAAAATTTAGACATTTTTGGAAATCTAGGACAGGTCACGATGAACCTAAGTTTACTATTGTTGATAAACAGCTCTATTATGATAAAACCAAAAATACTTTCTATGTTAAAGTTGTGTCAATTTCTGGATTATTATGTAGAGATGTAATTGTTGATGATATGTTTTTACCAAATTCTACGTTTTTAAAGTCATTAGATAAGGATTCATTGTGCTTCATATATTATTTAGCTGGCAAATTAGAAGATTTAGCTAATAAAGATCATAATTCCTTATTTACATTTCATGGGATTAGTCCAAAAAATCCAAGTATTTTTTTAGTAAAATCATTAATTGATATGTCTATTCATGAATGGGAAATAGATAAGGCATACTTAAATAATTTACATTATAATTTGGATAAACCAAGTATTGCAAGATTTATGGAAAGATATTTTATTGTTAAACAGTTAAATATAAAATCAGAAGCAAATACCCATTTGCAGTTAGTTAAGTAATATGAATGATATTATACTACAAGAATTAAAAAAAATAATAAAAGTTAATAGATTAAAAGCAAAACTTAACTATAAGCAATTATCTGAATTATCTGGTATTAGTGACCAAATGATTAGAAAGTATGAAAATGATGTATTGTTAGATATTCCGATTGGTAAATACATTCATTTATTAAAAGTGTTAAACGTTTCACCTATTGAGTTAATTCAAGTACTACATATTTTTTACTAAAATTATATTATGGCTAAAAAAGGCAGCAACTAAAAACTGCTGCATTTCATCTTACAAAAATTTGCGGTGTATACAACTCACATTTGTAATTATTCCATCAGTTATAATTGTTTCATTTTTAACTTCTCCACATCCAGAATTTAATACTGGACCATCTAATACCCATATAGTATGCCCACTAATAGTTTGTCCATTATTAAGCAAAGAAAAAGATGTGGCTGGATTTATCCACCAACATTGGCCAATCATTTTAGGTGTACCCCCTACTCCAATAAGTATTGGTTTAGTTAGATCAACATGTTGATCAGCTGGACAGTTAAATGTATGTGAGTTTGGCTCATAATTTGCTGCATTAACCATCGTAGCAAAAGAAATTAATAGACCTAATAAATTTTTCATCAGAAACCTTTCAAAAATTACATTTCTCGACATTGAAGTTGTTTTTCACTTGATATAACATTTTTGGAATTTATATCAGTCACCTTGAATCCACAATTACTTGCAAAAAGTTCAAATAGTAACTTGGGATTCTCTTGTGCATGCTCGCCAGAAATAATCATACCTTTCATAGCAAAACAAATTTCATTTTTATTAATTACTTGTTCTACTAAATATGGATTAATTTCATTAAAAAATTTAATCACCTCTTCATTGTTATCAAAATTAGGAGGCATGTTCATTACAATAGAACTAGTATTATTTTGTAAATGATGGGATTGCTCGTTTATATTTTGCTCATCATTTTCCAGGTTGATGAAAGTCTTAAGCTCCCTTGCATCATCCCGCAGTTTAATTAACTCTGATATAGACATATCTGGTGTTATATTATCTATTCCCTCAAGTTTTTCAATTTGAAATGTTTTAGCAATATACATGTGATTGGCCGTATATTCATGATTTTTATATTGAGAAATATCTAAATTATGCACAATAGCATCATTTAGCTCCAATAATTGGCTCAAATTATATTTCTCTGGGTTTATTCCATGATTATTACGCATTTCTTTCATCATATCACGTTGCTCATCGAGGATATCCTCCATTTCATAAGCATCGATATCAGGATTAGCTAGCACTTCTAGATTTGCACCAGATCTAATTGCGTTGTATAATACAAACTTTTGATTAAAATCAAATATATCATTTTCCAATAAAGATGAATCTAGGCCTTTTTTATCCAAATTAGCGACAAACTGTTTTATTAATTTATTATTATCCATAATTATTGCTTTTGTAATTGATATTCAAGATTTGCTCGTTTCATCATCATTTCATCAGCAGATAAACCTACAATTGCAATTTGCTTTTCATCTAAACCAGATTTTTTAGCTAGTCTAATCTCCTCTAGTTGTTCACATGTAAAATCATTAAGATATTGGCTTAAATCAAACCCCTCACGTAACGCATGATAAGCTACTTGCATTTGAAATGCATTAAAATGTGGGTTTGCAAAACTAGTAGGATCTAATCCGTGTATTGCACAATCATTAATAATTTTTTGTTGTTGAGTGTCAAATAAATTTAGATCAATAAAGTCTTTTTCCATGATATTTCCTCTTTTAATAAAATAAGATTTTATGCTCGTTCAGAACTAGTTTCTTTACATGAAACACTGTATTGGGGTTGATAATCTGCTTTAATTTTATCTAATTGATTACGATCTGAAACTTCAATTCCTGTTTTCATTGCAAATAATTCAAATAATAATTTAGGATCCTCTTGTGCATGCTCCCCTAGAAGAACCATGCCACGTGATTCATGTATAATCTCATTACTGGCAAGAACGGCTTCAACTAACTTGGGATCAATTTGCTTGAAATACTCAATAACCCCAGAATTTGTATCAATATTTACTGGTAAATGGTCATGGTCGGCACTTTTTACTGTATCTGGCGATAAGATTACGTTATCTATTCCTCTCATTGCATCGAGCTTTTCTTGTAAATTTTTATTGGTGAGATTTATATGTTTATAATCGGCTTGTGATAATATATTTAGGATTGAATCTTTAAAATCTTCAGTTCCAGATATTGTTAACGTATTACCAAAATTATGTATCGCAGCATCAAGGGCTAATGCAGTACTTTCTTTAGAAAAAGTTGGTACTGAGATTTTTTCTGGATGGATTTTTACGGTTCTGTCGCTATTTTCCCAAAAATAAGTTTCTCCAGATTCTGTCTTTATAATTGTTTTTTTGAACAAGGTCTCGTATTTATCCCCAAGAGTTTTAATTAAATCTAACCCATTAATTGGTTCTAATATATTTTCTTGCGTATTTGACAATACTGGTTCACTGCTTCCATCATTATTTAAGTGATTGGAAGATAATTCTTCAGGTTGAAAATTCTTTATTTTTTTAGAATTAATATTTTGTGAGACTTGAATTTTAGTTGACTCTAAAATTAACTGCTCTTGACAGTATTCCGACAATACTGATCGCTGATTAATTCTACTTTGAACATATGTGGAATACTGCTATAATTCCGTACAGATAACTTGAGAAAAAATTATAATAATAACCTTAAGTTTTTATGAGGAAATGATAAATGGAGCAATTATTAAATAAGATAAGTAACCCC
>JAJTDW010000032.1 GCA_021298175.1 Pseudomonadota bacterium
TATTAATAAAAATAAGTTTGTGCTTAAAAGTAATAAAATCAATACTTTTAAAAAAGTAGCTATACATGTTTAGAAATTCTCAAGTCATTTGTACGGAAAAATGGTTGCATTCCATTAGCTTCATTAGCTAAATCTAGCACATTCCATATGTCTAATCTCTCACCTAAAACCTCACTTAATTTATTGGCTATTCGGATTTATTTGTTGATTTATGATCTGTGAAAATGAAATTTAACTCGCCATAATATTGTTAAATTATGATATACTTCGGATTATTTTGTTGATAAAGTTGCCTACATATGAAATATTATCTAATTGATAACCAAAGATACTCAATCCTTCAATTCTTTCAAGAAAACTCTAATAAATATAATAATCTTTGTATCGCTACAGGATACATTGATCTGCCTGCGTTAAGTGCTATATTACCACTTGTCGAAAATTATCAATCAATTAAGATTCTAATTGGTCAAGAACCTCTGATACGGCGTTATAAAAAAGAAACCGTTGAGAATGACTTTCCTAAATTTGATATTGTTAATGACTTACAAGAGCTAGCAATTGATCCAAAATACACACAGACAATTCAACAAATAAAAGACTTAATAAAAGATGGCAAATTACAAATCAAAATATTCAAAAAAACATTTCTACATGCCAAATGCTATATATTATCAGAACAAATTGAATCTGATATATTAAATAGCGCAGTTGGAATTATTGGATCGAGTAATTTAACTGGTAATGGAATTAGCTCAAATAAGAATATTGAACTAAACCACATCGAACATAATGAAATGATAGTGAAATACCCAGCAACAGACAAAGAGCCAAATCTAATTGGGCATTATGCATGGTTTAATCAGTTATGGAATGATGATGGCTCTGAAAATTGGGAGTGGCAATTTACTGAAATATTAGATATGTCTCCTATTGGCGAGGTTATGTTTAGTCAATATGAAATGTATATTAAAACACTGTGGGAAATGTATCAAGATGAAATTGAAGTAGCTGGTGAGCAAATTTCACATGGGTACACCTTATTTGAATACCAATTAAAAAATGCCAATATTCTGTGTAAGCGTTTAGAAAAACGTAAATTAGCAATGTTGTGTGATTCAGTTGGTTTAGGTAAAACGATTACTGCACTAGAAGTAATTACTCGTTACGTAAAAAATAGTAAACGAGTGGTGGTTATATGCCCTAAATCATTACAAAACCAATGGGAGCATGCCGTTCGTAAGCAAAATTTAAATTTAGATGTAATTAGTTTACAAAATGAGGGCGAGTTAAACAAACATATTGAATATGACCGCTATGCACCAGTAGGGTTATTTGTTATTGACGAGTCACATAATTTAAGAACTGGCTCAACAAGCTCAAGATTTGAATTAGTGCGCCAATGGATAAATAAAAATAAAAATGCACGTAGTCTATTACTAACAGCAACACCAATTAATAATAGTATTACAGATTTATTAAACCAAATATTATTGGGTAGTGGTGGTGATGCAAATGTATTAATGATTCCAACTAGCAATGGTAGTGGCATGCGAAACGTTGTCGATGTTATAAACTCAATTCGAAAATCAGAGAGTTTAATTGAGAAATTAACTCCAGAGTTAATTTCTGAGCGTAGAGCAAAATTACATCCAATTATTAAAGAGTTTGTAGTTAGAAGAACTAGGCAAGGGATTTTACGCGAACAAGAGGTAAGCAATTTTGAACCAAAGCTAAAATTCCCTCAAGAAAAATTACAATCCAGAAGTTATAGCTTTGCAGGTGATTTATCAAACAGAATAATACAACAAACAACTAATTTTAGTTTAAATAAAATTGGAGACTTAGTTAAAAAGATCTATTTAATCCCAGAATTATATTCTGAGTATGATGAAGAAAAAGATGAGTATATTGAAAAAACCCTTGATGATAAATTAAGTATATTGGTTCACCCTGTTGATCAACTTGATAATTTTAAGCAATTACATCCAGCAAAATATTTAGACAATTCATCGCCCTTGCGATTGGTTTATCAAATCATTCAGTTCTTAGGCTTTATTCCGTATCGCTATATGATTTATCATCATGATTTTTATGGTAAGAATATTGACGATGTAAAATTATTACCACCATCACCGCAGCATAAAGTGCTAAATCGCCAAAAAGGGCTATATGGTATATTGCGGATAGTATTTTTAAAACGCCTTGAGTCATCTTTTTATGCTTTAAATGTATCATTGAATAACTATCGCCACACTTTAAACACATTTAAAAATGCATTAGACCAAAAAATCATTTTGCCATTATCTCAACTACGTGAATTAATTGAACAATATGGCGATGACTATAGCATTGAGCATACTAATAACGAGACTGACTTAGATTCACAGTTTGATTTTTCTGAATTTAATCATGAACAAATGCAAGGCGATATAGAAAAAGAGTTAGCTTTATTAGATATACTTGAAATTCAACTAAGTTTACTGGCAAAGGATAATAACAAGATTAAAGATCTTGCAGAGCTGTTTAACTCTATCCAAAAAGATTATCCAGAATATAATAATGGGCAACCAAAAATTCTAGTGTTCTCTTATTTTGCAGACACGATAAAACACCTTGAAAATGAGTTTAAAAACTATTTCAAGTATAGTGAAGATGAATGTGCTTTTATTACCTCTTCTAATCGTAATAATGTCGATGATTTAACCAGGCGCTTTGCACCAAAAGGGAAAGATTATGAATTAAAATCAGGAGAGCAAGAATTACGCTATCTGTTTGCAACTGATGTTCTATCTGAGGGGCAAAATTTACAAGACTGTGCTATTTTGATTAATTATGACTTACATTGGAACCCTGTACGAATGATTCAACGCAATGGACGAATTAATCGTATTGGTAGTGAAAATTGCAAGCTCTTTATTCAAGTAATGAAGAAACAGCTAATAAAATTCTTACTGATCTTGAAGATGATGAAGAGTACCTAACTGATGATAAATTTATTACTGATTTGCGTTATTTTGATAGTAAATACAAAAATAATCCAGAATATAAGGAAGAAGTATACTCTATCCCCCGAGGTAAGTTTGGCGCATTAACCAGCCAAAGCCATCAATTGTTAGTATTTACGCAAATGAATGATATAAACCATAATAAGCTATTTAATAAGTTTTTTATGATTAATAACAAATCAACTAAAGGTGTTGATGATTTACATGCTTTGCAGTTAATCCGCACCGATGAAAGCAATAACCAACGTCAGATTAGCCAAGTATATAAATTATACCTCCCATATTTAGACAAAGCATTTCCGCAAAAATTTATTGCAACCTTACAAAGCTTAAATACCAAAGAGCGAGAGCTAGACACTGGAATGCAAAACCTACGTGTGAAATTCTTGCGATTACTACACGAAATGAATTATACAGAACAAGCGCAGATGAGTTTTGAACAAGCTTTATTATATAGCAATCATTCAGATTATAATGTTATCAATAAAAAACTCAAGAAACTACTAAAAGCACCTACAACTAAAGACATTAATCAATTATTAGAGCTTTGTGAAAAATCCATTATTGGCTTAGATGAAGAGAAAACCATTATCCATCCAAGCAGCTGCGAGGGAATTTTATATTATGGCAATTAAATTTAATACACTTAATAACTTATTACAACAAGATTTTACGATTGAAAATAGCAAAAAAATCACCACCGCTATTTTAGAGATATTGGGCATCAATAAACTTAATTTTATCTACACCCAAAATTCTTTACGTAAAATTACCGATACCACCAAAAAAGGTATGTTTGTTGACGATAGTGAGTTTGCTGATTTTAAAGCTGCGTATGACATAAGCAATAGTCATTTTGATACTAATGTCAAGCATAAGCAATTAATCTTACCGCGTTTATTTGTTATCAAACAATATAGTCGTAGTAATATCATTTGGTTAAATAAACTGGGAATTAATTACGAAGATGAACCACAACTCAATGGCTTTTATCCACTGGGTCTGGATTTTATTGTTTGTCAAAATCGTTTTTTGGTGGTAATTAGTAACCAAGATAATCTACGCGTATTGGAATTAAATCAAGGAGAGGAACTAAACTCTACCCAAAGCGAGATTTTAGCGAGTTGGCAAAATCTATTTGCAGAAGAGAGCAATAAAAAGTTATTGCATAGCAAATTATGGGATAGTTTAAACCTTGAAAGTGTCAATAAAAAATTCTATATTGATATTATTCAAAACTTTGCTAGTCTAAAACAGCACTTAATAGAGAATAAGCATTTTGATAATAATCAAGTGGTTATTTTTACCAATCGTCTAATCGGTCGACTATTATTTTGTTATTTCTTGATTAAAAAAGGTTTTATCCCTACCGATTATCTTGAGCTAGATGGACAGAATGATAATGAATACTACCACAACAAACTTAGTCAATTATTTTTTGCAGTACTTAATACACCGATTAATGAGCGTAGTCATACGGATAGAACCACGCCATATCTAAATGGTGGTTTATTTGAACGTAAAGATACTGATATTGTCAATGTAACCTTTCCAAGCAACTATTTTAATAGTATATTTGCTATATTCCGCAAGTATAACTGGACAGTGGACGAGAGTCTTAGCAACTATGAGGTAATGGCAATTGACCCTGAAATGCTTGGACGAATTTTTGAAAATTTACTTGCTGAAATTAACGTGGATAATGATGTTTCAAGTGAATCCGCGCGTAAAGCCAAAGGTGCATTTTATACACCTAGGATTATAGTTGATTATATGTGTAAAGAGAGTTTACGCCAATACTTGCAAACCAATAGCCCAGAACACAGCTATACTATAATTAATCGCTTATTAGATGATAGCATTGGTTATTTAACCGACCAAAAGAAAAACTGGACGGATGACGTTAAACCTTATAAAGAGCATCTAATTAGTTTACTCGATAAAATAACCGTGTTTGATCCTGCCTGTGGTTCTGGTGCTTTTCCGATGGGGGTGCTGCAATTAATCCTAAATACTTATGAACGCTTAGGCGATAAACTAAAACCGAGTAATCGCAAAATTAAAATTATTGAAAATAGTATCTTTGGCGCAGATATTGAACCAAATGCGATTGAGATTGCAAGGTTAAGAGCATGGTTATCAATAGTTGTCAATGAAGATAAACAAGATATTGAACCATTGCCGAATCTTGATTTTAAATTTGTATGCTGTAATAGCTTAATCAAACTCGAAACCAAAGGACAAAGTAACCTAGCTGACAATCTTGGTACAGTTGAAAAACTACAAGAGCTACAACATAAATACTTTAGAGCTAGAACATACAAATCTAAACTGGATATCCGCAAACAATATAATGACTTAATTAAACAATCTCGAAGCCAAAATTCATTATTTGGTAAATCTAAATACTTGGAGCAGATTGAGAGTTATCATCCATTTGATACCCAGAATATTTGTCAGTTCTACGATAATCAATTTATGTTTGGCATAAGTGATGGGTTTGATGTGGTGATTGGCAATCCACCGTATGTAGATTCTGAAGCAATGACCAGAATGATGCCCGATTTAAGAGAATACATAAATAACAATTATCAAACAACAAAAGGTAATTGGGACCTATACATAGCTTTTTTAGAGCACGGCTTCAGGTTATTAAATAAATTGGGTATCTTAGGATTTATTACGCCTGATAAATGGGTAGCAAAACCATTTGGTGAAAAGTTTAGAGAAGTACATTTTTCGAATTTATTGAAAGTTTTAAGATGTGGAAGGGACATTTTTTCTTCAGCATTAGTTGATGCAATAGTAACATTATTTACGAACGCTAATAATAATGAGATACAAGTGTTTAAACTCAATAATCAAAGAACTACTCTACTAAGAACTGTAGATAAAATGAGTCTCACCTCAAATAGTTTAGATTTGGTTTTTTCAGATAATCTACACATTTTAACCAAGCTAAATCAATTTAATAAAATTGGTGAATACTTTCAATGCGAAAATGCTTGTGCAACTTCCGATGCATATAAATTGAAACCTCTGATTAAATCACAACTTATTGAAAATAATGAATTTCTACAAGTAGTTAATACTGGAACCATAGGGAAATATACTTCAAAGTATGGCATAAACGAAATGAAATATTTGAAAGATAAGTATAGATATCCAGTAGTTCTTAAAAGTAAGTTTATTGAACATTTTGGTAAAACATATATAGATAGAGCATTATCACCAAAGTTGATAATTAAAGGTCTAACCCTATTAGATGCCTGTTTAGATATTAATGGCATGATTATTCCTGGTAAATCTACGTTAGTAATTAAAGGTAATAATGTAGATAAACTAAAATATCTATCAGCCATAATAAATAGTAAATTTGCAATTTTTGTCATAAAACAAACTTATTCATCAAATAGTTACAATGGTGGAATAAATTTTAACAAAGATATGATTAATAGACTACCGTATATTGAATTTGATAAATATAATAGTATTCAAAATGAGATATTAAAACTAGTTGACAAAATAATATTAATTCAAAATTTACCGTTACTAGCATCTAATAATTCAGTAAATGATATAGAAGTATTTCAAAAGACAATTGATAAACTAGTTTATGAATTATACGACATTACGCCAGAAGAAATCACCGTAATCGAAAGTAAGTAATGACAGAAAAATTGGTATATACTGATTTACAAGATGCCACGCAAGTTTATCATAGACTTGTTGGATTTGGCCTTTTTACCGAAAAATTACCTAATTGTTTTACATCAGAAGACTTAATATCTATATTAGATGATTCAAATTTAGATGGCGAACTACAGCCATATAAAATCAATAAGGAAAAAGTATATTATTGTGGCCATATTGAATATTCTACTATCAGAAGTACTAATGTCGCTCGGGTAATGGGAATACCTCATCCCAAAGCCTACATTAAACTGTGCAAAACCATAACTGACAATTGGGATAAAATTAATAAAACTCAAGTTGACTTGAGCAATAAAACAAGCTTTTGTCATGTTAGAGATTATGGTAATAATTCTCCTATCTTTAAAATGAACTACTTAAATGGCGAAAAATATTTATCTAGAAAATTAGAGCTAGAGTATTCAATGAAGGCAAAATATCGAGTAACTGCCGATATAGCTAACTGCTTTGCATCTATTTATACTCATAGCATACCTTGGGGACTAGTTGGTAAAGACGAATCAAAAAAAGATATATCAAACTCGCTTTGGTATAACAAAATAGATCAAGATACGCGTAATATTCAAAATCAGCAAACTGTCGGATTATTAATTGGACCTCATTCATCTAATATTTTATCTGAAATTATATTAAGGCAAGTTGATGAAATTTTATCCGCTAAATATTCCTCATTTGTTAGATTTATTGATGACTATAAATATTATTCAACTTCGCATGATGATGCAATGAGATTTATCAGCGACCTAAGCAAAGAATTAAAAAAATTTGAACTTAGGCTAAATGACAAAAAAACTAAAATAGAAAAACTACCCGTAAATATTGAACCAGCATGGATTCTACAACTTAATTTATTTACTTTTAAAAAACATGGCAAGTATAATAGTATCACATTAAATTCAGCATTACAATTTTTAGATTACGCGTTACAAATCCATCAACAAAATAATGAAGATAGCGCAATATTTAATTATGCTTTCAAAATGCTATCTAAACAATCAATATATAAAACTCATATTCCAAGAGTATTAAATCGCATTTTTCATCTAATTTTAATTTATCCATATCTTATCCATTATCTAGAAAACTTAATTATGAGTTTTAATATAACACAAGATATACTTAATTTATCCAGCTTTAAGGATTTCATAAGTCAACTCATAGTTAATGGAGTTAATGAGTTACAGCCTGAACCAATTAGTTTTGCTTTATACCTTGTTATTAAGCATAACATAAAATTAGATGAAAAAATAACTGATGCAATATTTAAGAATCAAGAAGATTGTATTTTATATGTCATGCTATATCATTATTGTCAAAAATACCAGTTAAGTTTTCAAAAAATTAGTGATTTTATTAACTCATTGACGTTAAAATTTGATAAAGATAGATACTGGATACTTGCATATGAATGTTTGACTTTAAATGAACTAAAAGAGCATGACAGTTTTTTGCATTTTCTTAAAACAAAAGAAATGCAGTTTGTAAAATTTTAATGGAAGTTGCTATAAAACTTGTAGTCTTTTATTAACCTTGTGAAGGTTTGATTAAATGCTGGAATTACATTTGTAAAGGAGATCTAATGATACTTTCAATTACCAAAGACATAGCAAAATTATTAAAAATTGATACTAAAAATATGATTTCACATTCGAGGCAATTTACGGAGCCAACACCTCTGCTTGATGATTGGGTTATGGGGCTTGAATTTGCAGATGAGGGGTGCTATGCGGTATATTTGATTCATGCCCATAGTGGATTATTATTGTATGAAATCGCAGCCAAAGCAGAATTAGAATTGTTTTTAGCGTTATTCGCGCAACAATTACATGATGTCATTAAGGGGTTAAAGCTCAATCCTGCAAAATACATGAAGTATTTTAATCGTTTATTTGACCAAATCATATTAGTAAAGAATGATAATCGCTCTATTTCGGCAAGTATTGGACAAATAAAAACTCATATTGAAATCATGGAAGACAAAGCTTACTGGGTAAATCTACCATTAGACACACTTGAAGTGATTAATCATTATAATAACTTAATTCAACGTAAACATGAGTGGTTGTCGCCGTTTGAGGTATTTCGTGAATTACTAATTAAACATCATAATGATGATGTATTAATCAAACCTATGGAAGCTGCCAATGAGACATTTCATTAATTTTTATTCCCTAATTAAGAAGAACTCTAATTATGAATAGCAATATTAGTCGAAGAGAATAATAGCTATCATATAAAAGCTATTATAGATACTCCACTGCCGACTATCTGCTTTAAATGTTTTGCTCATGGCTCAATTATCCGTAATGGCACAACTAAAACATTAATCCGTGACTTACCAATGCATGCTAAACCAGTTGCAATATATTTATCCATCCAACGGTATAAGTGCAAGAGTTGCTCTAACATAACTTATCAATCATCCAAAACCATTGATGAATCCCATCGCATGACAAAACGATTGGTTGAGTACATAATAAATAAATCATATCAAACCACCTTTACCGAAATTGCGCATGAAATAAAAATTGATGAAAAAACAGTACGAAATGTTTTTGCCAATAAAATAGATAATCAATTAAAACAACTAGCGATTGAAACCCCAGAAGTCTTAGGTATTGATGAGGTGCACTTAATAGGAAAACCTCGTTGTGTTATTACAAATATTGAGCATGGTACGATAGTTGATATATTAAAAACGCGGAATAAGTCAGTTTTAATGACATATTTTACCACCCTAAAAAATAATGAAAATATTCGAGTAGTGACAATGGATATGTGGAGACCTTATTATGATGTTATAAGTACTACATTACCTCAAGCAACTATTGTGATAGATAAACTTCATGTGGTAAGAATGGCTTCTGATGCAATGGAAAAAGTGCGAAAGAACATTAGAGCAACATTAAGTCAAAAAGAGCGAATACAACTTAAAAATGACCGCTTTATATTGCTAAAACGAAATCATCAACTTACTCAAATAGAAAAAATATCTATAAATAGTTGGTTTGCAAGACATAAGATTCTGGGTGAGGCATATGAATTAAAAGAAGGATTTTATAATATTTGGAAGTGTCAAACTAAAAAGGATGCTGAACACGCTTATACCGAATGGAAAAATAAAATTCCTATTGAGTTAATAGAGTACTTTGCGCCAATAGTTTCAACTATAGCCAATTGGCATAAGCCAATTTTTAATTATTTCACATCAAGATATACTAATGCCACCACAGAAGCATTAAATGGATTAATCAAAATAATGAATAGAGATGGTCGAGGGTACTCTTTTGAGGTATTGAAGGCAAAGATGTTGTTAAGTAATGGTATGCAAAAGACCATTGAAAACCCGATGAAATTCCATAGAATTAGTAAAGGGGTAATTATGGAACAATGCGCTCCAGGTAGAGACAAAAACTTTGGTACTTCCATTGAAAAATTGGTCAATTTTTTTGAAAATGAAAACTCTGTATCAACAAATAAATCCGAATAGCCAATTTATTCCTTGCTTCTTGTAAATAATAGCGTGGCTTGATTAGTCTATTAGCTTTTAAGTTATTTTCTAGCGTTGTTAATCGCTTTGATAGGGTTATAAATGTAGCACTCATCGTTTATTAGCTATAGCTCCCAATTCTTTTATTGATTTTGCACAT
>JAJTDW010000033.1:0-5897 GCA_021298175.1 Pseudomonadota bacterium
ATTAATAGTTTCACCATCTGGCTCAGTAACATATAAAACACTGCTTTCAAAACCTGTAACCATTCCTGATAATTTGCCATCATTACTTAAAGTTTTAATATTATTTACAGAATTAGCAATTCTACCACCAATGGTTACATCTCCAGTTGTTGGATTGTTTTGAATGTCTGGGAATGATGCATTATTAACGTCTATCCAATTAATTCCATCATTAATATAACTGGGAGTAGTAACAAAATTAGCAGTATTATTTGCAACTAATGAACGTTGAAATGTGCTATTGCTGGCACACCATAAAATATTATCAAGTGCATACCCATTATTTGCATCAGAAAACGCTTGATTAAATGTAAATTGACCCCCTGAATTTAACCATAACAATAATGAAGTATATAACCTTAATACGCCGTTCATTTCATTTTGTTGAACCTCTGTACCAATTGGCAATGGGGTAGCTTGAGAGTCGGGGAATCCTGTTTCTTGATTCGCAACAAGACTATCCGCCCCAACAGGTGGAGCAACTTGTGTACCTGTATTGCAAAACGGTTTAATAATCGGATTTGGTGCCGTTAATGACATTATTTACCCTTTATAAAAGTATAATATTTTTACGTACACAAGCTGGTACAGCAAGACAGTCCGTATTTTTAAATAAATTAATCTCGTAAGGCTCTAAAGCATAAGGGAAAGTATAAGTTATTTCCATTTGATTAGTAGTAGTAACATACGGTATTCCAACCGAACCTTGGAATGTTGCATATTCTTGGATAATGTTATTTAAATCAGCTAATGAATTATTTGTAGTGTATTTTCTGTATATTAAAAGTAATAACGCTCTATATTGCGTATCATTTAATGAAATTGTAGGCTGATAGCTTTTGTTAAAAAAATTACCATGCCCAAAATTTTGAGGATAACCTTCAGTATCAGTTGGCTTAACTCCATTTGCAAACCCAAATACTTTTGGATATGCTAACCCAGAAAAAATTACCCTTGGTTGGTTTAAAATTATACCCCAATTATCTAATCCTGCCGTTGATGCTGTTTTAATATCCAAATAATCGTTTGTAAAATCTACATCTTTAAACAGCATTGCATTTGCTGTTGCTTGTACAAAATTAACAAACTTAAGTGCTGTATTTTGATATTGTAAATATATAGGGTAATTAAGCATAATTTATTGCCACATCGGTATCTAAAATACTTCCGCCCACACTGTCACTAATTGGCATGGTATAATCTATTAAATTCAATAACGTTCCTACATTAAATGTTAAACTTACGATTGGGATTATACCATTATTCATAAGTAAAAAAGTAAACTCAGTAGAATCAATATACCTGCCAATTCTGTTAAAATCAAAATTAGTATTTATTATATTTGCAATTACTGTAGTTAAATTTGGTGGATAAACCGCACCTAATCTTAACGTAATATTTAACCCCAAAGCTTTTTGTACAGCGATTTGCCAGGTTGCTGTAAATGTTCCAGGCGAATTAGGTACTGGTATAGTAAAAGATTTATTCCCACTCATTCCTCCGCCACCACTTAATCGATTAAATATCATTGTAGCAATTTGCAAATCAGAACCCCCGCCATCTAATATAATCATTACAGAATGGGGATTAATTGTTAACCCGTCTTCTACAATTTGCGCATTAGTATTATTAGACGCAACGTAAGAGCTGATCGGATTAAGAGCCGAAGCTCCCGCTACTAATGAAGGAATTGAGCCAGAACTTGCAAACGCTAATTGTGATATTCTAGTATTTCTTAATTGTGCATCAGATTGCTCTGTAGTCCCTACATTGCCAGTTGTGGGATTGTTGACAGTGTCCCAGCCATTTATCGCCGTTATAATTGTAGTTATTGTATTTGCGGTTACTGTTATAATCCCTGCTGTTTGTGCAGTAACCGTTCCTGTAACGCTACCACTTAATCCAATTGTTAAGTTACTATCAACTAAAAATATATCACTGTTAGAATTGGCAACTTGACTTCCAGCAGTTATTGTTACTCCAGTTAATCCAGTAAATATACATGTCGCTGTGGAGTTTATTGCTTTTATTCTTTCAATATCTAAATTAGCACATATTGCATCAAGTTGCAAACCTGCAGCAATATTTGGATCTAATGAGCTAATAGTTTCAGCTTGGTCGCTTTCTCTTTGTGTAATCGCAATTGCAATATTTTGAACTAATTGCCCGTTTGGGCTAGAAGGTTCTAAATTTACATTAATACCATACGCACCAATTAAAATAGCTTGTGCTTCTGCAATTGCTGTTGCAGAGGGTGTTATTTGAAAACCTTGGTTAGATAACAACTTTCACCTCCTGGGAATTTTTACTATCTGTAGTTAAAAATACTAAATTAATTATTACACTGCGTTCTTTATCATTAAAAATATAATCTATGGACACTATACTAGCTACGTATGGTAAAGCTAATACTTCTTGTTCTACATAAGTATTAACAAGCAATCGGTTAAACCTTTCGCCTAGAATATTATACCACGGAACGCCTGTCGTTGTATTAAATTGATATTCACCTAGCCATAATTGTAACGCATTTGATACCGTTTGTGATACAGATTCAACCCCTGTTATTATTGTAATATTACCCGAAGAATCTAAATAAGAATCACCTGTTGCATCTAATGCAAAAGTAGGTTGGCTAATCATTGCGCACCTCCAGAATTACCTGTTACCGTTCCAGCAGAATTACTATAAGTACCTGCGCCATGTTGATGTGTTGCAAAATCAATTCCGCCAATTGTAGCAGTCGCACTTGTTAATGCCCCACTAATAATAACATTGCCATTCAAATTAATTGTTGGTGATTCTATAGTTGTTTGCCCTGTTGCTGTAATATTTGCATTTACAGCATTAGCTATTATATCACCAGTGCACGTTATATTAGCTGTATTGCAACTAGCAGTTAAATTACCAGTTGTATTTATTGTTATTGGCTTATTTTTAGCTTCAATCGTTATACCGTCTTCTAGTATACTTATAAATATTTCTGGGTCATTATTAGACCAGTGGGCTAAAACTATTGCATCAGCTAAATTATGAAATCTTACTAATGCAGGTGTACTTCTTTTGCCAGTTCTTTTTGTTGTATCTATTTGTCGTTGACAAAACCCTATAATTACATTATCGCCAATTTTATAATGTGTTATTAACCCTGCATTACCGCCTCTCATAGCGCCAAACGGAACGTCACGAATTACGGGGGGCATAATTGGATTGTTTTTACTATCAACGCCGTTTATTAAAGATTGCACAGTTAATTGTTTTGTATTGTTATTTACTTCTATTACTTCACCAAGAATTATTGTATTAATATTCTGCAATAATTTTGTTTTATAAAATTCTAATGCATCAGTCAAAGATGCATCATCAGTCAAGTTTCTTGAGGCGTTAAATGTTTGAACCATTATTGAACCTCATCATTAATTAAATTATTATAACTAGTTCTTATATCTGTGTACCAATTTTCGTGTCTATTATTTAAACTACTATTCATGTCATACACATACCATTGTCCTGTTGATTTAGGGATTGGCACAGTAGTTGTTAATTTAATATATTGCCCTAGTTGCAATACAGGGTTATATCTAATTCTAAATTTAACTCCCCAGGCATCAATGGTAGGGTATGAGATCAATCCGCTTGCTGAATTTATATTTAATATTTCATTATTTAATGATTTGCCGTTCGGTGCTATTTTTAAACTGTTATTGTCAATAACACACATTGTATTAGTTTGTTTTGCTAATTGTTGAATTTGTGATATAGAGCTACCTGTTAATATTAAATTGTTTACTTGTCCTGTTACTCCATTATTTATAAATGAATAACCTAAATTAGATGCATATTTTTTAAACACATCTGCTATATTTTCTGAACCACTAGCATTATACGGAGTTACGTTATCAATTGCTTGCTGGTAAGTAGCTTGGCATTCAAAATACATCGGGCGGTTTGGGTCGGCAAATTCAGCCCACGCTTTAATTATATAACCACTAAAACATAAAGAAGGAGTTGATCCTGCGTATTGTGCGTATAATTCTATCTTATTTGCTTCATAAATTAATGGTGCATAACCTAGTGTTGACAATGCTGCTATATCGCTTTTATTCATTCCATAAATAATAATACTAGCTTCTTGTGTAAAGTTATTATTTAATGTTTTATGCACTGTTGCGTTTATAGTTAAATTATTTACTATTTTAACATTATTCCCTTGATTAAATGTGCCAGATTGTAGAATTAATTTACATTGTAACTCTCTAGTAAATAATTGGCTTGGGTTTGTTATATTAGCCATTTATTTCATCTTGTGTATAATATATCAATTGTTGAGTAATTCCAAACAATTTATAATCTGGGTTAATATCAATATTGCCATTAGTATTTAACATTGCAAAATTACCATTAAACACAGATTGTAAATAAGGATAAGGCAATACCCCTGTTAATGTCAATTTTCTACCTAAAATAATTGGGTTATTATTTAAAAATAAATCCATATAAACATAATTATTTGCGCCCTTAGTCCATAAATTAATGGTACAATTTTGTTGATTAACTACAACGTTTAACGATTGGTTGGGTATAGCTTGAGTTGGTATTATTTGTGCCATTATAAACCAATCTTTCCGTTTTTAAATTTAGATAATATACTTTCATCTTTGGTTGGTTGTACTTGTCCAGCATTTGCCTGTGGCGTATCTTGTGGATTAGCAACGTTTTGTTGTTGAGTATATTCAGTATTTGTTAATCTAATTTCTTGAAATGTCATAACTGCGCGTAATTCTAATTGTTCGGGTGTATTATCCCACGTTAAATTAAATAACGAAAAATTCTTATGAATTACCCCATATTGATACCATTGCGAGTCGCGAGTTTGTGAGTTTTCTGCCATAGGTTGCAAAATAATAAACACCAACCTATCAGATTTGTTTAACTCTATTAATTTACTTCTAACTTGTCCTACAGTGATTGTGCTACTTTGCGTGTTATTTATAGATTTTATACCAGTGATATTTACTATTTCTGGTGTATTTTGTTTGCTATCACTGCTAAAACTTCCATTTTCTAATGGCTCAAACGCTATCCCATTTTGATTATTATACGTGTTTTCAATATAGGTGTCAAATTCTATTAATAATTCACCAGTTAATGCATCATATATCATTGGATCACTCCATTATCTGTATTAGTAACCAATGAATTTAGGGCTTTTTGCATATGACCTTTAACATGGTGACTAATATCACTAGCGTTTGTATTATGAGCATGAATGTTTACATCACCCATTGATACAGATTTGCTTTGATAAGTTTTATTTGCATTACTAATTAAAGAGCCAGCGGTTTGATTTTTAAATGAGGGGTTGGCTTTTATTGCACTAGCACTTAATAATGAAGAAAGTGGAGTACTTTTACTTGCGGACAATACTTTTTCACTTCCAGATACCCCCAACATTTCACCCAGATATAATTCAGCACCTGTTGGCTTTCTGCCTAGGAATTTTGTTAATGCATCATTAGTACGTTTTAAATTTAAAATACCAGCTTTTGCATTTACAGTAGGGTCATTTTTATTTAAAAAATCTGCTACTCCACTTTCTTTAGCAGTTGAGTTAGTAAGTTGAAATAATCCACTTGCTGTACTTCCTTTAGCTTTTGCATTTGGATTAAGGTTACTTTCAATATTTGCTATGGTTAACGCTTTTTCTTTATCAAAACCTAACGCATCTGCAATGCCAGATATAGTACCAGCTATAGCACTTTTTGTAGCATCATAAGTTTTAGCTATTCCACTTTTAGCACTGTCAACGCCACCGCTAAATGTGTCTTTTACTTTACCATAAACATTACTTGCTTTGT
>JAJTDW010000033.1:5912-9970 GCA_021298175.1 Pseudomonadota bacterium
TGTTCAGATATAAACTTACGCATGCCAGCGGTTACATCGGCTATTTTTTGATAATATTCTCCAAACGCTGATGTACCCCCGTGTAACCAAACAATTAAATCTTGTATAACCAATGCTATACCAGCTATAACAGCACCAATACCTAATAAAGGAGCCATAGACACCATTAGACGCAAAAATGCAGGCGCTAGTATAGTTGTTACCACTGTTGCTATTGCGATCAATCCTGATTGGATTAAATAGGGATTATTTTTAAGGAATAGCAAAGATTTTTCTAAATAATGCGTAAATACTTTTAGTACAGGCAAAAGCATAGTTGATATTGTATTAGTAGTAGATTGCCAAACTAATTGCAAATCATACATTGCATTACGAAATTTTAGAGTTGATTCGATATTGCTATCTTTAATGTCTCCTAATTCTTTCATGTGCTGTACTAAGTCCACCGCTTCTTTATTACCACTTGCTAATAGTCTAATAGTTGCAGGGTCTAATCCTAATTGTTCACCTAATTTTAATTGCCATGTTTTAGGTAAATTTTTAAATTTATCACCCAACTCACCTAAAACTTGGACAGCGTTTTTTATATGACCTGTAGAATCTTTTAAATTAATACCTAATCTTGCAAAGGCTAATTGTCCAGGAGCACCAAAGTTAGTTTGTAATTCTCGTATTTTAGAAGATAAATTAGATATTGAAGTATAAAATTGTTCAGCAGTACCGCCATTACGTTTAACTGCTTCCCCCCATGCGTTTAGATTATCTTTGCTGATATTTGTAACATATGATAAATTATCTAATTTAGTTGAAAGTTCCATACTGCTTTCAACTGCATTTTTTAAAAAATCAATAGAAGCAATGGTTGTAAAAGCTTTAACAATACTTTGTGTTAAATTTTGTACAATTCCATTAATTTTATCTGCTGAATTTTTTGCGTTTGCTTCATCAAATAAAATTGATATTAAAAAACTATCTAAATTCAATTAACACCTGCTTCATCTTTTAATCTTTGAATTTCATTATGTGAATATTCATTATAATTATTAATAAGAATATTTTCAAACAAATCCAATGCTTCTTCATAATAATACATATTTCGCAATTCATACAAAGTTGCTAGTTTATGTGTAATGATTGTAGAAAAAATAGGCAATAAGTTTTTATGTCCGATACAGTATGAAGAATCAACATAAAAATATGGTATGTCTATTTTTTCACGAGTTACAAAAAACCTAAATTTATCTTTACTAATTCGGTTAATAATTTAAGGATAGGTTTAAATCCTGATAGTTCATTATTAAGTTCGTCAATAGTAGCTGTAATAATATAACTTTGACCTTTGTCAATTTTAACATTTTTAAGTAATTCTGTCAATAGCCAATCCCTATCATTATCACTTAGCGCCGCGATAGCTCCTTTTATTGCGTCAAGTATTAAAGCAAAAGTATTAACATCTGCTTTAGATTTTACATTTTCAACTTCTTTACCGGTTTGAAATACGTTATGTAATACTTGCTCTACTTGTGCATTATTAGTTAAACTACCTTTTGATACTATACCAATAATTCTAAGAATTAAGTTAAATTGTTCAAAGGGTGCTAATCTAATTGCAATAAAATTTAGCGTTTTTTCATTGTCTTGAATACTGAATTTAAATTCTTTTTGCATATTTTTATACTGCCTTAAATTAATTGAATTATTTCATTAACGATCGCACCTAATCCCGCATAATTAGGTAGTAGCGAAGACCACTTTATAGTGATTGGTTTTTGTTCTTCAGATGCTTCTACACCTTTGGGCGCACTCTCAATACTAAAATCAACATATGTAAATACTTTTGCGGAAGTAGGGAATAAAACAGTTAGCACTCCATTGATTGGCAATCCGCTTAAATATACCGCTTGTTGAATTGTATAAATTTTTAACAATGAGGGTGAATCTGGGAAAAACGAAAAAGAACCCTGAATATGTTTTGCTACCACTGAACGATTAAGGGCTCCATCGTTACCCATTGTTGTTTTTACAATTTCAACATCAGGTATAGCTAATATATTTTCATTAGAGAACCCACCCAGCGTCAATGTTCCAGTAATTGCTGATGTAAATTGAATTACTGCATTTTTACTTGTTGCTAAAAGCGTCATTTTTTAAGCTCCTAAAATTAATAGAACGTTGTTGTGTTAATCGGCACATATTGAATCGCACTGCCTTTAGCATATAGTATAGACCAAACTGAACTTTGTCTTGTTTGTCTCACATCTTGAGTAGCTAATGTATTTAAAATTATATAACCATTGTTAGTCAATTCTTGAACATTTGCACCATACGTTGTTTTAATTTCGGCAGCGGTTATACTATCGTAAGTAAGACCTTTAGCTATAACATTGCTTATAATTGCTGATTCACAAGCTTGTGTTAACCCTGTTCTAATTAATGTTTGCCCGTCTGGGTCGTTAGCTATTTCGCCTAAAGCTAAAAATTCACGCATCAAATTAGTTTGTGATTGTATAGCTATCCAAATTTGACCGACTAAATTATCAATATAAGACCATTTGCCACTTGTGTAGCCGCCATAAAAGAAATTAACAACAGTAGTAGTACCGCTTAATCCAACTGCACCATAATAATTGATTTTTTTAGCATCAAGAATATCTGCTATATTTTTACTAGTAACAGATGGTAACAATCCTGCTTGTGATTTAAACGCTAATGTGATTGCTGAATTAGGCTGAGTTAAGTCAATAGATGCAAATACACCTGCTGAGGCGGCCGCTCTATCAGCTGTATTATATAATACTTCATCAAATATGGAAGTGTTATTTAATTGTGCTTGAGTAATCAAGTACCAAATACTTGTTACATCTGTTGCCGATTGCAAAGCTATCTCATTACTCCAGCAATTAAAATTATAAGCATCACCCGCATCATTTACCCATTGTGCAACTTCTAAATTAATTACATCAGTTAACAAACCGCCCATTGTGTCATTAAAAAACAAAGTAAATTGGTCAGTAAAATTAGCAGATAAATTATTTAAATTAGTTGTTGTGCTTAATGCATCTGAGCCTTGAGATAAAACTGCATTAGTTTCTAATGTAAATTGCAACACAGTAGCTAATCCCGTAACTAAATTTGTAGAAGTAAAATAATTCATTGTAGAGAGCAACGTTGCAACGTTTGATAAACTAGTTGCGCCCGATAAATCAATTGCAGTAGTAGGATAAGTTGTTCCATCTACACTAACAGTTAAGTCACCTGCTGTTATTGCTTGTAAAGCTACTAGCAATGTTGATGTATTTTTATTTATGCCTGAATATAAATAAGGGGCTATCGCGGATATAATCCATTTGCCAAAATAAATATATGGCGGTATTAAATTTACACCAGTTTTAGAAGCAAAATACTTACTTGCAACTGTATATTCAGTTGAAGAATTGCCAAAATATTCGCCTACTTTTGCTAATGTGGTAAATTTTTGTATCGGCTCTGTAGTAGGAATTGTAGGGCTTGAAGTTAAAGATATACCAGCAAATACTTTTTTGCCACTTAGTGCATTATTTATATTACTAGTAACTGGGATATAATTACTAACTGGGATTAAAATTAATTGCCACATCGGCTAACGCTAAACCAGTTGAGGCTATGGTTATTTTTGTATTTGATAATAAACTAAATAAAATTGTATATTTATGCATATAGTTTTGTCGACTATTCACACCTGTAAGGTTCTTGGGATTATGAACTAACCCAATGCCAGCATCGTATTGCATTAAATAATTACTAGCTACTACAGATTTTAAAATAGTATATAACGCATCAACAGCAATAGGTGAGTTTTTGCCATATAAATCCACTTGATATTCAGTGTCATTATATCCGTATAGTACTTTCTCGTGCGTTGTGGGATTATAATATCTATTAGGGCTGTATGCTTGTTTAATTGATAAATTAGTTGCAATCACAAAATCATTATTTATTGGCGGAGTATAATTGTTCTGATAACCTAAAATTATATTGTCAGCATCATAATAATTAAATAAATAATTATTTAACATAGT
>JAJTDW010000010.1 GCA_021298175.1 Pseudomonadota bacterium
ATGTGCAAAATCAATAAAAGAATTGGGAGCTATAGCTAATAAACGATGAGTGCTACATTTATAACCCTATCAAAGCGATTAACAACGCTAGAAAATAACTTAAAAGCTAATAGAATAATCAAGCCACGCTATTATTTACAAGAAGCAAGGAATAAATTAAGTGAGGTTTTAGGTGAGAGATTAGACATATGGAATGTGCTAGATTTAGTTAATGAAGCTAAACAGCCACTATGGTTAAATTTAGATGAACATATAACTGATGGTGGATGTCATAAACTAGAGCAAGCTAAACGTGTTAAAATCTGGGTAGAATCTAAAGAATATAAAACCAACCCATTTGTACAGGATAAATTTTGTTTTGATTCTGTGCAATGCATAAAATTTAGCAATGGTCTAGTTTGTAGGTGTGGGGATGAGGTTGTTACTTATGATAAAACATTGGCTGACTACGTTTATCTTGAGAGAATAGCATTAAGAGGTATAATAGCAATGTTTGATTAGTTATGTAATATTTATGATGGACATATGGTGTTTAATAATTAATTTGTGTAAGAGTTGCATATATGAGTAAAATAGAACAGTTTACAGAAGAGCTAGTTAAAAACGTTATGAACTTTAACTTAGGTGTAAATGATTTTGGGTGTGTATATCCGCAAGGTAGTGTGCCTAATATTTCAAAAATTGAAACGTGTTTGAAACAAGCTGGAGGTAAGCCAAAAGAATGTGAATTAGATGATTATTCACAAGGTGGTAATGGTAACTCAAAGCCAGAGTTTATTATTACATTTAAGGATGATGTAAATACGCTTATGGTTATTGAATGTAAAAATAAAATATCACAGCATGAAAGTAAAAATTTTAATAAACCTAAAAGCTATGCTATAGACGGGGTACTTTATTATGCAAAGTTTTTAAAAAATGAGTATAATATAATTGCCGTAGGTGTTAGTGGTACAGATGAAAAGAAAAGTGTTACTGATGTGTACTATTGGGCGAAAAAACAAGATAAACCACAGAGGCAGATTAAATTACACAATATATTACTAACTCCAAAAAATTATCTAAAGGCAATAAAAGGTGAAAGAATAACCAAAGCGTATTCCTTAGACGAAATTAGAGAGACTGCTTTAGAGTTCCACGATAGACTAAGAGAAATAAAATTAACAGAAAAACAAAAGCCTATTTTTATCGCTGGTATTTTAATTGCTCTAGAGAATAAAGATTTTGTAAGAGATTATGTTAATTTTACATCTTTTAACATAATAATGAATAGCTTGAAACAGGCTATAAGTGAAGTATTAGACGGTAGCGATATTAAAAAAAGTAATTTGGACAATATTAAAAATTCGTTTTCTGCAATAGGTAATAATCCAAAACTAAGAGATACTCTATTAGAACAAGATGGGTCAATTCGTTGGTATATAGAGCAATTAGAAATGAAAATAAAGCCAATGATGAATAATGCAGACTATTCATTAGACGCATTAGGGGTGTTTTATCATGAATTTGTAAAATATAGTGGAGGCGATGGTAGTGGTTTAGGTATTGTTTTAACTCCGCAGCATTTAACAGAATTTATGTGTGATTTGGCACAAATAAATCAAGATAGTAGAGTTGTAGATATATGTTGTGGCAGTGGTTCATTTCTAGTTACAGCAATGAATAAAATGTTTAAAGATGCAGCTCACCCAGATAAAAAGGAGCAAATCCGTAAAGAGCATTTATATGGTATAGAATTAGACCAAGACTTATATGTATTATCCATTGCGAATATGATTATCCGTAAAGATGGTAAATCTAACATTATACATGGTGATTGTTTTAATCATAATGTCATTAAGGAATTATCTACAAAAAGTAAGAGTAATATAGATATAGGTTTGTTAAATCCCCCATATTCACAAAAAGATAAAGAAGAATTAGAGTTTGTAGAACAACTGCTATCAATTGTAAATAAAAATGGTAAAGTGGTAGTAGTTGTGCCAATGGCGTGCGCAATTGGTACAAAATTCAAAGAAACACGGCGGAGGCTATTTGAAAGACATACATTAGAAGCAGTATTTTCAATGCCAGATGATATATTTTATCCAGTAGGTACTAATGTATGTGTAATGGTTTGGACGGCACATAAACCGCATGATAGTAGTGTAAAAACATTTTTTGGCTATTATAAAGATGATGGGTTTATTAAACGTAAAAAACTAGGTAGAGTTGATGTATACAATAAGTGGAATGATATAAAAAATAAATGGCTAAGGCTATATTTTAATTCTGAGGACAGAGTGGGTTTGACTGCCAAACAATGTGTAAAACATAACGATGAATGGTTATGTGAGGCATATATGAAAACTGATTATACAAAGTTAATACAAAATGATTTTGAAAAAACAGTTAGAAAATATTTGGCACATCTTGTTTATATTGGTATTGCTAATTTATCAAATAATAGTGGGCTAACAAAAAAAGTATTCTTAGAATTGACTTTTAGTAATTGGAATGAGTTTGATTTAGGTTTATTTAAAATAGAACGGGGGAAACGACTAAAGTCTGAAGATAGAGAAAATGGCAATGTTAGATATTATTCAGCTAGTGAATTTAATAATGGTATGACTGATATGGTATCTAATCCAATTTTTACTTGTAAAGATGCGTTAATTTATACCACATTTGGAGATATGTTTTATGTTGATGGGGAGTTCACTGCTAGTGATGAAATCTCAATTTTTAGTCACGATAAATTGAATAAGTATAATGGATTATTCATTGCTGCTATTTTTTTATGCAATAAATATAGGTATCAGTTTGGACGAAAGGCATTTTATAATAAATTCAAAGATGAAAAAATAATGTTGCCTTCAACAAAAATAAATGAGCCTGATTGGGATTTTATGGAAAATTATATTAAACAATTACCATATGCTGATAAAATCTAAAATTAAGTATTTGAATGGTGTAAAAGATGAGAATACTAACTTTTCAAGAAATAATAAGCACTTTTTATTAAATTCTATAGCAAATAAATAGTAAAAACAAGGACGACTATGTCAATACAGAAAAATAAGATTTGTGAACCATTAGAAAATCTGAAAAAGGCTGGGGTTCATTATTTAACTAAATGGTTTACCTTAAATGATAAAAAGAAATTAGAGGCAACAAAACAAGAACTTAATTTGAGTGATAGAAAACTTCAAGCAATAAAACGAAGTGAATTATATGCGGGATTCTCAAGTCAATTTAATGATGTATTTGATAGTCAGATTAGGGTTAGCGGTAAAGATAAAAAAGAGATTGTTACACGTTTAAAGTTAAAACACTGCAACTGTGAAACTAATAGAAAGATTTTAAGGTTACCTAATTTTATTTGTGAATGTTTAGAAGCTTCTTTGAAAACATTAGAACAACAAATGATTATGTTTCACTCTCTGCATATAGCTTGTTTTTCTGAGCTTGACCCATTTAAGTTAGAATCTAATCACATGTGGGGGCTATATGGTGGTTCTGGGCTTGGAGTCGCATTACAATATAAAATTGGTGATATAAGCCAATTTTTAATAAATAATAATTCGTTTGGTTGTATTCCTGTTGAATACTCTAATAAAAATAATAAAAGAGAAGTGAATAATAGGTCGGAGTGGTTATATTCTATGTGTCATGACATATTATGTAGCACAAAGAAAGATTCAGGATATTTAGACTTATTAAAGGTGGCAGTAAAGAAACAGACGGATTTTCTATCGTATAAAAGTGAAGAGTGGCAATTTGAAAAAGAGTGGAGGCTAGTTGGTGGTGCTGAAAGTTTAATGGATGGTATAAATGCTATTCTTGCGGAACAATTGTATACATATGGTTATTATGAAAATGGTTTACAAATGATGCAAAATAAATCTGATGAATATCGCAATAATCATACTTGTTTATTTGATTTTGCTCAACCTGTAAGCATAGTTTTTGGCTGGAAAGTTGACGACAGTGATGTTATGCATAAAAATTATTATAAAGAATTATATGAGTGGGCTAAGAATAACAATATAAAATGTTCTTACTTAACTACTACGTTAGATTATAATAAAAATTGTTTTATTAAACGTTAGCATGAAATGATTTATCTTTCCTAAATGTAATATAAAAACCATTTTAAGTATATTTGTAAGTATATCCAAAAATAACACGGACACAAACATTAACAACAACAGGCGTTAGATGGATTGATTCAGCTCCCTCTTTCTCCGCCACATTTTAGGAGCTTTTATCAAATGGGGCGGGTAATGAATTCTGCTCACCAAAATTCGCAGGGTGAAGTTATTTTTCCTTCCAAAATTTCAGTATTTTTGCTAGAAAACTCAGATAATGTGAAAGCCTGGGTAAATGCTATGCCCGCACTTATTAATTTTTTCAACTGCGATAGTTTACATTAAAGATGACAATTTATTAAATTCGAAAATATTATTTTATAGTTCTCTAGTTGGATTAAGTGCGTTTATTATACTAATTTATCTTTTCCAGCATGGGGGGGGGTATTATCACATGGATAAAGTTATTTGTTTCGGTAAAAACTATCAAGATCATATGTTAGAGTTAGGTGATGCAGCAGTTGATAAGCCTGTAATTTTTTTAAAGCCACCAAGTGTAGTACATCAATGCCCAGCTTGGGGTAATAATATAAATGTGGCGCTTACAGGTAGTGAAACACATTTTGAGTGTGAGTTGGTTATAAAGCTCTGCAAGGGTGGTTATAAGTTAAATGCAGAAGAAGCTCTTGAGGCAATTGGTTCTTATACTTTGGGTTTGGATATGACTTTAAGAAAAGAGCAGGCTTTATTAAAAGAAAACCGTCATCCATGGACTACGAGCAAAGTTTTTCCTGACGCTGCTATTATAGGACCTTGGATTAATGTTGTTAATATGGATTTTTTAGATACAGAGTTTACCTTTACTTTAGATAAGCTATTAAAACAGAAAAGCTGTGGCAAAAACATGTTATTTAACCCTGTTGAGTTAATCGTTTATGCGAGCAAGCATTTTGCCTTATGTGAAGGCGATATTTTATTTACAGGTACACCTTCTGGAGTTGGGGCTGTAAAAGAAGACTCAACAGGAGTGCTACAAATCGGGCAGTATCATTATGGTGTAAATTGGCACAAATCTAACTAATCATAATCCTGTACGGAAGTGTCGTCATTGCAAGGTATACTGCTTTAGCAGACTACCTTGGCAGACTGCCGTGGCAATTTATTTCACAAAATCATAAGCATTTAAGAATACTTTAAACCACGGGCTCATCTCACCCCAGGTTTTATTATGCCAAGACATTTGTCTAGTCCTAAAAATTCTTTCAGGGTGAGGCATCATAATAGTAAATCTACCGTCATCATTAGTAACTGCGGTTATACCTTGTGGTGACCCATTTGGGTTGTAGGGGTATATTTCAGTAGCTTTACCTTGGTAATCGATATAACGCATAGCAATATGAGCACTATTTAATGCTTGATTATTTTTAAATTTGGTATATCCTTCGCCGTGGGAAACTACAATTGGTAATTGAGAGCCTATCATATCTTTAAATAAAATTGATGGTGATGGAGTGATTTCTACCATTGATAGACGTGCTTCAAATTGTTCTGAGATATTACGTTTTAGGGTAGGGAAATTGCTACTTCCTGGAATTATCTCAGCTAGTTGGCTTAGCATTTGACAGCCATTGCATACACCAAGTGCAAAGGTGTTGTTGCGATTAAAAAAAGCACTAAACTCATCTTTTAATTTTGGATTAAATAAAATGCTTTTTGCCCATCCTGATCCAGCACCTAGTACATCCCCATAACTAAATCCACCGCAGGCTACTATTCCCACAAAGTTGGCTAAAGGTACTCTACCACTTAAAATATCATTAATATGCACATCAAAGGCATCAAATCCAGCCATAGAAAATGCTGCTGCCATTTCTAGATGTCCATTAACTCCTTGTTCACGTAAAATTGCTATACGAGGTTTAGCTGTATGTATTGAAGGTGGCTGTGGTGTATTGATATCAAAACTCAGTTTAGCAAATAAACCAGTATTCTTTATATCCGATAAGGTATTATATTCACTATCCGCACAGTTTGGATTATCTCTTAGGCGTTGGATTTTATAGCTGGTTTCCGACCATGCTTGATGAAGCTTAATTCGTGGTTCATTAAATACGATATGTCCATTATTTTTAATCACAAAATTATCATGCTCGCGGTTGATTCTTTCAGTCTTGACTGTTCCAGTCTTGACTGTTCCAGTCTTGACTGTTCCAGTCTTGACTGCTCCAGTCTTGACTGTTCCAAGTTTGCTTAGGTGTAGATTATATTTTGTAACTAATGTAGAAATAATATTTATATTAGCATTGTCAATTTGTATTACTACGCCAATTTCTTCATTAAACAGAAATTGATTTAAATCAATATCTGTAAGATTGAGGTTTAACTCTATTCCAAGATGACTCGCGAAAATCATTTCGCTAAGTGTAGCAATTAGTCCACCGTCTGATTTATCGTGATAAGCAAGAATCATATTGGTGAGGTGTAGTTCTTGGATTAAGGTAAATAAATTATTTAGAGAGGTGGCATCATCAATATCTGGGGTAGGACCACTAATTGAGTTATAGCATTCTTGTAAGATACTGCCACCTAGTCTACATTTATTATTTAAACTTATTAGTATAAGTATAGAATTAGATTTGTTTATCAGTTCAGGTGTTACGTGTTTAGTTGTATCTGGAGTAGTAGCAAATGCAGTAATGATTAATGATACTGGGCTAATAATGCTGTTACTATTTTGTTGATTTTGCCATTGCATTTTCATTGACAAGGAGTCTTTACCAACTGGTATAGCAATATTTAGCTGTTGAGATAGTTTACTTACTGCTTCTACGGTTTTATATAGTAAGGCATCTTGATTGTCACTGCCACAGCTTGCCATCCAATTAGCTGAAAGTTTAATATCATTTATATCTTTTATATAACAACTAGCTATATTAGTTAGGCTCTCAGCAATGGCTAAACGTCCAGAGGCTGGAGCATTTAGTATCGCAACTGGAGATCTTTCACCCATGCTTATAACTTCACCACCGTTTGCATAATAACTAAATGCAGTAATGGCACAGTCAGCTACAGGGGTCTGCCATTTTCCAATCATTTGGTCACGTACGGTATGCCCGCCAACACTACGGTCTCCAATAGTAATTAAAAAGGCTTTACTTGCAACTGTAGGGTGCGAGATTACTTTATGTACTGCCTCAGCCAAGACTGCATTAGTTAATATTTTGATATTGCCATTTAGAGTATTGTCATTGCGAATCATGAAGCTATCATGCATGACAGATTCATGATGTGGCAACCTTTGCTCTTGCTCTTCATTATAACTAACATCCTTAGTAGTCTGTGGCGGCGCACCCAATAATACATCCATGGGCATATTAATTGGTTTGTTATTATATAAAGTATCATTTAAAATAAGGTGTTTATCTTTTGTTGCATACCCAATAACTGCAAAGGGGCAGTTTTCTCGGTTACAAATTTCCGTGAATAATTCTAGATTCTGTGGAAGAATTGCCAGAACATAGCGTTCTTGGGATTCATTACACCAGGTTTCAAGGGGAGACATTCCTATTTCATAGATAGGGATTTGACGTAATTCAAAAAATCCACCTTTCTCAGATCCATGAACTAATTCTGGAACGGCATTAGATAACCCACCAGCTCCCACATCATGTATTGATAGTATTGGGTTGTTTTTACCTAGATATGAGCAGGTATCAATTACTTCTTGGCATCTGCGTTCAATTTCTGGGTTAGAGCGTTGTACGGAGTTAAAGTCAAGCTCTGTTAGGTTTTCTCCCCCTACCATTGATGATGCTGAACCTCCACCCAAGCCAATAAGAAAGCCTGGTCCTCCTAATTGGATAATTAATGCATTATCTAGGACTTCTTGTTTTTCTACATTATCTGCATTGATATTGCCATACCCACCTGCTATCATAATGGGTTTATGATAACCATAATTAACATTTCCAACTTGTTGTTCAAAGCTCCGAAAATATCCACATAGGTTAGGACGTCCAAACTCATTATTAAAACTTGCTCCACCAATTGGTGCATCTAGCATGATTTCAAGTGGGGATTTTATATGATTAGGTTTGTGTTTAATAGTATATTCATCATCAAATTTTAAGTTTGACACGCTAAATCCAGTTAGTCCCGCTTTAGGTTTTGCTCCACGACCTGTTGCGCCTTCGTCTCTTATTTCACCACCACTACCAGTTGCTGCTCCCTCGTACGGAGAAATTGCGGTAGGGTGATTATGGGTTTCCACCTTCATTAAAACATGGGTTTTTTCTTGTTTAAATTCATATTGTTTGGTTTGGTAATTTGGGTATATGCGAGTAAACGTGTCCCCAGCGATAACTGAGGAGTTATCTGAATATGCTATAAGTACATTTTGTGGGGCATTTTTATATGTGTCTTTTATCATAGAAAAAAGGGTATTTTGTTGCGGAATGTTATTTATAATAAAATTAGCATTAAATATTTTATGTCTACAATGTTCGCTATTAGCTTGTGCAAACATCATAAGTTCTACATCAGTTGGATTTGAATTCATTGCAGTATAATGGTTGTATAGATAATCAATCTCATCCACAGATAATGCTAATCCCATGCTTATATTAATTTTTTCTAGGTGTTTTTTACCGTGGGATTTAATATCAATTTCTTTATAGCTTGTGCCATTTTTGTGGGTAAAAATCTTTTCTATATCTGTATTATTGCTAATGATAGACTGTGTCATTTTATCGTGGATTAGATTGTATGAGCTTATTAATGAAGATTGTGCCTGAAAATACAAGCCTTTTTCTATTCTGGTTATATTATCTAAGCCACAACGTTTAGCAATTTCGGTAGCTTTTGATGACCAAGGGGAGACTGTTCCCAAACGTGGAGTAACAATTATATTTTGTGTATCAAGTATAAGATTGCTGGTTCTTTGGCTATCAAGTAAATTTTTAAGTATATTTAATTCAGCTATACTTAAAGTTTGTTTGGAGCTTATAAAATATATATCGTGAGTTGTTATTTTACTATTTGAGGATAGTTGATTTTTAATTTTATGTAGACATAATTCGGATAAACCTGTATTACTTAGCATAGTGGTTATGTGTTGCATATTTGAATGAAGTCTTTCAATAAATTTATTGGTATTAACTCAAGATTTTGCCTTATCTACGCTTAAAAATGTAAATTTTTTAATTATTGCTCTTGAAATTTAGTGGTATGTCCTCATATGCCACTCTAATAGAGAATTAATTATATTTTTTACTTTTAGGAGGATTGTTATATGTCATTATCGATAAAACCTTTACACGATCGTGTTGTAATTGAGCGTGTTGAAGCTGAAGAAAAAACAGCATCAGGGATTGTATTACCAGGAAGCGCTAGCGAAAAGCCAGATGTGGGTATTGTAGTAGCTGTTGGCGAAGGTAAAGTATTAGAAAACGGTAGCAAAGTAGCTATGAATGTAAAAGTTAAAGACAAGGTTATTTTTGGTAAATATTCTGGTCAGACTGTTAAGCTTGATGGTAAGGAATACCTTATCATGCGTGAAGAAGATATTTTCGGTATTATTGCTTAAATACTCATTGTCTTTGAATATTATACTTTGTCAGAATAAAATAAAAACACCTTATGTACAATATGTACACTAAATTATTTTTTATTTCACTCTTATTTGTCTAAAATTCAAATACTTCGAGTATATAAAACATATTAAATTTATAAAGAGATTTTAGGAGTTAAATTACAATGGCAGCTAAAGAAGTAAAGTTCGGCTTAGAAGCTCGTGATGAAATGGTACGTGGTGTTAATATACTTGCAGACGCGGTAAAAGTTACATTAGGGCCAAAAGGTCGTAATGTAGTATTGGAGCGTTCATTTGGTTCACCTATCATTACTAAAGATGGTGTATCTGTTGCTAAAGAAATTGAATTAAAAAATAAATTTCAAAATATGGGTGCGCAGATGGTTAAAGAAGTTGCATCAAAAACTGCAGATGTTGCAGGTGATGGAACCACGACAGCAACAGTGCTTGCACAATCAATTGTTAAAGAAGGTATGAAGTACGTAGCAGCCGGAATGAACCCAATGGATTTAAAGCGCGGGATTGATAAAGCTGTTGAAGCTTTAGTTGCAGAATTAAAGAAAATTTCTAGACCTTGTACAACATCAAAAGAGATTGCACAGGTTGGTTCTATTTCTGCAAATAGTGATGCATCAATTGGTGATATTATTGCAACGGCAATGGAAAAAGTTGGTAAAGAGGGTGTTATTACTGTAGAAGATGGTAGTGGGTTAAATAATGAGTTGGATATTGTAGAAGGTATGCAATTTGATCGTGGTTATTTATCACCTTATTTTATTAATAATGCCGAAAAACAACTAGCAGTATTGGATAATCCATTTATTTTATTATGTGATAAAAAAATCTCTAATATTCGTGATTTACTTCCATTATTAGAGCAGGTTGCTAAATCAAGCCGGCCATTATTAATTATTGCTGAAGATGTAGAAGGCGAAGCCTTAGCTACATTAGTAGTAAATAATATGCGTGGAATTTTAAAAACTGTGGCAGTTAAAGCTCCAGGATTTGGAGATCGTCGTAAAGCTATGTTAGAAGATATTGCTATTTTAACTGGTGGTACAGTTATTGCTGAAGAAGTTGGTCTATCGTTAGAAAAAGCTGAGTTGTCACAATTAGGACAGGCAAAACGTATAGAGATTGGTAAAGAAAATACTACAATTATCGATGGTAGTGGACATAACGATGTTATTACTTCACGTGTTGAGCAGATTCGTAGACATATTGATGAAGCAACTTCAGATTATGACCGCGAAAAACTACAAGAGCGTGTAGCTAAATTAGCTGGTGGTGTTGCAGTAATTAAAGTTGGTGCAGCAACTGAAGTCGAAATGAAAGAGAAAAAAGCTCGTGTGGAAGATGCATTACATGCAACACGTGCTGCGGTTGAAGAAGGTATTGTTGCTGGTGGTGGGATTGCTCTACTGCGCGCGCGCTCTGCAATTACTTCATTAAAAGCTGATAATGCTGATCAAGATGCTGGAGTTAAAATTGTATTAAAAGCAATTGAGGCACCGTTACGTCAAATTGTTGCTAACTGTGGTGATGAGCCAAGTGTTATTGTAAATAAAGTACTTGAAGGTAAAGGTTCTTATGGTTATAATGCTGGTAATGGTGAGTTTGGTGACCTTATAGAAATGGGTGTTTTGGACCCTGCTAAGGTTACACGTACTGCATTACAAAATGCATCATCTATCGCAGGATTGATGTTAACTACTGATTGCATGATTGCTGAACTTCCTAAAGAAGATTCTCCATCAATGCCAGGCGGTGGTGGTATGGGCGGAATGGGTGGTATGGACGGAATGTACTAGTTAATACCTTGTCTGCATCAACTCTAACTGCGAAGATTTGGCACTTATGTATATTTAATACACGATGTGCTAAATCTTCTAGTTATACTTGCGCATACTGGGATTAACCCATCCACAGATGGTTATATCATACTCGGACATAGCTTAGTATTTGTCCGAGTTACCTATGCTCTTGTTCTATATAATTTAATAGTCCATTAATAGAGCGTTCACATATCTTATATACTTCTTCAAAATCATTTTCTAACCCATAATATGGGTCTGGAATATCAAATTCATTTTTTTCAGATAAGTCAAAACTTCGTAAAAGAAACACGTGTTTAGTAGGGGTTTTTATAGTGCTAGATAAATTTAGAATAGCATCATAATTTAGATGATCCATAGCAAGGATATAATTATAATGTGTGATGTCATGTTGGGTTAGTTGACGTGCTTTATGGTTTACCAATACTCCATGTGATTTGGCTATATTTATGGAGCGTGAATCTGGCTCATGTCCAATATGGAACCCTGAAGTTCCAGCTGAATCAATTTCATATAAATGAGTTAAATTGTTTTTATTTATTTTGTCTTGCATAATTCCGTGAGCAATTGGAGAGCGGCAGATATTACCAAGACAAACAAAAAGTACTTTTATTGGTTGCATAACTAAACGTAAAAAAATCAAAGAACGTTATTTTAACAGAAAATCATTAATTAGAAAAATAAATTTAAGAAATACAATATATCCTATAATTATGCTTTGCTTGAGTTAAGAGTGCTATCTCTAGTCATTGCCAGACTTCCATAGGAAGCTTTGCGGCAATACTTATAAATATTAGAAAGAATTTTTACTAAAACTATGAAATATTTAAAACTATATTTACGTTTATTTATGCTTTGTTTAGTAACTTTAGGGTTTTTTATTGTTACTTTATGTTTTTATTGGTTTTTACCGAGAAATATTTGGGCTTATGTACTAAGAGCAGTAGCTAGAAGTATCTTATTTAGTGCTGGAGTTAAAGTTATATTTTTTGGGGAAGGAGACAGCAATTATCTTGAATATAATAAAATGGTTGTATCTAATCATGTTTCTTGGTTAGATATTCCAGTTATGTATTCGATAAAGCGGGTAAACTTTATAGGTAGGCAAGAAATAAAAAGATGGCCTTTGCTAAATTTACTTATTTATGCAGGGGGTACTATTTATATTGACCGACGTAAAAAGAGAGATATTTTAAGGGCTAATGTAATAGTTAGTGATAAATTGAAAAATGGGGCGGTTGTTGGTTTATTTCCAGAGGGTACTACTAGTGATGGTGTGGCTTTACTACCATTTAAGTCTTCACTCTTAGAATCAGCAATAATGGCAGATTCAGAAATTATGCCAATTGTAATTGAGTATTTTAAAAAAAATGTTTCTGGTTCTCTAGGTGATAAAGCTTTGGAGGTTACATATAAAGGTGATATTAACCTTTGGCAAACAGTTAGTAGGTCACTACTATTAGACGGGATCATAGTGCATTTAACTAAGCTACCATCAATAAAAGCCTCTGATTATAGCACACGAGATAATTTGGCTTTTGACTTATATCAAAGAATACTAACTGTCATCAAAAAATAAAATTGTTACAATTGCCCCTCATTGCCAGACTGCCACGCTATTCCTCGCAGTGACTATCATTGCGAAACTTCCTATAGCAAAGTGTGGCAATCTTCTAAAATTCGATTAAAAGGAAAAATAAAACCATGAACAATGCAAATACATTAAATCAACAAATAACTGACATAGTAAATTATATCTCTAGTAGGATTACTCATAAACCACAATTTGGTATGATTTTAGGCAGTGGCTTGGGAGAGTTGGTTAATGATATTGAAGATAAAATAGTTATCCCATATAAAGATATTCCTCATTTACCTGTTAGCACAGCTCCAGGACATGCCGGTAATTTAGTATTGGGTAAATTAGGTGGTAAAGATTTTATGATTATGCAAGGTAGGCTGCATATTTATGAGGGGTACTCCTCACAGATTGCAACGGTATTAGTAAGGGCAATGAAGCTTATAGGGGTGGGTACATTATTTATCACTTGTGCTGCAGGAGGGTTAAATAACTCCTTTAATGCGGGGGATATTATGCTTATAAATGACCATTTTAATTTTAGTGGCACTAATCCGTTAATTGGGGAAAACCTAAATAATTTTGGAGTGCGTTTTCCTGGTATGTTTGATATTTATACTCCAGAATTAAGAGATCTAGCTTTATCAGTTGCAACGCATAACCATATTAGGCTTTGTTCTGGAGTATATGCAGCTATACTAGGTCCTGCATATGCGACTAGATTTGAGTTACAGTTCTTGATTAATAATCATTGTGATGCAATTGGAATGTCAGTGGTGCATGAGGCTACAATTGCCGCTCATTGTGGCATGAAAATCCTTGGCTTAGCTGCGATTACTGATATGGCATTACCATATGCAACCCATCATGCAACAGAGCAAGAGGTTATTAATTCAGGTAAAAAATCTCAGGCTAAGTTTAAAACTTTAATTTTAGAAATTCTAAAAAAACTACCTTAGTCACATATTAGTTATTGTGAACAATCCATTGTGTCATCTTCGGGCATCACGCTTGCGTGTGACCCGGAGATCCATAAAGTAAAGATTGTCAGGTATCAATGACAATCTCAACTTTTCTTGAACAATTCATCAAATTTTTCAATATCTTTACCTGTAGTATTAGGTAAATAAAATATAGGAATCAAGCCATAGAATAAGCTACAAATAGCACAGGTTAGAAACACCCAACCCATTCCATATCTAGTGCTTATCTGTATGAATGATGAGGAGATGAAAAACCCAGCAACCGCATTGAAAAACCCAGCAATGGCAATTCCTTGGCTACGAACTGGCAGGGGTAAATATTCAGAGAACACTAACCAGATTATAATCCCAGGACCAATGGCAAAGGCAATTATAAATAACATTAAGCCACTAAGTAGTATAATTGGCGAGTTGTAACCACTAAAAAAATTAATCGCAACTATAAAGTGTGCTAAGGAAATGCTTATGCCGCAGTAGCCAAAGAGTAAATTACGTGGAAATCTTTCGACAATATTTATGCCTATTATTGTTCCTAGCACATTTATTGCGGTGATTCCCACACTTCCAAGTAATGCGGCATGTTTTGCCAGCCCAGCTTGGGTAATAAGAGTAGTACTTGTTTGTAGAATTGCATTGATACCAGTAAATTGATTTAAGAGAGTAATAAGAATTATTAGCAAAAGTACTTTTAGGTATTTGGCTTGAAATATATTGGCACTAAAGTTCAGGGAATTAGTATCATTCCAAGATGTGGTTATTGTTTTGCTTTCTTCTTCACTATGATCAATTAGTAAGGCTTTATAAGCTAATTGATGCTCTCCTTGACGAAATAACCAGCGTGGAGAGCAGGGCAGGTAATAAATAACTGAGATAAAAATCAAGGTTAAAATAAATAACAAAATAAAAGATATTTTCCAATTAATATCAAAGATAAACATTCCAACTAGATTGGCTAAGAGTAAGCCTATAGTAAAGCTTAGTTGATAAAGCGCAGTTAATTTACCTCGATGCTTATCATTTGCCATTTCAATTATATATAAAGAAATCGTAAACATAAGTAAACCACCACCAATACCTTGGAGTAATCTCCCTATAATAATATAATTAATTGAATTGGCAATAATAATACTTAAAGTCCCACTACAAAATATAGTGCCAGCAATGATTAGGGTTTTTCTTCTACCAAATGTATCATTAAGGATCGACATAGAGAGTTTAGAAATTGCAGTACCTGCAAATACTAATCCAGCAATTAAGGAGATAATAGAGTTAGGGGCAGAAAACTGAGTTTTTATTTTAGGTAGAGTACTTGATATGGCACTAATATTATATCCGCAGGCGATTCCCCCAATAACAATAAACAATATAAATAAATAATAAGATTTTTTCATACTACCCCTTATGCTTTTTATTGACTAGACTGCCAAGCATTAACTGAAGTTAAGTCTCGCAGTGACTGGCTTATTTTCATTGCGAACAATCCACACTTTATCATTGCGAGTACTTGAATCTAAGCTTTAATTATTCTAAACTAACTGGGCTAATACTCTCCCACTCATAGCAAGCTGGACATTGCCAGAAGAATGTTTGAGCTTTAAAATTACATCTACCACAGCTAAATCTGGCTAGTCGTGCATTATAGCTAAGAAGTAAATGTCTTACGATTTCTGCATCTGGCTTGGTATATGGCGATACATCAGGAGTAATATTATTGATGTGTAGTTCAATAATTCTAGATGCGGCTTTAGAATTAGGGTGGTTTTTTATGGTAGTACGTAAATATTCAAGAATTGTTGCTGTTGATTCATAAGCGATTAGTTTTTGATATAATATATCACAGAGATTAAGTTGAGGATATAATGTTATATATCCTTTTACTAGGGTTAAACCTTCTTTTATTTTATTTAATTGAATATAACAATCAAAAACTCGTTCAATTACCATAGGTAAATATAAGTGGTTTTGCTTTTCGACTAATTGCCAAGTTTTAAGTGCATCGTCAAATTTTTCTTGATTATAGAATAATTCTCCTAGGAGAATGTTTGCACGTACACATTTACGGTTTATTTCTAGTGCAAAGTTAATATATTCTAAAGCTTTTTGATTATCTGATTTAATTAATGCTTCTTGGGCTAGTTCACAATTAAATTGAGCTACTTCGGTATGAAAGCTATAATCTGAGGTGGCTAATTTTTTAGCCGTATCAATAGCATCTTTCCAATTTTTATCTTGTTGGTATATATCTAGTAGTAACTCTTGGGCTTTATGTGAATATAATTCACTTTCTAATAGCTTAAGTAATAGGTTTTCTGCTCGGTCAATTAAGCCTGCATTCTGAAAATCACGAGCGAGCTCTAAACGTACTTTATCTTTTTCTGTTTGAGAGATTAAAAACTGAGAGTTAAGTAATTTAGTATGTGATTTTATAGCAATATCGTTTTCACCGCGATTACGATAGAGTTTTCCAAGGCTTAGGTGTAGTTCAGTGAGTTGTGGTTCTTGTTCCACTATATCACGGATATTATCACTGGCAATGCCAGTACGATTATCAATAAGGGCTTCTATTCCATCGTATAGTCTTTGTGGTAGTTGCTTAGCTTGACGAATAACCGTTTTCATATCAATGCGTCCAGCAAGCCAACCAAAAGCAAAAAATAGTGGGGTAACAAAGAGCCATAGTATATTTAAGTTCACAATTAATCCTTTATTTTGTTTTTGTTTAGTAGTAGATCACCACGCTACAACCTGCAATCCTTCGAATACTACCGTCATTCCTGCGAAGGCAGGAGTCCATGCTCTTTAGTATTTGTTGATAGTTTTAGTTCTTTTTCTAGCATTCTAATTTTAGCTTTTAGTTCTAAATTTCGCATCATACCCATAATCAAACCAATAAGTATTCCAACCCCTAAAAACACAATAGTTAAAATAATTAACGGCATTGTTGGGTGATAAATCCCAAATAGATTAAAGGTGATAGATTGCATATTATCAAAAATAAGCAATAAAAGCAAAATAAATAAAATAATACGAATTATCCAACGTGCTAAATTAACAATTTTCATATATCAATCACCTTATAATAATAAATTCATACAAGTCATTGCGAAGCATTACAAAACACAATGGGGTGGAAACTCTGAGCTTTATTACGAGACTAACTCGCCTTAACTAGAGTTAAGTGTGGCAGTGACAATTGCTCCTCATTGCGAGGGCTTGAAAAGCCCGTGGCAATCTATCGATTAATCATAATTTGCACATTAGGGATTATATCATAAAATTATTAATGTTTTAGCGTTCAGCAATATTATTTTATATAAAGAGGATGGTATTAAGATTAAATAAATTACTTTATCTTATATTGGCGTGTCAACTTTATTTTTAAAATTGACTAAAACTATAAATGCATAACATGATTATTTTCATTGCTAAATAATAAGTTCATTTAATAAAGATTTTATCTAATAAGTTGAGATTTTATGCGTGATTTAGCCAAATTAGGCTTGCTATACGCCCTGTTATCCCATCTCTTCGATAAGAATAAAATTTATCGAAATCACAAAATGTACAGTCAGCATGTTGATATATATTGTTGCTATTTAAACCACACTGCAACAGTTGTAGCCTAATAATCCCAACCAAATCACACAGGAACCGGTCATTATGCCGAATAAAATAAGAAGCAGTATTTTTATCTAATTGTATAAATTGCTCATAGCAATCATTACCTACCTCAAAATGTTCTTGGCAGATGCTTGGACCAATATAAGCAATTATATCTGATGTATTAGTATTTAGTTTCCAGATTGTTTTACTTGTAATATTATTAAGCACTCCTCTCCATCCCGCATGAATTGCGGCAACAAAGCTGCCTTGTTTATTAGTAAGTAATATAGGCGCACAATCCGCAGTCATAACAACACCTACCTGATTTTTATTATTGATAATTATTGCATCATAATCATGCTTGGTATTTAATTGTTTATTTTGATATTGTGTATCTCTATAATATGTTTTATCTTGGCACTCTATGTCTTGAGATCTTATGTCCAAAATGTTTGTGCTATGGGTTTGATTAAGCCATAGCGGGGTGCTCGGTAATATATTTTGGAGTAATTGGCGATTTTGTTCTACAGTTTGTAGATCATCATCTACATGAGTAGCTAGATTAAAGCTTGCATATTTACCTGTGGAGTATCCACCGTATCGAGTGGTGATTACAGATTTTACGTTACTTGGGGCATTCCATAGTGGATAAATATATTGTGGATTATTCATGGTAATTAACCTTATATGTTATGAGGGTCTAAGTATTGATTGGTGTGCATTTCATAGAGCCTACTTATACAGCGGGTAAACTCATCCGTAAAGTCATGTTTAGGATAGATATCTTCAATCTCACAACTACTAGATAAGGCAAGTTTTTTTTTGTTATCATAAAGTATGTCAATTAACATAGTGAAACGGGTTACTACATTTTTATTATTCTTTTTTAAAGGATGGATATTCTCAATAATAAACCACTCAAATTTACTTGATAGCTCCAAATAATCTAGCTGGCTACGCATATCACCACAAATTATATCAAAATCAAACCATATAATATTCATGCTTTTTTTTATAAAAGGAATCTCTCGGTTTTGAATTTCAATAAAGCTATTTTCTATGGTTTCATTTTTCTGCGCAGGGGGGAGAGATGCTATATGATTAAATACCTCTAATAGCTCAGTTTTGTATTTAGGGTGTTTAATAAAGAATAATTGATTAGGAGGGCTATTATTTAGCCTATAATCCTTATGGGTATTTAATTCTACGATGTTTAGTTTGTTTTTAATTAAAGCAATTGCTGGCAAGAACCTCTCTCGCATTAGCCCATCAGGATATAGGCTATCAGGAGCATAATTTGAGGAAGTTATTAAATATATTTGTTGGGCAAATAAACTTCTAAATAAATTATTTAATATCATAGCAGTTGCTATATCATTTACATGCATTTCATCTAAGAAAATAAGACTATAAGATTGTTTTAATTCTAAAGCTATTTGTGCTAAAGGGTTATCGTGTTTAATTTGGGTAAGCTTTTGTTGTATGGTATGCATAAATTGATGAAAATGCATACGAATTTTTTTTTGAGTAGGGACTTGATTAAATAACTCTTGCATTAGCATAGATTTGCCACAGCCAACTGAGCCATAAACATAGATCCCTAGTTTTTGTGGTTTTTTATGAAATATAGTTAAAAACCCACCACTATTAAAGGTATTTAAAAAACTATCAAAGCTTTGTGCTATATTAAGCTGAGCGGCCTCAAAGATTAATTTATTTGCGGTGGTTTGTTTAAGATACCAATCTTCTATAGGTTTTTTCATATTAGCTGTTATTGCTAGACTTCCAAAGGAAGTAGTAGCAATCTATATTATTTTTTAATTGTATCATATAAATCTATCCATGCTGAATTGGTTGAATTAATAAGGATAAGCTTTTTATTTCTTGTTCCTGCTTTAATTTGTTTTTCTCTACTAATAGCATTATAAGAGTCTTCATAAACCTCAAAATAAACTAATTTATTTATATTATATTTAGTTGTAAATGAGGATTTAACTAATTTATTTAATTCTTTTTTTGCGATATTCTTTTATTTATATACTCATTAAATGGTGAGTAGGATTTTACTTTTTTATCTATAGTATTTTGTTTAAATGTTACATTATCACTGGGTACTATACTATATTTTGCTAATTTTACGATACTAATTGTGGCACTTATTAGGATTATAAACAGTATAGCGCGAGTATAATTATATTGTAGTAGCCAATATCCAGCAAAAATAATTACTAAGGTTGTAAAGTAAAGCATGTAAATGATATTAACTCTGCAAAATGGGCTAAGAATAAACCAAAATAAAAAAATTGCTATGATTAATGTTAAAATTAAATCCAGCATTAATTTTTGAGTATAGGGGATTTGTTTGATTTTATTGGCTAATTGTTTTTTAGTAAATAAATAAATTAAAATTACCCAGTATGCAACTAATGAGCCAATCACACCATTGCCAATATAGTACCAAACTTTCATTATTCCATGTATATCATTGGCTTTACTTACCTTGGCTTGATTACCCCAAACATGATATTTTAGTTGAAACAAAAAAGATGCCCAATTATGCTCATAATTCCAAATAATTACAGGCATAAATATTATTATGCAAATTAGAATTGATAAATAAAAGTGATAGCTCTTAAAAATAGGGCGCAATTCGCGTTTAAAAATAAAATAACCAATTAGTGCAGATAAGCTAATAATGCCTGAATATTTAGATAAAAGCAAGCATCCAGCTGCAATACCAATACAGTAGATATACTTTATTTGTCTAAATTTTATGTATTTTAAGGCAAATAATAATACCAGTAAATTAAATAGAGTTTCTAAAGCATCATATGTTACATTTAAGAAGAGATATCGAGTTATAAAAGGATAGGTTATCCATAATAGGGCGACGGCTAATCCCATTTTGCTATTGTCAGTAAGAGTTTTTATTATTTGCGTTATTACTAGTGCAGATAGTAGAGCGACAAACACACCAGTTAGGTTTATTGCAAGAGTGCTATTACCAAAAAAAGTAGTAAATAATCTAATTGCATAAGCAATCATAGGTGGACCATCAAAATAAGATAGTTGTAAGTTCTGGCTCCAGCTTAAATAAGAATAACTATCATTATTGGGGATTAATAAAAAACTAAATGTAATTAGTAATAAAATATAAATTAAAAAAATGTTTTTAAGTCGTCCTTGGAAGTCGTTCATTTTTATCCTATTCTAAATCTAACCTATTTTAATTTTTTGCTTTTAGCGATGGTAGGGTTAATGTGGCCATATATTATACTACAAAATCATATACAGATAAATTTTTTAAAAATAGTTAAAAACCTCAAAGCCTCAGTTTGCGTTATAATTATGCCTATAAAAATAAGGAACCAACATAATGCAACAAATCCAAGATCCGCGGAAATATAGTAAATTTTACCCAGAATCAAATATTATTATTAGTCAAGCATTGATGGTGCAAAACAACAAAGCATCTGTTTCGATGCTTGTTGATACTCTTAGAAATTTATTAAGAGACCAAAATGACGCTTTAATAAATATCGCTCTTAATTTAGCTCCAAGTGTTGAAGTCAGTCAAATTATTTGGACAGCTTTAAGTGCAGCAGTGAACGATGCAAGCAGTATAAATGAGTTAGATGGTGCATGTATTTTTGCTATTCCAATTGTATTAGTAGCAGGAAATAAAAATAATAATAAACAATCAGCCAAATTGCCTAAAAAACTTGACACCGAAGTGTTAAATCAGTTTTTTAGCAAAAATAATTTAATTAATGCTTGCCATGATAGCTTCATTTCTGGTAAACTAGTATCACCACAAAATCTTGCAAAAATAAAACCTTCCCAAATTTATTATTGGGTTCGCAATTTAAAGAATGCAAAATTATGGATCCCTTTAGATATAGACGGTAGCGAGGTTGAGGTATTAGACGAAGGTGTTTTTTTGAGGTTTTTAATTGGTGTGGCAGTTAAAGGTGGGGCTACTTCTTTAAATGGAGCAGTTAGTTTCGCTAATTACAGACAAATGGCAATGCCATTTATGCAGTTAATTGTTGATGAATTAAAAACTGATAATATTACAATGTTTCCTATTCCTTTTGCTCCAGTTAATTTGTTATCTGGTTTTTCTTGTGGGGATAGTTATCGTAAAGAAATTGCTATACAAGTTGCTTTAAGCAATGTTGTGCGTAAAATTCGTGAGCAAGCTTTAGTTCCAGTAGTTCAGATTATTGGTGTAGAAAATGCAATAGAATTAAAAACTAGCTATCAAGAGGTTACTACTAGGGAAATCCCTTCGGAGATAATCAATACATTGAAAGAAACATCATTATGGCATTTAACTGCCTATGATGATTTTGCCGCAATATTAAATAAAATTACTGATTTATTACAGGAAATGAATGTTGAGTACACATATCATAGATCAAATTGATGAGCTATTACCCCAAACACAATGCACTCGCTGTGGTTACCCATCATGTAGAGACTATGCAGCTGCAATTGCAAATGATGAAGCAAAAATTAATCAATGTCCACCAGGTGGGAACGTAGGGATAAAGAAGTTAGCTCAGTTATTAAACAAACCAGTTATTGAATTAAACCCAGAAAATGGTTTCATAAAACCAAAAACATTAGTTATAATCGATGAAGATGCCTGTATTGGTTGCACTTTATGTATTAAAGCTTGTCCAGTGGATGCAATTCTTGGTAGTAATAAAATGACACACACTATCCTACCTTTTGAGTGTACGGGTTGCGATTTATGCATTCCAGCTTGTCCTGTTGATTGTATGCATATAATAGATGATCCAGATGATAATTGGAGTCATAATAGAATTAACTTAGCAAAAATGCGTTATGATACACATAATTTAAGAATTAAACAGGATCGATTAGATAAAGAAGCTAGGTTAAAAAATCTTACAATTCTATAGTAATTGCTAGTAATACGTTACTACACATGCGTCATTACGAGAAATCGCAGGATTTCGTGGTAATCTCCTTATTTTTGAGAATTGTTATAATATAACATATTGCATGGCACTATTATGGTTTAAAAGGATAGTAAAAATGATGCGGTTTTTAAGTGAAAAATCACTAACAAATAAACAAATCAGATTTTTTATTTTTATTAGTGTTTTAGTAAATGCTATTGGGTTATTTTCTATTGTTAATGGAAGCAATGATTCTAATTTTTATGCTGTTGTGGCTAAACATATTGAGGAGTCTGGTAATTGGGTCAATCTAACATTTAATAACCAAGATTGGCTGGATAAACCACATTTGCCGTTTTGGATTATTGCCTTATCCTACAAAATATTTGGGGTAAGTACTTTTGCTTACATCTTACCAGGATTTTTGTTTAATTTATTGGGAGCTTTTTATACCTTTTTATTAGCTAAGCATATATTTGGTAGTAAAGAAGTCGGATTACTTTCTGCACTATTTTATATTACTGCATTACATTTAATGCTTTCAAGTATAGATGTACGTCAAGAGGCATACTTATTAGGGGAAATAATGCCTGCTATATTTTATTGGTATTTATACAATGAAAGTGAATTGATTAATAAAAGATATTTAGTTTTAGGGGCAGTTTTTACAGCATGTGCCATAATGACTAAAGGGATTTTTATTCTTTTAACAGTTTTTAGTGGAGTGATTTCGCTTTGGATATTTACTCGCAACTGGCATAATTTTTTTAGTAAAAAATGGCTATTAGCACTTGGGTTGTCGTTAATTTTTATTTTACCAGAGTTAGTCACCTTATATATTCAATTTGATATGCATCCCGAAAAAACTGTATTTGGGCATAATGGGGTTTCTGGAATAGCTTGGTTTTTTTGGGGTAGTCAATTTGGTAGATTTTTTAATATGGGTCCAATAACTGCAAATCAATCAGATGTATTTTTGCATTATTTTTATTTTATCCATACTTTTTTATGGGCTTTTTTACCGTGGAGTTTGATTGTTCCAGTTGCTAGTTGGAATATGCTTAAATCTATCCGCACCTCAAAAGATATTCCAGAAAATTCACAAAATAAACAAATTCGCTTAAATTATATTTATATCCTAGGGTCTTTTGTTCCTACTTTCATATTATTTAGTTTAACTAAATTTCAGCTAGATCATTATACAAATATTTTGATTCCCTTTGCCGCAATTTTATGTGCAGATTGGGTATTTAATAAAGCTACTCGATTAACTCACCATCCTTTATTTTCTATTCAAACTGGGATATCTTTTATTCTATGTGCGCTTGTATTAGTAATATCTACAATTATTCTTAACGGTAAATTTTTTATTATAATGATGAGTGCATCAGCAATTACCACAATTTTATATTTAATTTTAATAAACAATTATCCATTAACTAAGGCACTAGTTTTTCCAGCAATAGCTATATGGTTAGTATTTGTATTTGCTGTTGGTGTTAATAATGTATTGTACTCAAAATACGATGTAGGATATCAAGTGACACGCTATTTAGAAGATAATTCACTACAAATCCCAATAGTTGATTATAATGTTAATTCTTTAAGTCTAGAACTGTTAACTAAATATCCTTATAAAAGAATTAGTACTAAAGATGAATTAATAGCTCAAAAAAAACCATATTATTTGGTTGTAAGTTTTGCAGACTGGGCGTTATTATCAAATAGAGTCAATCTTGATAGCAATATGATGCTATTAAATTATTTTTCTTATATTCCTCAGCAGAAGTTTATCCCAAGCTTATTTAGCACCCAGAAGAAACTTGCAGCTACTAGTAGTATCCTTCTCATTCTCATTAACTAATACTACGGCGTTTGCATCAATTCTAGCGTTGTTGAATAACTCCTTATGTACAACAAATACACTGCGGAGTTTTTCTCCTAGCTATAGTTGCGCATACTTGTAGTGTTTTTGCTACTAAGCAGAGGGTATTACATTTTTCCCCGACATCTGTCATTCCCAACATAAATATTTTGCTCTAAAGGTTTGAATTGGGAATCTAAAATGTTTCAAAGTGCATGAATTGCGTGTCACACGCAATTGTGATGCACGCAATGATACACTAAGTAGTAACATATTTTTAATACGCATATAAAATTAACTTCATCACAAAAGTAAAAATAGTTTAAAATATATACTTTTAGAATTCTTCAAGTATTTTCGAGTTTTTTAAGGTACTTACATGACTGCAAAAACATCAGGCAATTATGCTGGTGGAATAAAAGACTTAACTTTTGTTGCATTATTTTCTTTAATATTTGGTTCAATGATGGGTAGCGGAGTTTTTGATATTCCGCAAAACGTAGCACATAAAGCATCAGTCATTGCAGTTATAATTAGCTGGGTAATTACAGCTATTGGGATGCTATCTCTAGGCTTTGCATTATCTTATATTACTAAAAAACGTCCAGATATTTGTAGTGGTATTTATGGTTATGCTAAATACGGATTCGGTGATTATGTAGGCTTTAACTCGGCGTGGGGGTATTGGTTAAATGCATTACTTGGTAATGCTAGTTATTTAATTTATATTTTTGCAACGTTAGGTAACTTTGCTTTGTTTAAATTTTTTGGTAATGGAGTCAACCTAAATGCTTTAATTGCCGAATCGGTCCTAATTTGGCTGGTGTATTTTTTGATTTCACGTGGCATAAAAGAAGCCTCGATGGTTAATATTATGATAACCTCAGTCAAAATCCTAGCTTTAGTTGCTATTATTATATTATTTATTTATGGTTTTAATTTTAATAAATTTAAATCCAATTTAACCTTAGATTTACATTTAGGTAGCATCTTTACCCAAATAAAAAGCACGATGTTAGTTACTGTTTGGGATTTTTTAGGTATAGAGGCGGCATGTATTTATGCAATGCGGGCAAAAAACATGAATGATGTGGCTCGTGCTACAGTTTATGGGGTTATTGTTGTACTTCTTATTGATTTTTTAATATCAGTTTTACCTTTTGGAATCATGTCAACAGCAGAGGTAAGTAATCTTGTAACCCCTTCAACTGCTGGAGTTTTAGCCCTTATTTCTGGAGCATTTAGTGCACAACTTATTCGAGTGGCAATATTAATTAGTGTAGTTGGAGCATTACTAGCTTGGACAATGCTTGCAACTAATATAATATTCTTGGCGGCACATGATAAAACTCTACCACAGTCATTTACTAAAATAAATAAACGTAATGTGCCAAGTAATGCTTTACTAATTAGTGCCGTTACTTTGCAGATTTTTATTTTAGGAGCATATTTTACTGATTCAGTTTATTTAGCAATGATACAGTTAGCCACGAGTCTAATTCTTGTGCCGTATTTATTGGCCGCAGTATTTGCTTTTAGGCTTATTATAGAAGAAAGAAAAGTTGATGTTCTAGCATTTATAAAAGGCACTCTTGCTGTTTTATATGGTATATGGCTAATATATGCTGGTGGATTAAAATACCTGGCTTTTTCAACGCTGCTTTATAGTGTCGGTATTATTTTCTTTGCTTTAGCACGTAAGGAATGTGGCAAAGTAATATTTGCTAATAGATTTGAGAAAATTATTTGTGGGTTATTGCTTGTGGTTGCGGCAATATCATTGTACTTATGGTTAAAAGGATCGCTATCCCTATGAGAAAATATAAATTAATTGCATTTGATATCGATGGTACTATTTTAGGGGCAAATAACGCTGTATGTGAAGAGCTAAAAACAGTTGTATCTCGTTTAAAGATTATGGGGTATCTCTTTACTTTAGTAACTGCGCGTTTTCCATTAGCTGCATTAGATATTGCCAAACAATTAGACATTGATTGTAATGAGGGTATTGTTACCTTAAATGGTGGGTATATTACTAATAAAAAGCATGATGAGTTATATAGTAAAACTTTTAGCACTAGTGCTTTTATTGAAAAACTTGAAAGTATAGATGAGTCTATTGTAATAAATTATTATAAAGGGTTTCATTGGGTAATTAATAAACATACTAAGTATACTGAGGTAGAGTTAGGTTTTATGGAGAGTAATTACTTTCCTGCCATTGGTTCCATAAATGAGGTAAATAAAATCACCCTGATGGGAGATAATATGAATCTTATGGAAGCAAAAAAAATCTTGAGTCAAGATTCTTCACTATTGGTGTCTTTTTCTCATCCACATTATTTAGAGGTAACCACAACAAGCATATCTAAATATCATGGACTTAGTCATTATGCTAATAAATTGAAAATTGATTTATCCGAAGTAATTGCTTTTGGCGATGGTGAAAACGACATTCCAATGTTAAAAAATGTAGGTTTGGGTATCGCTATGGGAAATGCAAGTGATCATGTGAAAAAAGAGGCTTTAGATGTTGCAGGTCATCATTTAGAGGCTGGGGTTGCTATTTATCTGGAAAATTTATTGCAAAAAGGCATATTGTAATTTAGTTATTAAGTAATTACTACCCAAATAACCTATTTAAATACTAACTCAAGTAGGATATAATCGAACCTATATAAATAGCGTTCTATATTTTGTTACTAAAGAGCTCTCATTACGAGAGATCGTAATATTTTCGTGGTAAGCCACATGTTTTTATTAAATTACTATGGATTTCCACGTCAGTCTGCTTCGCAATGACGGTGCTTTAATATAGCCTGAGTAGTAATATAATTTTCATATTAAGGAATTTTTTAAAATGGCATTAAATGTAGTGGTATCCCATATACCTAAAGTACCTAACACCCAACCTAGGGTTGGTGGAAGTAATGGGTATACTAGTAATAATAGTGGTTTATTCCATAATCCTAAACCTGTTTTAGATAATATGCCAATTGTTAGACAGTATTTATCTGGATCTGGATCTGGTCAAAAAACCTTGGATGATGTGCAAAAAGTTACCACTGCTTTAATTAAAAAATCCACAACTGAAGATGATATTAATAGATTAATCAATAATTTAAAGGACCAGGGTCTTCCACTTAATAACCATATTTATGCTGTAGCTATTCAGAAGCTTGGGGATTTAGATGGGGGTCGATAGGGCATTAGAGCTTTTTGAGGAAATGAAGCGTAATAACATTGAGCCTGACATCCATACCTATAATATTATTATTACTGTTTGCGGTAATAATAAAAGACTTAATAAATCCTTAGAAATCTTTGAGGAATTAAAAGGAAAGGGTTTACTAAGCCAATACACTTATAATACAATTATGTCGATGTGTTGTAAAAATGGCGAATTAGATCAAGCGTTAAAATTTTTTGCTGAAATGCAGGAAAATGGTTTTAAACCAGATACAATTAGTTTTAATACAATAATTTCTGCTTATGTAAAAACTAATCAATATGATAAAGCAACAGCATTTTTTCAGCAAGCATTAAAAAATGGTATTAGGCCAGATATTGTTATGTATAGTACGATGATTACTGTGCATGGTAATAATGGACAATGGCTAGAAGCCTCAAATATTTTTACCGATTTAGATAAAAAAGGCTTTGTCTTAAACCTTATTGCTTATAACTCTATTTTATCAGCGGCAGAAAAAGCAGGAGAGGTAAAAGTAGTAGGTAAGTTATTTAATAAAATGAAGGGTAAGGGAATTGTGCCAGATGCTATTACTTACGGCATAGTTATGTCTGCTTATGATAAAGCTGGCATGATACGTGATATGTTAGAACTGGTTAAAGATATAAAAAACAATCAAATTACTATGAATTACATTCATTATAGCCTAATTATTGGAGCTTATTATAAAAATAATTCTTGGGGGCAGGTTTTAAACTTTTTTGAAATGGCTGTTAAAGATTCTGTTTGTAAGCCAAATCTTGGTTATGATTTTAAGAATAATGCTTTAAACTTTCATTTGGATACGGTTTTTAATTTGCCAGTAAACCATAGCGATCATATCGAAGGTGTTAGCAGAGACCTAGCCCGTGCTTTATTTAAATATCATATGGAGCGTGGTAAGATTAAAGTAGGTACAACTTTAATTGTAGGTTATCGTGGTTCCGACACCTTAAAAAATCTATTTATAAATATTATCGAGGAAGAGTATCCTAATTTTAGTTATAACATACCAGACACCAATCTTGGGATCATCGAACTACATCCCAAATCTTTAACATAAAATAAATCATTATAAGGGTAGTATGCTAAAATACTATCCTCAAATAGATTCTTAGAGGATTACTATTTAAATGTCTTATTATTTATTTACATCAGAGTCAGTTTCAGAAGGTCATCCAGATAAAGTAGCTGATCAAATTTCAGATGCTATTTTGGATGCTATTCTGGCTTATGATAAAAATGCACGTGTTGCTGCCGAAACCTTAGTAAATACTGGTTTAGTTGTATTAGCTGGAGAAATCTCTACTTCGGCAAGAGTAAATTATACTCAAATTGCTAGGGATGTTATTCGGAATATTGGTTATGATAACAATGATTTTGGATTTTCAGCTGATAGTTGTGCTGTACTTGTAAATTATGACGAACAGTCAGCCGATATAGCCCAAGGGGTAAATGAAGGTGAAGGATTAGATTTAGAGCAGGGTGCTGGAGATCAAGGGTTAATGTTTGGTTATGCTGTTGATGAAACCCCTACATTAATGCCGTTTCCTATTTATTATGCACATAGACTAATGGAAATGCAAGCAGATAAACGTAAAAGTGGTCAGCTACCTTGGCTACGTCCAGATGCTAAAGCTCAGTTAACGGTTAAATATGATACTAAAACAGGACGTCCAATTGCTATTGATACGGTGGTGTTATCAACACAACATCACCCGGATATTAGTTATAAAGATTTGTGTGAAGCAGTTATCGAGGAAATCATCAAGCCAGTATTACCTAGTGATATGTTATCTGATAGCACTAAATACTTAATCAATCCAACGGGGAAATTTGTAATTGGCGGACCTATGGGTGATTGTGGCTTAACTGGCAGAAAAATCATTGTAGATACTTATGGCGGGGCAGCACCTCACGGCGGTGGGGCTTTTTCTGGTAAAGACCCTAGTAAAGTTGATAGATCAGGAGCCTATGCCGCTAGATACGTTGCAAAGAACATTGTGGCTTCTGGTTTGGCTCGTCAATGTCAAGTGCAAATTGCCTATGCCATAGGTATTGCACGTCCAGTTGGGGTTAATATACATACTTTTGGTACGGGTAAGATTAGCGATAGAGAAATTGAGCGTTTAGTTCTAGAAAATTTTGATTTACGCCCAAAGGGCATTACTCAGGAATTAAACCTTCTTAGACCTATTTACCAAAAAACTGCTGCTTATGGGCATTTTGGACGTGAAGGTTTAGGCTTTGAATGGGAGTGCACCAAGAAGGCTTCATCTCTAAAACTAACTTAGTGATCGTCATTGCCAGGCAGAATGCTGTGGCAATCTAAGCGTTAGAATATTGATTCCTGCCTTCCACACTTGTGTGTTCGTAGGAATTACATAGTTTAGCATCACTAACAATGAGTTGTGTCATCTTCGGGCATCACGCTAGCGTGTGACCTGGAGATCCATAAAAAGATTAGAGGGTTACAAATCCCACTATTCATACAGCATTATTCTCACATTCTTCATTTTTAACATTACTTTTCGTCTGACATGTTGCATTATAAACTGGAGATATACTATCAATTTGATCAATATATTCTTTGGTTTTATAACTAACTAACGTACCCCAGCAGAAGAATATTAACGAAGTTAATCCTAATATTAGATGATCTAAGCCGTATCTATCAGATATAATTCCTAAACCACCAAAGCTTTTACTTCCAATATAACTAAATCCAGCAATAAAAATCAAATATCCAATTATCCACACAGATTTAGCTAACTGAATTGTTAATTTTTCTTTACGTTTTGTGGCATAGTAAAAATACAATGGTAAGCCAAGAAGAACCACAAATATCACCTGACCATTTAATGGCCAACGTGACCAATATAACATGAATGTTGCTAAAATAAACGCTAAGGGTGCAAGAAACATCATTCCTGGTACACGAATTACGTTATTGTGTGGTTTTTTCGGCGATAATAATCTAAATGAGTAGGTGCTAACAGGAACAGTCGCATAGCATAATACATATCCTACCGATATTACTGCAGCAAGTTTATCCCAGCTAGGAAGTAGCCATAAAGCTGCAAAAGATAATAATAACACTACAACTAATGCGGTGCGTGGCAATTTGGTTACTGGATCTAGTTTACCTATTCCTTTTGGCATATGTTCATCCATGCCACGTAATACTCGTCCAGATAGGGAGGTGTATATAATTCCTGATCCAGATGGTGAGATAAAGGCATCAGCAAATAATAAGATGGCTATTAAATTAATATTGAGCGCAATAGCTAAATTTGCAAATGGAGAAGAGAAGTTTAATCCATTCCATCCACTATGCAATAATAAATTTTGGGGCATTGTAGTAAGATAAGCAACTTGCAAAGCAATATAAATAATTGCCGAAATTAAAACAGAGGCTAATAAAGCAATTGGTATATTACGCTTAGGGTTTTCAGCTTCTGCGGCAAAAGTTATTGGTGCTTGGAACCCATTAAATGCATATACCACACCAGCTGTTGTAACCGCAGTTAATACACCACTAAACCCGTATGGGATTAAGCTGTGATTACCGATAGCATGTAGGTTGCTAGGGTTAAACCCTACTATTAAAAAACTAACAATAGCAATAATAGGTACTATAATTTTAAAGATAGTTATTGTTTTGATTGATTTAGATAGAAATGCTAGAGAGTAATAATTAATTAAAAAATATACAACACATAACATACTAGATACGATTAATCCGCTAATTGTTAGGCTTTGAGTTTGTTGATTAAAAAGGTTATGCGCCCAGGTAAAATTCCAATCACTTAAATACTGTGTGGAGGCTGTAGCTTCTGAGGGTACTGAGCTAATAAAACCAATTAAAATTGTCCATTCAGCAATAAAGCTTGCTAGAGAGCCATGAGTATATCTTAAAAAATAACCCATGCTACCCATTCGAATAGGTGCAGTTGTGGACAGCTCTACTAAATTTAATGCAATAATTGAAACCATGATAGCACCAATAACCCATGAAAGGATAGACGCGGGACCTGCAACTGCAGCTGCATGTGCTGCGCCAAATAGCCAGCCAGAGCCAATAATAGTACCCACGCCTGACATTATTAATGTGCTTAATTTTATTTTATGATTGTTATTAAGATTATTATACATTTTGTACTTTACCTTTATATGTTTTATGTAACTGTAAATACCTTTAATATTTTACTACTATAATGCCTTAGGCATGTTTGGTTATCTAATTTCTAGTGTAATATTTTTGAAAGTTTTTATTGTCTCACGTAATTATACAGTAATGATATAAGCACTGCACAAAAAAATGTTATTATTACTTTGCGCAACTGATCAGGATAAGGCATATCTTAATCTGCTGGTATTGAACTTTTCCCCGAGAGCTGTCACTCCCAACATAAATACTTTGCTCCAAAAATATGAGTTGGAAGTCTAAAATGTTTCAACGTCAATCAATTAGGTGTCAAGCAGCCTTCAAATTGCAGGTCCATAAATATGATTCCTATATAAAAAATCTTTAATAATGTTTTTCTGAGAACATAATACAAATAAAATTTATATGCATTGTAATATTTTTAAATATATACATATATAAATAGGCACTAAATGCAATTGATGTGAAATTATTTATATAAGGTTTGGAATTCAAGGTGTTTGCAAGTATATTGGCATAGTAAATGTTTTTGAATATTGTTTTTATAGTTTATTTTTTTATCTTTGAGTCCTGTTTATATGGAGATTAGCCAAAGGTTTGTACAGTTTTAGTACATTATATTTCTTTGCAGTATGAAAATATTTTGATTTTTTATAAATATAGTGTTATAATGTGACCTGGGATTGAGTGATTATAAAACTAACTATGCTTTTACTTTAAATTTTAAAGTTTAATACATACGTGCTTGCAAGTATTTAAGTATTAATTAAGCTGGTTTTAGAGATAATCAAAGTCTGCCCAAAGGAAATTTGTCAATTAAGTACATCACAAAAAGCGATGATTGAGGGATAATCGCTATAAAATCTTAAAAAATTTTGTAGATATTATGATCATTAAAGTGTACAATAAAATTAAAAGTATACATTTAATTTTATGGGTACACCAAACTTTTAAAGTGAGCATATGCTTAGGGGACAATTATTTAAGTATTATTCTTATTAAGAAAGTTCAAAATGGAAAATAAATTATTTGTTGCGTCACTTAGTTTTAAAATTAGAGATGCAGAATTAGTTGAGATATTTGCTGCAGTTGGTAACGTGTTATCTGCTAAAGTTATTCTTGACCGTGATGGTCGTAGTAAAGGATTTGGTTTTGTGGAAATGGCATCTAAAGAAGAAGCTGATCAAGCAATTATTAAATTAAACGGAAGTAATCAATATGGTAGAGATATTGTTGTAAACAAACAAAAGCCAAAAGATGCTACTCCTCGTTATAACTAAACAAAAAATTTCATAAAAAGGGCTCATTGTGGTCCTTTTTATTTGTTTTTGCTCAACATTTTTCTATTCCGATTAATTTAGTATATTATATTTTTAAATAATTATTTGGATATTACCTTATATAAATCTTAAAAAATATTACTAATTTTCATAAATAAAATTCATAAAATCCCAAATAAACCAATAGAGTTCAATAGAATTAATTAATCGCTCAACTTTGTTTTTACTTAGTTATGCATATTAAAAATCGATATATCATGTTGTAATTTATTCTGATTTATGTTATATCTTTATTGTTTAAAAAAAACGATTTATAAGGCATTCTAAGCTATGATTAAATGATGTATATAGTTAAGAAGCGTAATATTCCAAGGTGTTTATAGGTTACATTATCATTAATTGCCCCGTTTTTTATTATCTTACCATTAAGTTCTTATAGTTTAAAATACTTATAGATTGTAGTTAAATGTGCTTTGCTTATTTATAAATTACCTAATGGGTAAATTATAAAACTTCAAGTTCAATTTTACTTACATTAGTATTTCTCGACTTTTTTGCAACAAAATTCATGTATTCAAATTAAATAAAGTGTCAAATTTTAGTTAACTTAACTTATTGGTATAAATGAGGAGTAAATCATGGAAAGAGTAATTGAGTTTAAAAATTTTGAACAATCAAATAAATATATTTCTGCTGATTTATATTTAGACGGGAAATTTGTTGTTAGATTATCTGATGTCATAGTGCATATAATGGAATCTGAAGATACTAATATTGGTCTTTATGAATATTTTAGAAAAGCTGCTCTAAGTTATATGGACCACAGTAGTTTAAATGCTTATGAAAGTTTGGCAAATAACAATAGCAAAGCTATTCATTAACTAAAATTCTTGCTAAATTTAAAAATAGCCTCATATTTATTATATATGAGGCTATTTTTTTAGCTATACAGGAAGTTGTTTAACATCTTTCAATTTAATGATTCTGCGCCACGATTATACGATAATTTTTTGATGTGATTACCCTGAAGATTAAAGATATTGAACAGGCTCTAAGGTATTTTAGTGTATAATTGGGTATTAATATTATAATCTAAAGGATCCCAAAGGTGAAGAAAGTAACTATTTATTCTAAAGAAAATTGCCCATTTTGTGATATGGCAAAGAGGTTGTTGAAAGAAAAATCAGTTGTGGATATTAATGAAATTCAAATTGATGTAAATGCAGAAGAGCGAGACAACATGATTAAAAAAACTGGACGCATGACAGTGCCTCAAATCTTTATTGGTGAATTACATGTTGGTGGGTTTGATGATCTTGCAAAATTAAACCGAGATGGTAAGCTTGATGAGTTACTTGGTCTATAACCAAAACGCTAAACTTCTAATTTTATAACTATTTAGAAAGAATTGAAGCAGATAAATGGTTATATTATAAGTTACGAAATTAGTGGTTTTTTTTTCTATTATCCACAAATAATGTTAATAATCTTGTGGATAATTCTGTGAGTAACTTAATAACCTAAATGTCCTGAAATATAATAACCAGCTAGCTCAAACTTAATTCGCTATGATAAATTAACCCATAACAGTCGGTTATGTGTTGTAGCTTGAGTCGCACAAGTCTTCTTAATTGGTTAATGAATAAAAAACAAATGGTTTCTACTTGTGGATAAGTTTATACAATGCATAAAAGTTAAGTTACTGTATAAAAGCAATTTTAGAGTTTAATATGAAAAACTACAATATAAAAGACGATACGATAACTGTTACTCAACTCAATAAGCTTGCTAAAACACTTCTTGAGAATAACATGCCTGTTTGTTGGATAAGTGGCGAAATCTCTGGGGTAAAAACCTATAGCCATATCTATTTTGATTTAAAAGATGATGCTGCTAAAATATCATGTGTAATGTTTGCAAGTGTTTTACCTTTGCTAGATTTTAAATTAGAAAATGGGTTAAAAGTTGAGATAAGAGGCAAAGTAACAATTTATCCACAAAATGGCAGTTATCAAATCAATGTTGAGCGTATTCGTAGAATTGGTTTAGGGGAGTTGTGGGAAGCATACAATAGACTTTTAGTAAAATTGCGCACAGAAGGCTTATTTGACAGTAAAAATAAAAAACCTATCCCCGTATTCCCTAAAAGTATTGGAGTTGTGACCTCTAAAGAAGGTGCAGTAATTCGTGATGTTATCACTACATTAAGACGTAGAATGCCAAATATCCCAATAGTTGTATACCATACTGCTGTTCAGGGACAAGATGCTGCTATGCAGATTACTAAGGCTATCAGAACTGCTAATATAAGAGCAGAAGTCGATGTTTTAATTGTATGTCGTGGTGGAGGCAGTATGGAGGATTTATGGTGTTTTAATGAGGAAGTTGTAGTTAGAGAGGTATTTGCAAGCCATATTCCAATAATAAGCGCAATTGGTCATGAAACTGACACTACTATAATTGATTTTGTATCTGATTTGCGCGCTCCAACTCCAACAGGTGCTGCAGAGCTTGTGGCTAAAAGTAAATCAGAATGGGACTCTTTACTTGCTAGGTTACATTATCAATTATTACATAAATTTGAAGGTGTTATTAATGATCGTAAGCAAAGCCTTGATTCATATTATAGACAGTTAAAGATCCTTAACCCCATAAATCAGTTATATGAAAAGAAAAATCGTTTAAGAAATCATCAAGAACGTCTTTTAATCTTGATAAATCAAAAAATTGCCACGCATAAGATGCAACTAGGTTTTCTTCAGTCAAAGTTAGATATAAAAAAACTAAATTTATCTAAGCATTATATTAAGTTAGATCATTTATTTATACGCTTAGACACAGTGATTGGCAATAAAGTGCGTGAAATTTCCAATAAACTGGATCGCTTATCAAATAGTTTAAGCTTAGTTAATCCTGCTAATATCTTAAAACGTGGTTATGCAATTGTTAGAACTTCAAAAGGGCAAGTTGTTTATCAGAGTAAGAATGTTAAGCAGCACGAACGGGTAGAAATTATTTTATCTGAAGATAATTTAAGTGCGATAATTGATAAAAAATATAACTCAAAACAATCGGAGTTAGATGTTAACTTATAGTCGATAGGAAAAGATATGTTAGGTGCATTAGACATGTTTAGCATTGGCATTGGTCCTTCTAGTTCTCATACCATAGGACCAATGAAAGCTGCTGCAACATTCATTAATTTATTAGAAGAGCTCTCAATGCTTAATTCTACCACTCATGTGGAAGTAAACTTATTTGGTTCATTAGCTTTAACTGGTGAGGGGCATGGAACTATGCTTGCTGTAATTAATGGTCTGTGTGGGCATAATCCTAAGACTGTAGACCCGAAGGTGTTTGTTTCTTGCGTAGAGGAAATCAAACAAAGTGGATTCATATATTTAAACAATAAACATAAAATAAAATTTTCATATGATAATGATTTATTATTACATAAAAATGAGTTCTTATTACAGCATTCAAATGCAATGCGGTTTATTGCTTTTTCTAATTCTGGGGTTTTACTTCAAGAGGATTATTTTTCTGTTGGTGGTGGGTTTGTAGTAAATAAAGCACAAATTAGCAGTTATGCTGATTTTGCATCAGATGCTGATGTGCCGTATCCCTTTAAAACGGCAACGGAATTATTTAGTCTCTGCAAGAAAAATAATATTTCAATAGCAACTTTGGTAACAAGAAATGAATTAGGACGTAAAACTGCAAAAGAGTTTTACGAAGAAGCTTCAGAAATTGTACAAGTAATGCATGAATCAGTAATTAGAGGGTTAAATACTGAAGGGGTTTTGCCTGGAGGTTTAAATGTTAGACGTAGAGCTCCTGGATTATATAAAAAATTAAATATTCCAACAATTGCAAGCTCACCTAAAGAACAAAGGTTACTTGCTATTGCTTATGCAATGGCGGTTAATGAAGAAAACGCTGCTTTTAGCCGTATTGTTACAGCTCCAACAAATGGTGCCGCGGGTACAATTCCTGGGGTTTTGGAGTACTATCGCAATTTTAGCTCTGATGTTAGTCAAGATAAATTAGTGGAATTTATCTTGACTGCTGGAGCTATTGGAATGCTATATAAATATGGCGCATCTATTTCGGCTGCCGAAGTTGGATGTCAAGGGGAAATAGGTGTTGCGTGTTCAATGGCAGCAGGTGCTTTAACTGCTGTTTTTGGCGGTACTTTAATTCAAATTGAAAAAGCTGCAGAAATTGGTATGGAACATAATTTAGGCATGACCTGCGACCCAGTTGAGGGCTTAGTACAAATACCCTGTATAGAAAGAAATGGCGTTGCAAGTAGTAAGGCAATTGATATTGCGTATCTATCTTTATTAGAGGAAGAGGCGGGAATAATTAGTCTAGATCATGTGATTAAAACAATGCTACAAACAGGTAAAGATATGAGTATAAAGTATAAAGAGACATCTCTTGGTGGGTTAGCGGTCAATATTGTTAATTGTTAGTAAATTTAGGTGTGGTAAAATGCGATGTGTGTTGTTTTAACCATTGTTAGTAGAAGAACGGAAGTTATATAAATATGAGTAATTTAATAATAAGAAATGATCTTGAATTAAAATCGGGGCTTAGCTGGATAAGGCAAGCATTTATTCTATTTAGAGAGCGCCCGTTACATTTCTTATTTTTAGAAATCCTAAATACCGCTTTTATGTTTTTACCCTTTATTAGTGCATTTGTTACGCCATTATTTACGGCAAAATTTATGTATTTAGCAGGAAAGACAAAAAAAGTCGAGTCTTTTAGTATTAATGAAATATTTAAAATATTTAATAATAGCTTTGTAACTAGGTTGGCTTTTCTAAACTTTTGTTTAAGTACAATTTTATTGATTTTACAGTTTCTGATAGAGTCAAAATACCCTAATTTAAGTGCCAGTGGTTATAGCTTAACATTATTATTAACTATTCCTACTTTAATTTTGGGGGTTGCTATGTGGTTATCTCCTGCAATTTGTTTAAATTATGAGACCCCACCAAAAATAGCTATGCTTCTAAGCATTAAAGCTAGTTTTAAAAATATATTACCACTATTAATATATTCGGTAGTTATTGCTAGCATATCTTTAGTAATAATGATACCGCTAGGCGCTTTCTTTATTTGGCTTTGGAGTGTGTCACATAGTGTTATACTGATAACACCATTTGCTATAATTGCTTATTTGATTTGTGTTATATGGTTTTCAATTTTAAATATATCGACATACTTCGCGTATATTACCATCTTTAGACAATAGAAACATCTTAAACATTTATTTTAATTAAAAGGAAAAATTATGGAACATAAACTACCTAAATTAGCTTATGAGCTTGATGCTTTAGCGCCTCATTTATCAAAAGAGACCTTAGAGTATCATTATACTAAGCATCATCAAACATATATTACTAATTTAAACAGCCTAATTAAAAGTACCGAATTTGAATCTATGAGTTTAGAGGATATAGTTAAGAAATCCTCAGGTGGAATATTTAATAATGCGGCACAAACCTGGAACCATACTTTTTATTGGAATTGTTTAACTCCTAACAGTTCTGAGCCAACGGGGGCACTACTAGATGCAATTACAAAAAAATGGGGTAGTTTTGCAGATTTTAAAAAAGCCTTTGCTCAAACAAGTATTACAACTTTTGGCTCTGGTTGGGGTTGGTTAGTTAAAACTCCTTCAGGTCAACTTGATTTAGTCTCTACTTCAAACGCAGCAACTCCACTAACTACCGAAAACAAACCTCTTTTGACTTGTGATGTATGGGAACATGCGTATTATATTGACTACAGAAATGTTCGCCCCAACTACTTAGAAGGGTTTTTTAAGATTGTTAATTGGGATTTTGTTGCTCAAAATTTTGCATAAATAAATATGAAAAAAATAAATAAACTTTTAAAGTGGTTTTTTATCGATTCTGAGCTGGATTATGATTCTGTATATGATAGTAAAATTATCTTTTCGGTGATTATGTTATTAGCTATAGGTTTAATGATGGTATATTCAGCTTCTATTGCCTATGCAAGTGTTGGCTCACATAGTCAATACTATTTCTTAATTCGCCATTCAATAAGTATGTTAATTGGAATCCTAGCATTTATGCTGGTTTTTAGCTTGCCCACATCTTTTTGGAGTAAAAATGCAAGGTTAGTGGCTATTCTTATTGCTTTATTACTCTTAGCTGTTTTGGTTCCGCATGTTGGTAGAGTTATTAATGGTTCAAGACGTTGGATTGGTTTTGGTGGAATAGGCTTACAGCCCTCAGAGTTGTCAAAACTTGGAATAGTTATTTATTTATCATATTATTTATCTGGCAAAACTTTAGATTTGCATAAATTTTTCTATGATTTTGGACCCATGTTATTGGTTTTAATAGCATACATATGTTTGTTACTCTTAGAGCCAGATATGGGTACTGCAACGGTTGTATTTATTATATCCTTAAGTATGTTTTATATGTCAGATATTAGCCGAAAATTTATTCTAACTTTGACTGCTATAGGAGTAGTTGGATTTATATTTTTAGTAATTGTAGAACCTTATCGGATACGTAGATTTTTAGGCTTTATGAACCCATGGGATGATGCTTTGGGTAAAGGTTATCAATTAACCCATTCTCTTTTAGCTGTGGGTCATGGTGGTTGGCTAGGTGTTGGTATAGGTAATAGCATCGAAAAACTCTTTTATTTGCCAGAGGCTCACACGGATTTTATTCTAGCAATTATAGCGGAAGAGACTGGAATTTTGGGTGTAAGTATTATATTACTACTCTTTTTTATAATTTTTTATCGTGGATTTACGGTTATTGCTACAGAATCAAGGTATTTAATGAACCGAAAATTTCAATCTATGGTAGCTCAAGGTATTAGTGTATGGTTTTTAGTTCAGGCATTAATTAATATTGGGGTAACTATAGGGATCTTGCCAACTAAGGGGTTGACATTACCTTTTATCTCTTATGGGGGTAGTTCTATCCTAATTAATTTTATAGCCTTGGCAATATTATTAAAAATTGACTATGAAAACAAACAAATAAAACGTGGTGTTGAAGTAGAGTGATGAGCAATATTGGAGCTTCAATATGAAAAAAAACATATGCTCGAACAGATTGGAGTTCCAATGAAGCAAAGAGCGACACCGCCTACAATAGGTAGGCAAGGAGTGATGAGCAATATTGGAGTTTCAATATGAAAGAGCATACTATAGTAATTACTGCTGGTGGTACAGGAGGTCATGTATTTCCTGCATTAACAATTGCTTTATTATTGGAGAGTAATTATAATTTAGTATGGGTTGGTGGATATAGTGGAATAGAAAATGATATTGTTCCACGTAATGGGATTAAACTCGAGCGCATTAAAATTTCCGGATTGCGGCAAAAGGGGTTTTTAAAATTACTAATGCTACCTTTTATTTTGAGTCGTTCTATTTATCAGGCATATCGCATTATTTTTTCTTATAAGCCTAGTTTGGTTGTAAGTTTTGGTGGGTATGCAACTTTTCCTATTGCTTTTTCTGCACGGTTATTGGGGATTCCTTTGATAATTCACGAGCAAAATTCAGTAGCTGGGTTAACCAATCGTATACTATCCAAATTAGCTAACAGTGTATTAGTTGCATATAAGGGGGTTTTGCCTAGTAACCATACTTATTTAGTGGGAAACCCACTTCGCGGCGACATATTAAAGGTGGATAATCTTCATAATAGATACAGTAACCATTCTGATGGGATAAGGGTTTTAGTTTTAGGCGGTAGTTTAGGGGCAAAGTTTTTTAATGATGAATTACCCAATGTTTTTGCAAAAACATCCAATATTAACAGCATTATTCATCAGGTTGGCCGTGGTGATGTTGCAAATACGCAGCAGAAATACAACGATTTAAAAATAAATAATGTAATAGTAGTTGCTTTTATTGAGAATATGGCTGAAGTTTACAATAAAGTTGATTTAGTGGTTTGCAGATCTGGCGCACTTACTGTAAGTGAGATCTGTGCAGTTGGGATAGCGGCAATATTTATTCCATATCCTTATGCAGTGGATAATCACCAACTATTTAACGCTAAATCCTTAGAGGATGTTGGCGCTGCTAAAATAATTCAGCAGCAGGATTTTATATTAGAAAAAATGGTGGGTTTAATTAATTCATTAGACCAAAAAATATGTTTACAAATGGCAACTAAAGCTCGTAGTATGGCAGTGATTGATGCTAATGATAAGATAATTACCGTAATTAAAAACTCCTTACAATAATACTTAATAGCCCTTATGAAAGATGGATATGAATAAATCACTTAATCTTGCAACGATAATAAGTCGTGGGCGTATTATAAATGAAAACCCGCCTAAGTATCGTACAGAGTTTCAGCGTGATCGTGATCGAATTATTCACTCTAGTGCTTTTCGTAGATTAGAGTATAAGACGCAAGTATTTATTAATCACGAGGGGGATTTATTTCGTACCCGACTTACTCATAGCTTGGAAGTGGCGCAGGTTGGAAGATCTGTAGCAACTGCTTTACATTTAAATGTTGACTTGGTAGAGGCTATTTGTTTGGCGCATGATTTAGGGCATACGCCTTTTGGTCATGTAGGACAGGATGAGTTAAACCGTAAATTAATTCATTCTGGGTTTGAAGGATTTGAGCATAACCTACAGTCTTTACGTATTGTTGATAAGCTAGAGGAGCGTTATGCCCAGTTTGATGGATTAAATTTAACCTTTGAGACTCGTGAGGGTATTTTAAAGCATTGTAGTTTAAAAAAAGCTCAGGAATTAGGTGATATTGGGGTTCGCTTTACTGAAAATAAGCAGCCAAGTTTAGAATCGCAGTTGGCTAATATTGCTGATGAGCTAGCTTATAATTATCATGATGTTGATGATGGTTTACGTGCTGGCTTGATTACTTTGGAGCAGTTGCAAGAAGTAAGCATCATTAAGCGACAATTAGAAACGGTATTATCTAATTATCCTAAACTATCAGGTCGTAGATTGCATAAAGAGTTAGTGCGTGGTTTAATTGGCATAACTATTTATGATTTGATTGAAAATACTAATAAAAATATAGAGAAGTATGAAATAAGAAACGATTCTGAGGTAAGAAACGCTCCTCAGATTGTGCAGTATAGCCCACAAATGTATCAAGCTCAGCGTGAGCTAAAGAAGTTTTTACATAAAAATTTATATAAGCATCATACAGTGATGCAGTTAAGATTTAAAGCGACTAATATAATTGGAGCTTTATTTGATGCATATATGAGCGATGAGTTATTATTACCAGAGCAGTTTAGATTAAAGGTTATTACCGATGGTTTAGCGCGGGTGGTTACTGATTATATTTCTGGTATGACAGATAGGTACGCTTTTAGACAATATAATAAGTTATTTACTGTAGAAAGAGTATAGATATTATGTATTTAATGTCATTGGATAATTTAGGTTACATCATAATAACTTTATTTTTTATGGGTTTGTTTTTAGTTGCTTATCTTTTTAGGCGTAAAAATAACAATAGTGATGAATTTGTAGGCATTATAGATGATACGCCTTATCTTAGTATACAGCTAAATTTAGGAATAGTTGAGTTTACCATTTTAGCAGTGCTAGGGGCTAGATTTGGCTTTTCTGGTTTTTATTTTGCTATTGTAGCTATAATTATTGCTTATTTGTTCTGGGTTCGTTATGATTCTAATGATAACCAGAACTCTTTTGTGCGTTATGTTCATTTAAAATCAAGCAAAATAGATAGTGTTAATTTTAAGAAAATTAACTTACGTCATGATGGCTCTTCAACTGTGATAGATGCAAAAGGTGTGCATCACCATTTATCTACAAGTTTAACCTCTTTGGGTATATTTTCAATTGTTCTTGCTGGATTTCAACTTGTTGCATATTTAGGCTTAATTTGTTTAAGCATGATTATCACTGAAAAAATCTTTTCTGCTTTATTGGGTTGGAGTTTTGCTAATAGTATTTTAACTATTTCAGGTTTTGTGTTAGTTTATTCATTAATTGGTGGGTATAAAGCAATTAGGATAAATAAATTAATTAGTCATGCAGTTATTTTATTGGTTTTAGTAATTGCATTGAGTATTGCTTACTTTAAACTTGGCAGATTAAAGATTTTATATGATAATTTAAAACATTTAGCAATTACTCAGGGCTTCCCATCCAACTATTATACTGATTTTAATTTTTCTGTGAATTGGTTGGGTATAATTGGGATGCTTTTTCTTGGAATAGTTGGGCTTAATATTTTAAATAATAAAGTCAATTCTATACGAGTGGCAAAGTTTAACTCAACAAATATAGCACTTAAGATTATTGTTGCTCAATTAGTGGTAATGTGTGGGGTAATTGCAATTGGTACAAGCCCTGCTACACGTAATATAGATGGTAGGGAGGTTGTTACATATCAAACCCAATTACCTAATGGGGAGATTGGTTATGTGGTTCGTTCTATTGCAGATTCTCCAGAGTCGTCTTTGAAATCATCTGGTGCAGGAATGTCTGTTCCAGATGCCTCTACTTCAGATGCGTATACACCGGGAGCTCCAGTATTAGGAATAATTCCGCTAAATATTAATTCAAAAACTAATCTGGTAGATCCTGGGATGTATAATTATATATTATCTGGTGTTGTTGCGGTAGAGCATTATTTGCCTAAGAAACTTCAATTTTTAGTAGCACTTATGATATTAGCGTTATTTATTACTTCATTATCACAATATTTAATACGAAGTAGTAGGGTTTTTATTAAGGATATAGTAGAGCCATTAGATTTATTTAGTAAATATGGTGAGACTGGAAGATTATGGTTATCTAGGGTAGTTATTGGAGCTATGTTATTTATTTCCTTATCTGCTTCTTATTTTATGTTTCCTGGGTTTGATTTGATGATATATATATATATATTATTATCAATATTTTTAGTTCCATTTTTTATTATTTTAGTTATATTATCGGCGGTTAAATAAATCAGTTATGCAAAAGAAAAGCATTGTACAAAAAAGTATAAATAAAAAAAATAAAACTAATAGAGACTGGGTTAGTAATCATATTAATGATCATTATGTGCATCAGGCAGCAAAAGACGGTTATCGTTCTCGGGCAGCTTATAAATTATTAGAAATAGAAGAAGAGTATAATATTTTTAAGAATGTATTGCGGGTTGTTGATTTAGGTTGTGCTCCTGGTAGTTGGTCACAAGTGGCAACAAAAAAAGTTGGGGCAACTGGTGTGGTAATCGGAGTTGATCTTTTACCGATTGATCCTATTGCCAACTTACATTTTATCCAGGGAGATTTTACACAAGAAGGCGTATTAAACCAATTAGTTGATACTTTAGATGGTAGATTAGTTGATTTGGTAATATCAGATATAGCGCCCAACTTAAGTGGCATTAAGGGGGTAGACCAAGCTCGGATAGCTGGGTTAACTGAGTTAGTGTTGGATTTTGCTAAAAATCATCTAATTAGTGGTGGTCATTGTGTAATTAAAGTTTTTCATGGTGGTCAATTTGATGATTTGGTTAAACTTGCACGTGAGATATTTAAGCAAGTATTAATTAAGAAGCCAACGGCTTCAAGAGATAAAAGTAGCGAGATATACTTGCTGTGCCGAAATAAATTAGTAACCACTGAGCATTCTAAGGTATAATATTAAACTTAAACTTAAACTTTTTTTGGGTAATTAGCATATGCGAAATGGAAATATATTTAAAAGTCTGATTATTTGGGTAATAATTGGTATTGGGTTGATGGTGGTATTTAACAAATTTAATGATACTACTGATAATAAGAATGTTGTTGGATATTCGCAATTTATTACCGATGTTGAATCAGATCAAGTTAAAAATATAGTAATCGAAGTTGGTCAAAGTCGTTGGATTCGTGGCGAAAGAAAAGATGGAAGTAAATTTGTAACTTATGCTTTAAATGATCCTCAATTAGTAAATGATTTAATTAAACATAAAGTTGTGTTTAGTGCTAAACCACAAGAAGATTCATTATTGATGAATATATTCGTATCATGGTTTCCTATGCTATTGCTTATTGGAGTTTGGATCTATTTTATGCGTGGTGCAGGTGGTGGTAAGTCCGGTGGTATCGGCGGAGTGTTTAGTTTTGGTAAAAGTAGAGCCAAAGTTATAAATCCAGCAGAGAATCAAATTAGATTTACGGATGTTGCAGGTTGTGAAGAGTCAAAACAAGAAGTTATGGAAGTCGTTGATTACCTGAAAGACCCAAGCAAATATCAAAATTTAGGTGGTAGAGTTCCTAAAGGGGTTTTATTAAGTGGTTCTCCAGGAACAGGTAAAACTCTTTTAGCCAAAGCGATTGCTGGTGAGGCAAATGTTCCATTTTTTAGTATTTCTGGTTCGGATTTTGTGGAAATGTTTGTTGGGGTGGGGGCTTCTCGTGTGCGGGATTTATTTGATCAAGCAAAGCGTAATGCTCCAGCAATTATTTTTATAGATGAGATTGATGCTGTTGGGCGTCAACGTGGTGCAGGTGTTGGTGGTGGTAACGATGAGCGGGAACAAACTTTAAACCAGATGTTAGTTGAAATGGATGGTTTTGATACTAATACTACGGTTATAATTATTGCTGCAACTAATCGCCCTGATGTTTTAGATCCAGCGTTAATGCGTCCAGGCAGGTTTGACCGCCAAGTTGTTGTGCCGCTACCAGATATAAAAGGTCGTGAACAAATCCTTGCTGTTCATATGCGAAAAGTCCCAACTGCTGCAGATGTAGATGCGAATGTTGTTGCACGAGGTACACCTGGTTTTTCTGGTGCGGATTTAGCTAATTTGGTTAATGAAGCTGCATTATTTGGTGCTAGACGAGATAAAAAACTAGTAGATATGCGTGATTTTGAGGATGCAAAAGATAAAATCATCATGGGTGCAGAGCGTAAAACCATGGTTATGAATGATAACGAAAAGCGTAATACTGCTTATCATGAATCAGGGCACGCAGTTGTAGCAAGATTATTGCCAGATACTGACCCAGTACATAAAGTAACTATAATTCCACGTGGGCGAGCTTTAGGGGTAACTATGCAGTTACCGGAAGCGGACCGATATTCGTATAATAAAACATACCTAATGAATCAAATAGCAATTTTATTTGGTGGTAGGGTAGCAGAAGAGTTGTTTATGAATCAGATGACAACTGGTGCAAGTAATGATTTTGAACGTGCAACAGATCTCGCACGTAAAATGGTAACCCGCTATGGGATGACTGAAGAAATGGGTCCTATCATTTATGGCGAAAATGATACCGAAGTGTTTTTGGGTAGAAGTGTTACTACGCATAAAAATGTATCTGAGGCAACTCTTGAGAAAATTGACAATACTGTGCGCAAAATTTTAGAAACACAATATAAATTAGTTAGACAGTTATTATCGGATAATAGAGAAAAAGTAGATATGATGGCAAAGATGCTGTTAGATATAGAAACTATAGATACAAAAGATATTGATATTATAATGGGATCTAATAATAAAGCTCCATCGCCACATTTAGAACAGGAGACTCTATTATAAAAGATACTAAAAATAAAAAATATTTTGGTACTGATGGGATTAGAGGTGTTGTGGGAAAGTTTCCTATAACTCCTGATTTTGCATTACGTTTAGGGTATGCAGCTGGGGTGGTTTTGGGGCGTCATATCGAAAACCCAGCGGTGATTATTGGTAAGGATACGCGCTTATCTGGATATTTATTTGAGTCTAGTTTAGAAGCTGGTTTGTCTTATTCTGGCGTTGATGTGTATATGGCAGGACCAATACCAACACCAGCAGTATCATTTTTAACTAGGTCGTTACATTTATCAGCTGGTATTGTTATTAGTGCTTCACATAATCCTTATATGGATAATGGGATAAAGTTTTTTGGTAAAAATGGGGCAAAACTCGCAGATAGTGTTGAGTTAGAAATTGAAGAACAATTAGAAAAAGAAATGGTTATTGCACAACAATTAGGTAAAGTGTCACGTCTTGAGGATGGTAAGGGCAGATATATTGAGTTTTGTAAAAATACTTTTCCACCTGAACTTGATTTAAATGGCTTAACAATTGTTTTAGATTGTGCTAATGGTGCAACTTATCAGGTAGCTCCGCAAGTATTTAAAGAGCTTGGTGCAACTGTGATTAAGGTTGCATGTGATCCAGATGGTATTAATATCAATAATCAATGTGGATCAACTTATTCTGCAAATATTGTTGATGCAGTTAAAAAACATAATGCAGATCTAGGTATTGCTTTTGATGGTGATGGTGATAGGGTTTTGTTTGTAGATAATTTAGGTAATATATATAATGGTGATAAATTAATTTATATTATTTTACAGTTATATTTATCTTATGGTAAGAATATTCAGGGATTAGTTGGCACAGTAATGACTAATTTAGCAATGGAGCATGCTTTACAAAAAAAAGGCTTAGAATTAATACGTGCAAAAGTTGGTGATAGATACGTATTGGAAGAAATGCTTAAGCGTAATTGGTTAATTGGTGGCGAGGCATCTGGGCATATTTTATGTTTAGATAAGCATACAACTGGAGATAGTATTGTGTCTGCTTTACAGGTTTTAGCTGCTATTATTAAACTTAGTAAACCTTTGAAAGATCTTGTTGATTGGGAGGATTACCCGCAATCAATGATTAATGTGCAATTGGGGGATAATAAACTCCAGTGGCAAGAAACTTTAACCCCATTAATTGCTGAGGCTCAAGAGCATCTTGGTGATATGGGGAGAGTGGTGGTGCGTGCTAGTGGTACTGAGCCATTAGTGCGTGTCATGGTTGAGGCTAGATCATATGATTTAGCTGTTGCCTGGGCTAATAAAATAGCTCAAAAAATCAAACAGTAGAGAATGATGTGGAAGTACTAAATTATTTAATAGAGTTTTTTACCAATTATGGTTATTGGGCTGTATTTTTTGTATTAATAGCTTGTGGAATTGGAGTGCCAATTCCAGAGGATATAACCTTGATTGCTGGTGGCGTGATTTGTGCCTTATCTAATGATACGCATCATGTTTTATTACCAGAAATAATGTCAGTAATATCCTTAATTGGGGTATTAGGTGGCGATGCCATTATGTTTTTAATGGGTAGAAAGTTAGGGTCAAAAGTCACACGGGTCAAAGGTATACGGCGGATTATAACTAAAGAAATTTATGTCCATATTCAAGAAAAAGTACATAAATACGGTGATAAAATTCTATTTTTTGCTAGATTTCTGCCTGGACTACGTGCTCCAATCTACATTATGGCAGGTGTTAGCCATAAAGTGTCGTATTTCAAATTCTTATTAATGGATGGTTTAGCTGCTCTAATTAGTGTACCATCATTAATTTATCTAGGATATTTTTTTGCAAATGATTTAGATCATGTGCTTAATTATGTAAAGCATAGTGAAGTTTTAATCATTGGTTTAATTGTATCGGGAGTTTTATTTACTCTTATATATAAACGTAGCAAAAACAAAAAAATCAAATAACTTCCTATCTGCATCAATTCTTGCTACATATTGTAAACCTTTGTCATTGCCAGTCATGATGCTTTAGCAGAATCCTGGCAATCTCTTATCATAAAGTATCTGGGTGGTTAATTGTGTGTCATATTAAGTTGTTGTATAGTATGAAAATTACATATAAACAGTTTTACTTGTCAAAATAATAGTTAACGTTCTTTATCTTTTAGTCTAATAGAAATCCGAAAAACACATCAAAAAATAATATTTTTAAAATAAAATAACAACTTCAGACGGTTATGTTAGGTGTGATTTGAGCTGTTCAAAACCATTGCCTTAGAATCAATTGCATAAATCAGCTAATTATAATTTTGTCATCTTTTAGCGAGAGTGATAATTACATCACTTGACAATTCCGTAAGCTTGTGCTACAATTGACCGTTATTTGATGCTCAAGGTTGTCTTTACTGCTAGTTAAGAAATAGAGATCTAAACTTAATTGACTTGGAGTTTACATGCAAATAATTAAAATAACTATTTTGGTATTATTTATTACTTTTATGAGTAGTGTACACGCCAAGCAGGAAAACATACAATCATATCAGGTGGTTATTGAAAGTGGGACTGATAACATACTCAATGCTCTAAGCAATAATGCAAAATCACAAAAAATCTCTCAAAAACCATTAGGTGAAATAATACAGTGGACCGGTTTACAATTATTAAATAGCCCATATGTTTCTTATTTATTAGATAAGTCTACTCCAGAATATTTATATATTAGTTTAAGCAATACTGATTGTATGCTATTTATTGAAGAAGTTTTAGTTATAAGTAACTTAATTAAAGAAAATAGATTAACTATGGTAAATTATATTGATGGTATAAAGAAACTTAGGTATCATGGGGATATTAAATATTGTAACCGCAATCATTATTTTAAAGATTGGGCAGTGATGAATAACCAAGCAGTGTACGATGTTGCTTTTAGTTTAACGGCAGAATCCTTACCTTATAAAACCCATGTTTTAGGTGATAGCATAGCTAATGGTAAAAATAATAATTATTCAAGCTTGGATTGTATTCGCCAACGAGAGAAATTGATTGATAAAGAAACTATGGGATTTATTCCTCTTAGTTCATTGCCTAAATATATACAATATATTCAAGCTGGAGATATTATAGGGATTGTAAGAAGTGGGAAAAAAGCTGACTCTATATATCATCTGGGGATTGCATATATTCATGATGGTAAAGTTGGCATGATAAATGCATCTAGTATAACAAAAAAAGTGATAATTGCTGATACCTTAACAGGGTATTTATCTAAGTTTAAAGATACTGAAGGGATTATTTTACTGAGAGCAAAATAAATGCCACATAAATTTTAAATGGTGGATCTAATATGAGTTCAGTTGGAAGACTAATTGTAATATTTATTTTATTGCCAATCATTATTTATTCACGTAGCTTACCTGCTATTAAATCTGAACCTATTGTAGCTATTACTGTTGCACCTAAAAAAAATAATGATTTTAATTTATCTATGGTTATTCAAAATGACCGCAAGAGGAGTGCTTGGGGTATTGGATTTTTTATGTTTAATACTTTGATTAAATATAAATCCATGCTAGGCATGCAAATTTGTGAAGAGGATACCAAGATTTGTACTCAATTATATATTGTTACAAATCATCCAGGGGTTTCTTTAAGTGCTGGTCATGTGGTTTTATTATCCCCGATTAATGATTTTGTATTACAGCCCGATACTACTTATAAACTTAGCATTACTGGTCTTCAAAATATTCCACGTAATATTACAGCAATGCAACAGCAGGTATTTTTTTATAATTTTACTAATAAGCAAGTATCGTATATGGGGGTATCTGAATATATAAGTGCTGGATATGACCAAAATGCTGTTAAAAAAGCATTAGATTATACAGTCCAAAAAAATTGGAGTATGTTTGCTGCAAATAATGTTCCGTCCTATGTGGTGCCAAGCCCAGTTTCGGTTACGTATCTGCAACCCAAATTATTAGGTTATCCCACGCAATCTTTAGTAAAACCTTATTATAATTCTTGTATAGAAGTTGATGCTAATTCGATTAATCCAAACTCCGCTGCCCAAAAACTATATTGTAAAGATATTTATGCTAAACCTGAAGGTTATGTATTATCAATAAAGCCCAATAATGTTACTATTTATGCTAATACTAGTGCAGGATATGCTTATGCACAGCAGACTTTATCGCAATTAGCTTATTATTATCCACATCATATTCCTTTTCAGGTGATAGTTGACTACCCACGATTTAAATATCGTGGAATAATGTTAGATACAGTAAGGCATTTTTTTAAAGTTGAAGAGATTAGGAAATTAATTAATATTATGTATGCCAGTAAGCTTAATACCTTGCATTTACATTTATCTGATGATGAGGGGTGGAGAGTTGAGTTAACCCAATACAAGAGGTTAACCCAAATTGGTAGCGTTCGTGGATTGAGTGCAGTATTACCCCCAGCAAACTTATTTGATGATCAATTTGATATAACTAATCATTTACATAAGCATTATGAGACAGTGGAATCTTTGTATAGGGGTTTTTATAGTCAAGAAGAGCTTAAAGATTTAATTGCTTATGCTAACAAAAGACAGATTACCATTATTCCCGAAATTGAAATGCCTGCACATGCAAGAGCCATGAAGCTATCTATGCCTGAAGTATTTGTTGAATCCGCAGATAAATCAATATATTATAGTATACAGGGCTATAATGACAATGTGCTACCAGTATGTAAATACGGGGTAGATAAGAAATTTACTAGTAGTATTAATGGTATTGTTAGGGATATAGCTCATTTATTCTCTGGACAAACTACTGTATATGCAATTGATAATGAGATTAGTTTATCTGGTGATGAAGTTCCTGAAAATGCATGGAGTGATTTATCTTATTGTAAAAATGGGGAGTGGGCTAATTTACAATGTAAAAACACAGAGTCCATATCAGAAAAGTCTTTGTTAAAAGAGTTTTACAATAAGGTGTGGCAGTCTCCTGGTATTGTTATGGATAATTCATCTGAGGATACTATGCATAAATATTTTAGAGATATAAGTCATAATTTACCACAATATAAGATTTCTGGGTGGCAGCAAATGGTTCAAGATGATGATGGTTTGATTAGTGAGTCTTATGCTATTGCTGCAAAAAATATAGGGCATATTTGGGAATGGCAAAAAACTAACGAAAGCCCCATTTCTGGATATACCATGGCAGCAAATTTACTCAGTAAGTCTTATCCGGTAGTGTTAAGTTTTGCTGATTTAACTTATTTTGATATACGTTATTCACCAAATTTTGAAGAGCCTGGATTATATTGGGCTAGTGATTACGCAAGTACTTTTGATGCATTAAGCATAGGTTTTTCAGTATCAAACATTCGACAACAACATGGGTTTAAAGATATCTACTTAAATAATTTATTAGGTGTTGAAGGGGCTATTTGGAGCGAGGTGATTCCAAGCGAAGAGCATTTATTTTATATGGCTTTACCAAAGATGCTTGGTTTAGCAGAAGCTGCATGGGTTGAGCCGAATAAACTAAATTGGAGAAGCCTAGCTTTTAAACTAGGCTGTGGTGATATCGGGTTTTTAACTTATCTCAACAAAAAATATGAAGTGAGTTACCGTGGCTATCCTAATGGTATTAGTTTAGAAGTTCCACCGCACACTATTTGCAATAAAACCAAATGACTATATTATACCAATCCAATTTTTTAATTATACGTCATGATTCACGCCTTATGTACTATTGCGTACACGGCGCTGTTCATCATTTAGTCTAATTAAATCTGGAATTGGCATTGCTCATATATAGCTAGCCCGATAAGTCTCCAGTCATTGCGAGCGTAGCGCGGAAATCCCTTAATAAATTAGTGAGCTTTTATATGTACAACTTACTATAACGGATGGTGAGTAGTAACACAATTTATTGTTTTCAGTTTGACAAATCTAACGACATATGATGAATAATATGTTATAATTATTCCATTTACTAAGACATATCACAGGAGTTGCCAAGAATTATGAAAAAATTATTGTTAATATTATCTTTAGGGTTTGTTTCAAATATATTTGCTGTTGATGGTTATTTAGGAACTGTTTTTAGTACTGTATTAACTGATGGTTATGGTGAGTGTGTGCATACTGCTTATTTTGAGCAGCGTGTTGATGGTATAGCTGAATGTGATGAAGCTCAAGAAAGTGCAGTAGCATCAAGTAAAGCTAATTAATATTAAGTTAAATATCCAAATTTATTTGGATATAATCTCCCTGCTATTTAAACTTGTAGGGATTTTTTATTTTTAGTAATATGTATAGAATTATAATTAATCAAAGATCGGACGCAAAAGAAAAATCCATTGTTACTATAGGTAATTTTGATGGTATGCATTTGGGGCATATGCAATTATTTACAAAACTCAACAAAATAGCTAATATTCAGAATTTAAGACGAATTGTAGTTACTTTTGAGCCATTACCTTTGGAATATTTTGCTGATTGTAAAAAAGAACAACGTTTAGCTCGTTTGGGGTTATTAAGAGATAAGTATCTATTTCTTAAAAACTTAGGATTTATTGATGAGTTAGTTATTATACGTTTTAATGCTAGTTTATGTGATTTATCTCCGAGTCAATTTACTCAACAGGTTTTAATTAAAGAATTAAAAGTTACCCATGTAGTAATTGGTCATGATTTTCGTTTTGGTAAAAATGCTACAGGTGGCAAAGAGGATTTGCTTAGACATAATATAGATGTTACAACAGTTGAGCCTTATTATATTGAAAATAACCGTGTATCTAGCTCTATAGTTAGACAATTTGCTATGGATAATAATTTACATAGTTTAAAACAATATTTAGGGCGCAATATCCATTATACCTCTAGAGTAGTTCATGGTAACCATTTGGGGCGTAAATTTGGCGTTCCAACAATTAATCTATGTGTAGGGCATAATAGACCTGCATTATGGGGTATTTATATTGCGTATGTTTATATAGATGGTATTCGATATAATTCTGTTGCAAGTATTGGGAAAAACCCAACAATTAGCGATATGAATATTTATAAATTAGAGGCACATTTACTAGATGTGGATTTGGATTTGTATGGTAAAATCGCCACAGTGGAAATTTTAGAATTTTTACGGTTAGAACAGAAGTTTAGCGACTTAAATACATTGTTTGTGCAGATTCATCGAGATTTAGATAATTCTCGAGAGTTTTTTAAAGGTTAAGATTAATGGACTATAAGAATTCAATAAATTTATTTGAAACAACATTTCCTATGCGTGGTGATTTAGCTAAGCGTGAGCCTATAATGTTAGAGAAATGGTATAAAGAAAACCGATACCAAAAATTACGCGAGATATGTGCAGGTAGGGATAAGTTTATTTTACATGATGGTCCTCCATATGCTAATGGTGATTTACATTTGGGGCATGCAGTTAATAAAATATTAAAAGATATTATAATTAGAAGTAAAACCTTATCTGGTTTTGATGCTCCTTTTATTCCTGGATGGGATTGTCATGGCTTACCAATTGAGTTAAATGTAGAAAAAACTCATGGTAAAACAATGCCAGCAAAAGAATTCCGTGATAAATGTAGAGAATATGCTAAAGATCAAATAGCTCGGCAAAAAAAAGATTTTATTCGTTTAGGTGGCTTAGGTGATTGGGATAATCCATATACTACGATGAGTTTTGCTGTTGAGGCTGATACCGTACGTTCTTTAGGTGAGGTATATAAGGCTGGGTACTTGTTCAAAGGCGCAAAGCCAGTTCATTGGTGTATTGAATGTGCTTCAGCATTAGCTGAGGCTGAAGTGGAGTATAAAGATAAAGTCTCTCCAGCAGTATATGTTAAGTTTCAAATTAATCATGATTTTAAATCAAAGCTAGCTGAAGCTTTTAACGTTAAAGAGATTATTGATAATACTTATGCAGTAATTTGGACTACCACTCCGTGGACATTGCCGGCAAATGAGGCTATTTGTGTTGCTGATGAAATTGAGTACGCTTTAATTAAAGTTGATAATGAGTATTTGATTCTGGCTCAAGAGTTAATTGAAAAAGTATTAACCCATGATAAAGCTACAACGTTCAATTATGAGATTATTGCTAAGCAAAAAGGTAAAGCATTAGAGGGTATTTTATTTAATCATCCCTTTTATGTAAAAAGTGTGCCAATAATATTAGGTGAGCATGTTACCATTGATGCTGGTACGGGTTTAGTACATACGGCTCCTGCACATGGTTTAGAGGATTATTTTGTTGGGTTAAAATATAATCTAGCGATAGAGAATCCAGTTTTAGATAATGGTACTTTTAGTACAGCTACTGAGGTTTTTGCTGGCATGACAGTGTGGCAGGCTAATCCTAAAGTAATTGATATATTAGAGACAAAAAACCGCTTACTTGCAGGAAATAAACTAAGCCATAGTTATCCACACTGCTGGAGACATAAAACCCCACTTATTTTTAGAACTACCGCACAGTGGTTTATTGGTATGGATACTTCTGGTAAAGATGGTATTTCATTGAGAGATAAAGCCCAGAGGGCAGTTGATAGAACTGAATTCTTCCCTGATTGGGGTAGGGCTAGATTAGAATCCATGATAAAAAATCGTCCAGATTGGTGTATTTCACGGCAGCGTGCTTGGTGTACCCCGATGACATTTTTTGTACATAAAGAGACTAATGAGCTGCATCCAGATAGCTACGCTATATTAAATAAAGTGGCTGCTTTAATTGAAGAAAATGGTATAGATGCTTGGTTTGATAGTGGGTTAACCGCTGATTCATTAGGTATCACAGATGCTGCAAACTATAAAAAATTAACTGATACTCTGGATGTATGGTTTGATTCTGGAGTTACACATTTGAGTGTTTTGGCTAAACGTAAAGAGTTATCTTGGCCTGCTGATTTATATTTGGAAGGTTCAGATCAGCATCGTGGATGGTTTCAGTCTTCTTTGTTAACTGCTTGTGCAGTTAAGGGCGAGGCGCCGTATAAACAATTATTAACTCATGGTTTTACTGTTGATGGTAAGGGCTATAAAATGTCCAAGTCTTTGGGTAATACGGTAGCACCTGATGATATTATTAAAAAATATGGTGCTGATATTCTACGTTTATGGGTAGCTTCTACTGATTATTCTGGTGAGTTGAGTTGTTCTGATGAGATTATTAAACGGGTGTCAGAATCGTATCGCAGAATCAGAAACACCTTACGGTTTTTATTAGCTAATTTGGTTGATTTTGATATTACGAAAGATGCTATTGCAATTGATAAGATGGTTGAAGTAGATAAATATGCATTGATTATGCTTTCTGACTTGCAGGATAAAAGTGTCAAAGAGATTTATCCAAGCTATCAGTTTCATGTTTTACAGCAAGAGCTAGTCGCTTTTTGTTCTGAGAATTTAGGCGGGTTTTATTTGGATATGTTAAAGGACCGCTTATATACTTCTTCATTAGATGGATTGCCACGTAGATCAGCCCAAACGGCGTTATACCATATTGCAAATTCATTGATTTTATTATTGTCTCCCATATTATGTTTCACTGCTGAAGAGGCATTTGAGGTATTACATAATAATCCATCAGATAGCACTTTGTATCATACCTTTTATACAATACCTGAGGTTTCTGATAGCGGTTTAATTAAAAAGCGTTGGGATAAGGTGTATAAGTTCCGTCAAGTAGTACTTAAAGAGCTAGAAAATAAAAGAGTTTCTGGGGTAATTGGTTCATCACTACAGGCAGAAATCATAATTAATGCTGATTCTGAGTTATTTGAGGTTTTAAGCTCTTTGGGTAAAGATCTAAAATTTGCTTATATGGTATCAAAAGTGGAGCTTAAGAAAACTGATGCTACTGCTGTTGAAGTTATTCCAAGCACTTATACAAAATGCGAAAGATGTTGGCATTATTCTGATACTATTGGTGTGGATACTAAGCACCCGACAATTTGTGATCGTTGTATTGAGAATTTAGAGTGCGGTGGCGAAACTAGATTATTCGCTTAATATACGTCATTGCGATAGCTTGAAAAGTTTACTCTTGTCATCCTCGGACTTGTTCTGGGGATCTATGTTTTTATTCTATTGAAATTTAGGATTTTATGAAAAATAATTTACGTTTATATTTATTTGCCTTGTCTTTGGTGATTTATGAATTTACAACATATGCTGCCAATGATATGATTATGCCAGGTATGCTAATGGTTGTAAAGGAGTTTAATTCTCCAGTTAGCTATGTTGCATTGTCTCTTAGTATGTATTTGTTTGGTAATGCTTTATTGCAGTTATTTTTAGGTCCATTATCCGAGAGGTTTAGCAAGCGCACGGTTATTATTGGCGGCAATATTTTATTTCTAGTATTTACTGTATTTATAGCTGCATCTAATAATATGGATATGTTTCTTTTGGGGCGCTTGTTACAGGGGGCTGGAATAGCTTTTGTGGCTATGGGATATGCATTGATACATGAAAACTTTGATGATAAAAACTCAGTTAGAATTATTGCATTGATGGGGAATATCACAGTTTTAGCACCAATTATAGGACCTTTTATTGGCGGAGCGATTATTGGTTATGCTTCATGGCGTTACGTATTTATTTTTAGTTTAATAACGGGTTTAATTTCATTGTATGGCTTAATTAAATATACTCCACCAAATAAAACTCCATTACAAAAACTGAATTTATCTGAAGTAATGCAACATTATTATGATATTTTTATAATGCCAAAATTTTTAGTTGGGGTTTTAGCTATTGGGTTTTTAGTGATGCCTTCTATGTTGTGGATAGCAATATCACCAACATTAGTGATGCATACGTTAAAGCTATCGATGCATCATTATATGTATTATCAGGCAATAGCTATTGGCGGTTTTTTGCTTAGTACTATCATTAACCAAATTGCTGCTGGTAAAATTAACATGCTCAAACTAATTAGTCTAGGGGCATATTTATCGATTGTTGGTTTTGTGGTAATTGCTGTTTTTCATACTAATATTTTATGGATTGCTATAGGGTTTTGTATTTCTTGTACTGGTTTAGGGTTACAATTAGGTACAATGTTTAGAATATTGGGTAAATTAGAGGTAAAATCTCAAAGCCTGTTGTTTTCTTTAATGGCATTTATCCAGATTATTATTATGGCAGTGGTACTTGAAAGTAGCAATAACATATTAAAATACTTTGATTATTCATTATTAAGTTTTGTGGTTTCATGTTTAGTTTTAGGAATTATCTCTATGCTTTTTGTATTTAGGTTTATTTCTATGAACAAAAACCGCAATTGGCAATAGCCTTATTATAAGTGCCGGCACCTATATTTTATGTATAGTCATTGTAGGCGTATCGTGGCAATCTCATTTAATATTAAAGTAACTGCCATGCTTTGGCAGAAATAACAAATCCCAAATTACTTTTGCACAGATACTTATCATCAACTCATCTTATGCTTTTTTGTAAGATGAGTTTCTAATTTCTTCTCAACATCAAATATTTATAAAACATCTTGAAATGTATTTCTATTTTGTGTTAAAATCGAGGCCTAGTATCGAAGTTATTTTGAAATTTGATGCTAGAATAATGATTTTAAGGTTGATTATCAATGATGTAACCTTTTAATTTATAAGTGGGTCTTAATATATAATAAGGAATATAATGCCAACTACTAATCAATTAATTAGAAAAGGTCGTTCTGCTATCAAGGAGAAGAGTAAATCTCCAGCTTTAGCCGAATGTCCTCAAAGAAGGGGTGTATGTACACGTGTATATACGACTACTCCTAAAAAGCCTAACTCAGCATTAAGAAAAGTATGCCGTGTAAGGTTAACAAATGGGTTTGAAGTATCAAGCTATATTGGTGGTGAAGGCCATAATCTACAGGAACACTCGGTGGTATTAATCCGTGGTGGTCGTGTTAAGGATTTACCTGGTGTGCGTTATCACTGTGTTCGTGGTTCATTAGATTTAGCTGGTGTTAAAGACCGTAAGCAGTCTCGTTCAAAATATGGTGCAAAGCGCCCTAAATAAATACAAATACATTTTAAAGGATAGTATTAATGCCTAGACGTAGAGAAGTTGCGAAGAGAGAAATCCTTCCAGATCCGAAGTTTAATAGTACAGAGTTATCAAAGTTCATTAACATAATTATGGAACGTGGTAAAAAAGCCATTGCAGAGAAAATCGTCTACAATGCTTTAGATATTATAACAACTAAGAGTAAAAAAAGTTCAATTGATGTGTTTAAACAAGCTATGGAAGCGGTTAAGCCATTAGTTGAATTGAAATCACGCCGTGTTGGTGGGGCTAATTATCAAATTCCTGTAGAAGTAATTCCTTCAAGACAGGTGGCATTAGCGATGCGTTGGATTCGTGATGCTGCGCGTAAGCGTTCAGAAAAATCAATGGATATTCGTTTAGCTAATGAGTTATTAGAGGCCATAGATGGTCGTGGATCGGCGTTTAAACGTCGTGAAGAAACGCACAAAATGGCTGAAGCAAATAAAGCATTTGCTCACTTCCGCTATTAATTTATTTTTGGAGATAAAAAATGGCTAGGAAGACCCCATTAAAAAGATACCGTAATATTGGTATATCGGCACATATTGATGCTGGTAAGACCACAACTACAGAACGTATTTTATTTTACACTGGTATAAATCACAAAATTGGTGAAGTACATGACGGTGCTGCTACTATGGATTGGATGGAGCAAGAGCAAGAGCGTGGTATTACAATTACTTCTGCTGCAACCACTACATTTTGGCAAGGTATGGACAGACAATACGAACAGCACCGTATTAATATTATTGATACACCTGGACACGTTGACTTCACTATTGAGGTTGAGCGTTCTATGCGTGTATTAGATGGTGCGTGTATGGTTTACTGTGCTGTTGGTGGTGTACAGCCACAATCAGAGACGGTATGGCGTCAGGCTAACAAATACAAAGTTCCGCGTATTGCTTTTGTTAACAAAATGGATCGTCAAGGGGCTAACTTTTTCAAAGTAGTGGATCAAATCAAGGCACGTTTAAAAGGTAATCCTGTAGTTATGCAAGTGCCAATTGGTGCTGAGGAAGGTTTCCATGGAGTTATTGATTTAGTTAAGATGAAAGCCATTGAGTGGGATGATGCAAGTCAAGGTATGAAATTCAAGTACGTAGATATCCCCGCTGATTTAGTAGATATTTGCAAAGAAAAGCGTGAGCTTTTAGTTGAGTGTGCTGCTGAAGCTAACGAAACGTTAATGGATAAATATCTAACTGATGGCGAGTTATCTGAAGCTGAAATCACGAGTGCGATTCGTCAAAGAACAATCGCTTGTGAGATTATTCCTATGTTTTGTGGTTCTGCTTTCAAAAACAAAGGCGTACAAGCTATGTTGGATGCGGTTATTGATTACCTACCATCTCCAGAAGAGGTTTTACCTGTAATGGGTGAGCTACCTAACGGTGAAATGGTGGTTCGTAAATCTCAAGATGACGAACACTTTAGCGCTTTAGCATTTAAATTAATGAGTGATCCATATGTAGGTCAGTTGACTTTCTTCCGTGTATATTCTGGTGTGGTAAAGTCTGGTGATACAGTTTACAATCCAATTAAGGGTAAGAAAGAGCGCATCGGGCGTATTGTACAGATGCATGCTAATCAACGAGAAGAAGTTGATGCGGTATATGCAGGTGATATAGCTGCTGCGGTTGGTTTAAAAGAAGTAACTACTGGTGATACATTATGTGATCCAGCTCACGAAATCGTTTTAGAGAAAATGATATTTCCTGAGCCAGTTATTCATATTGCTATTGAGCCAAAAACTAAGCCTGATCAAGAAAAAATGGGTTTAGCTTTGAATCGTTTAGCTAAAGAAGATCCTTCTTTTAGAATTAAGGGTGATGAAGAAACAGGACAGACTATTATTTCTGGTATGGGGGAGCTTCACTTAGAGATTATTGTTGATCGTATGAGACGTGAGTTTGGTGTTGAGGCTAACGTTGGTGCACCTCAAGTTGCGTACCGTGAAACAATCAGAAAATCAGTTGAGATTGAAGGTAAGCACGTTAAGCAATCTGGTGGTAAAGGTCAATACGGTCATGTATGGCTTAAACTTGATCCTCAGGGTGAGGGTGTTGGTTATGAGTTTATTGATGCAATCAAAGGTGGTTCAGTACCACGTGAATTCATCCCATCAGTTGATTATGGTATTAAAGGTGCTATGAAATCAGGTGTAATAGCTGGCTATCCAGTTGTGGATGTTAAGGCTACATTATTTGATGGTTCTTACCATGATGTTGACTCATCACAATTAGCTTTTGAATTAGCTGGTTCTATGGCATTTAAAGATGGTATGCGTAAAGCTAGCCCTGTTATTTTAGAGCCTATGATGTCAGTGGAAGTTGAAACTCCAGAAGATTATATGGGTGATGTTATGGGTGATTTATCATCACGCCGTGGTATTATTCAGGGTATGGATGATGATGATTCTGGTGGTAAAAAAGTTAAGGCTGAAGTTCCTTTAGCTGAGATGTTTGGATATTCTACAGATTTACGTTCTATGACTCAAGGTCGTGCTACGTATTCTATGGAATTTAAACATTATTCAGAAGCACCAAAACATATTGCTGATGCAGTAGTAAATAACAAGAAGTAACCGTTATTGCAAGCTAAGCAGAGCTTAGCGTGGCAATCTCATAAAAAATATATATAAATCTTAAGGATTAATTAAAATGTCAAAAGAAAAATTCGATCGGAAGAAGCCTCACGTAAACGTAGGCACGATTGGTCATGTAGATCATGGCAAGACAACACTAACAGCTGCGATTACAACAATTCTATCAAGAAAATTTGGCGGTATAGCAAAAGCCTATGATCAAATCGACAGTACTCCAGAAGAAAAAGCA
>JAJTDW010000034.1 GCA_021298175.1 Pseudomonadota bacterium
TATAAAAAACCAATTTTTTTAGGAGCAGTTAAGTAATGAGTTCTTGTTTTAGAGTTAGTTGTTTAAGTTTAGTTTTTGCGATATTAACTGGGTGTAGTAGTGGTATTGGTAGTACTTTTGCTGATGGCAAAATTAACAAGCCAGGGAATCTAACTACTGATATACATGCTATTACTAAAAGTGGCGATAATGCCATTAGAATATATAATAACGGTCAAATGGGGGTAAGCATTAATAGTGGTAGTATTACTAGCAATCAAACAAAAGATGCTATTAATGAGGGGGCTAGTGATTGTTTTGGTAAAACTCTTTCAAGTCAGCAAGCTTGCACAGTATCTATTTATACCTATGAAGGTGAGGCAGGGGTCACAGAGCTAGACTTAGCTACCAATAATGGTACTTATAAATTGCCAATAAATGTGGATACTTCAGGTGGTGGAGTATTAGAGACCGATACTAATGTAATTGCCACCACTAAAGAAAAGGTGATTAGCTTATATAATAAAGGTGCAATGCCTTTAACCTTATCTGCATTTCATATGGAGGATGGGGATACTACTCTTATCGCTAAAGATAGCTTGGATAATCATTGTTTGAATGCTACTTTAGACTCAGGTAAGGCTTGCCAAATTAAAGTAAAGGCTTCTCCAGGTATTTATAAAAATCATACTTTATCAGTAACCACCAGTAATTCATTTTTAAAAGAACAACAGTTGGATTTGTTGGAAGAAACAGACGTAAACAAAGTGAACTTATACCGTAATGAAAGTTCCAATAATGTATTTACTGTGGATACTCCTGAGAAAAACACGTTTGTATTAAAAAATAATGGTTCAGATGACATTAATATCAGCAAACTAGATTTTACTGGAACTACTGTTGGAGATGTTGTATCAAATACATGTAATGGGGCAATATTACAAGCAGGAGATGCCTGTAATATTGAGCTTAATGTTAATACCGATGCTCATGAGTCTGGCATATTTACAATTAATACCGCTGAAAAATTAGAGAGTGCTTTTGATTATAAAGTTATGGTTAACTCGAATAACTTAGCTTTTGAAGGGGTTAATGATGCAATCATTCATACTAGTTCAACTAAGCAACTTAATATACTTAATAATAGTAATTTTGATGTAAAAGTAGATTCAGTTAGCTATGATGCTGCCTTGATGCAATTAGACACATCAGCATGTAATGGTGTAATTGCTGCCCACGGTAGATGTGCTATGCCAGTTAAAAGTAAAGAGGCTAAAGCTGATGCTGAGATCACTTTTAATGAATTTAGCGGAGGTGTAATTAAAGCTATAACCCTGCATATTAATGATGGGGTTAGTATTATAGCTCAACCTAAGGGCAATAACTATTATGCTTCGTTACCACAAGATGGTAATTTATATCAAGTATTTACTGTAGTAAATAATACTGATAAACCTCAAGGATTTTCTTTAACTACACAGCATAATGAAATTGCTACCTTTATGCGGATTGACGATATTCCAAGTGCATTTGTCGATACAAATTGTATAACAAGTAGTGATTCTAATGTGGCAAGCGTTGCCCCACAGTCACAGTGTGAGATTATTATTAGAGAACCAAGCGACTTAAATATCGTGCAACCATTTGAACAAAGTATTCTGCAAGTTGAGGTTGATTACAGTGATACACAAGATATTTTTGTGCATAGATACCAGGCACAAGTATTGACGCATAATGAGCATAGAGATGCCACATATCAACCGAATCAGATAGTTAACCCAAAGGTAGTTAATGAACCTGGTCATCTCCAAATTACCCAGAGTACTTTGGTTTATAATAATCCAGGTCAAGGGTCAGTATTCCCATATTCTGTTGGTATTGTCCTATCAATAGAGCCTGATCTCACCACAATTAAGGCAATATCTTTTCTATCTTCAAGTATCAACCGTTCATATAGCGCACTATCTTATTTAAGTATTCAAAATGGGGCATTAACTGTTACTGATGCTAGTGGTGCTCAAGTAATGCAACAAGCAATGCCAACAAGCAATAAAATTGCATTTAATAAAATGGACGATGTTATATTTTTTATGGTTCCTTATGTTATAACTTCGTATATAATGCCACAATCATATTGTGATGATGTTCAGTGTTACTTATTATTAGACATAAATTCTGTGACACACGGAGATATTTGTGATACTATTAGTTTTACTCGTCCACTTCCAGCAAGAGACTGGACTGTAGTAGATGCGGTTGTATGGAATGATATAGGAACTATTAGCAAAAAGAAATAATTTCTATCTCACTGCATGACAGAAAATACAAAAGATAACCTTATTAATAGTTTATAATGTCACGACGTCACTGCAAGCAATTAAATGCAGTTAATCAGAGCCTCAAATATCTTAAAAAATATTTGAGGCTCTTTATTTTATATTTTGCGTTTGTACTTCGTCTAGTGTGGTGCAAATATTTTTATAAATTTAGTTGACGTGGTGGTGTATTTTATTGTACTATTATGCCTGAATAACATTTTTATGGCAGTGGGTTATCAAATGACATTAGACCAAATAGCAAGTATTAGGATTGGGTTTCCTTTAGTAAGAAGCAAAACTAATCCATATGAAGAAGGCGCTATCAAGTATAAAGTGCTAACATTGAGGTCTTTTACCAATGAAATTAATCCTTCACTAGAGTATTTGGATGATTTTTTTTCTATTAAACAAATAAATTCACAATATCTAACGCAATTGGGCGATATAATTATTCGATTAAGAACTCCAAGTAATGCTATATTGATAAATGATAAACAATATGTAGGCTTAGTTGTGCCTTCAGTGATGTCAGTAATTAGAATTAAAGATTTTAATCTTGTTGATAGTGAATTTTTAGTGAATTACTTAAACTCTAAAATAATTCAGAATACTTTAAATAAAGATGCTAAAGGATCATCAATTCAAATGATTCCAAATTCAGCATTGCTTAATCTTAATATTATATTACCATCTTTAGAAGAACAACAGGGAGTTGTACGCTATATTAAATTAGCTAATGAGGAGGTTCATATACTACAAAAGATAATTGTAGAAAAAACCAAGTTAAAAAACGAAATATTTCAAACAATAATTATAAATAATCAAGGGGCATAAAATTAATGACAAATAAATTAGAAATCAGTATACAGAAAACAACACAAGAGGTTATCAATAATGTAGTATGGAAAGCCTGCGATACATTTAGAGGGTCAATGGATAGCTCACAATATAAAGATTATATTTTAAGTATGCTATTTGTAAAATATCTATCAGATTTTTATAAAGAAAAATTAGAGCAAATCAACGAGCATTATGCAGGTGACAACGATAGAATTGAAAGAACATTAAAGAGAGAAAAATTTATTCTTGATGATAAATGTACTTTTGAATATTTGCTTAAGCATAAAGAAGCCAATGATTTGGGCGATAAGATAAATAAAGCATTAGCTAGAATTGAAGAGGATAATGTTGAAAAACTTGAAGGTATTTTTCGTAATGTTGATTTTAATAGTCAGAAATTGCTAGGAGATACTAAAGAACGTAATTCAATTCTAAAAAATCTGCTAGAAGATTTTAGTGATGCAAGGCTTGACTTAAGACCATCTAATTTAGTTGGTAATGATATTATTGGTGATAGCTATGAGTATTTGATTTCGCATTTTGCTTCTGATGCTGGTAAAAAAGGCGGAGAGTTTTATACTCCAAGTCAAGTATCCACCGTATTGGCTAAATTGGTTGCTGCAAAAGAGGGGGATCGCATTTATGATCCAAGCTGTGGATCTGGTTCATTATTAATTAAAGCTGCAAAAGAAGTTGGAAACAGCAATTTTGCAATTTATGGACAGGAAAAAAATGGGCAAACTCAGGCTTTGAGCAGAATGAACATGTATTTACATGAAATTAATGACGCTAAAATTGCTTGGGGGGATACAATTAGAAACCCATTACATTTAGAGAATGACCATTTAATGCGTTTTGATGTTATTGTGGCTAATCCACCTTTTAGTTTAGATAAATGGGGTGAGGATGATGTTGCTGGTGATAAAGATAAATTTAGTCGGTTTACTAATTATGCGACACCACCTAAGAGTAAGGGGGATTATGCCTTTATTATTCATATGGTTCAGAGTTTAAATGAACATGGCAGAATGGCAACTGTATTACCACACGGGGTATTATTTCGAGGTTCTAGTGAGGGTAAGATTCGCCAAAAGTTAATAGAAGATAACGTTTTAGATGCAGTAATTGGCTTGCCATCTAATTTATTTTTTGGCACAAGTATTCCAGCATGTATTTTAGTATTTAAGAAAAATCGGCTTAATAAAGATATTTTATTTATAGATGCAAGCAATGAATTTGAAAAGGCTAAAAATCAAAATACTTTAACTGATAAGCATATAGCTAAGATTTTAGAAACATATCATAATCGTATAGAGATTGAAAAATATTCACATCTAGCAACTCTTACTGAGATTAAAGCCAATGATTATAATTTAAATATTCCTCGTTATGTCGATACTTTTGAAGAAGAAGAACTAATTGATTTGGGGGCAACAAAAGCTAATATTGCAAATTTAGAGAGTGAGTTAGCTGAGATTAAAATAAAAATGAATAACTATTTAAACGAATTAGGTTTATAAACCATTTTCGTGATGTCACGAAAATGGTTTGGTTTGACCACCTCGTTGAATCCAACGAGATGGTATGAATTAATTTAAGGGTGTATTTATTGTAAAATATATTGATGGAGTGCGGATAAAGTGGAAAAAGATATAATTATTAAACTACAAGATAGCTTTAACTCAATTGTTCATCTAATTGATGGTAATGGCATAGAGTTTTGGTACGCTCGTGAATTGCAAAAAATATTAGGTTATGAGCGTTGGGAGAAATTTGAAAATGTTATAGATAGAGCTAAAAAAAGCTGTGAAACCTCACAAATATTAGTGAAAGACCATTTTCGCCATGCGGGGAAAATGGTTATAATAGGCTCTAATGCAGAGCGTGAAATAGATGATATAATATTAACTCGTTATGCTTGTTATTTAATTGCCCAAAATGCTGACTCAAGCAAACAGCCAGTTGCATTTGCGCAAACTTATTTTGCGATTCAAACACGTAAACAAGAAATATTAGAGCAGCGTCTTGAGCTTGAGGATAGGCTTAATGCAAGAGCTAAGTTACGTGATTCAGAGACAGAGTTGTCAGAAAATATTTATCAGCGTGGTGTGGATGAAAGAGGCTTTGGACGTATAAGATCTAAAGGGGATAATGCATTATTTGGGGGGAATAATACAGGGCAAATGAAAGAGCAATTGGGTGTACCCAAAAGTAGACCGCTAGCAGATTTTTTACCTACAGTAACTATTACTGCAAAAAATCTTGCAACTGAGATTACAAATCATAACGTAAAGCAAAATAATTTACATGGCGAGGTCTTTATAACTAAGGAACATACTCAAAATAATTTAAGTGTGCGTAATATTTTAGTTGAACGTGGTATAAAACCCGAAAATCTACCACCATCTGAAGATATTCAAAAATTAGAGCGAAAAGTAAAATCTGGTGAAAAAAAGTTAATCAAAGAAAGCGCACTACCTAAAATCAAAGGTGGCAACGATGATTAAGCCAATACCACAAGGATATAAACAAACTAAGGTCGGAGTCATCCCAGAAGATTGG
>JAJTDW010000035.1 GCA_021298175.1 Pseudomonadota bacterium
CGCCGTATTCAAGATAATTGGTTTGGCTACTCCAGCGAATGGCAAACCATTAGTAGCTCCTATTGGGGTAGTGCAATAGGTGGTTATAATAGTGATCAAGGTTGCTCTAAAGTTAGTCCTGGCTTCCCAATTGCGGGTGGGTATAATCGTTCAGATGTATTTAAAGGCGTTGTCGGGGAGCTCCATATATAAAGTTTGAGAGCTAAAATCGTATCACTATTTGGGGTAGTGATATTAGATGATTAACATGGAGTTGTTGGTGGAAAAATTAATCCCGATTATCTTGATTCTTGTGATCATTTTGTTTTGTGCTATCTATAGAGTTATATTATTAAACAAAAATATTTCAAATAAACTAGCAATTAAAGAAAACATTCAAAGAGCTATTAATCTGGGTGATTTATTAGATAGTGAAAGTAAAGCTGTTGAAAATGAAATTAGAAAGATTAAATTTAAAATTATGGTTTGGCGAAGTATAGTTGCTTTATGTGGCTTATTATTATTTTTAATTATTGGAGGGTTTGGTTTAATATTTTTTTTATTGTTAATTTCTTGAGAAATATAATATCAATTATAAATTCTAATTCCTTAGGTGATAGATCTAGTGACTGTTTTGGACCGCTTTTTAGCGGTCTTTTTATTTTTATGACTTGACAAGAGTATGGTATTAGATTTAAAATGTCATACAAGTAAACAATGTTAAGGGATTTATAATGCTTTTATCTGTTAGAATTGAAGATGTTCTTGGTGAACGTCTAGAGCGATTAGCTCAAGATACTCATAGGACTAAGTCTTTTTATGTTAAAGAAGCTTTAATGAATTATATAGATAATCTTGAAGACATCTATATTGCGGAGAAGCGTCTAGAAGATTTAAGAGTTGGGCGTGAAACTGTATTAAGTTCACGAGATATGTGGAATGACTTATGACTTGGGTTATTCAATATTTATCTTCAGTGAAGAAAGATACAGATAAATTAGATCACCAAGTTAAACATCGAATAAGAGATTTTCTAGAGAGTAGAGTTGCAAATTTAGAAGACCCTAGATCAATTGGAGAGTCTTTAAAAGGAACGCTTAGCGAATTTTGGAAATATCGAGTGGGCGATTATCGAATTATTTGTGAAATAAAAGACAATGAACTGACTATATTAGCTGTTAAAATAGGTAATCGTAGAGAAGTTTATAAAAATAAATGATGTATAATATATACATTGTTTTATACGGATGTTAACATGTCAAAGGTAAGTATAACAGAAGCGTCTAAACTTGTAAATATTAGTCGTGCAACTATGTATAATAAATACATTAAGACTGGTAATATTAGTGTAGAGAGTGTAGATGGTGTTAAACAAATAGACACTTCAGAATTGATGAGAGTGTTTGGTAGTATACAGAAATTAGACAGTAAAATAAATATATTTAATGCAGATGTAAACACTGAAGTTGACACTGCGAAAGACAAAATAATAACGCTATTAGAGTCTCAACTATCTGAAGCTCGAGATAGAGAAAAATGGCTAATGCTGCAATTAGAAAAAACTACTCATCTTTTGGATAATAAACAAGAACAAGAAAAGCCTAAACGTAAAAAATTCTTAGGGATATTTTAATGGTCAAGATAGATGCCAAAATTCAAGAGTTTAAAAGACATCTAGTAACTAAAGAACACCGTCAAAAAGCTGAGGATGAAGCGAAACTACTCGGTACGGCTATGCAGCAGCTTTTACCGGAAATATTTGAGGATAAGCGTGCGATCCCGAATTGCTTTTTGCGTGGTGCTTTATTTGGCATGGTTCGTAAGGGGCGCAGGGCTTTAGTTAAAGATGAGCCTATTTTTACAATGTCACAATATGAGGTTGCTTTTAGTGGTGAACACCTAGATCAAAATGATTTAGAGCTTTGGGATACTTTGATGTATTTAGCCAAAACTCGTAGTGTAAGCACTGAATTACGGATTACCCTGTATGATTTATGTCAACAAATGAGGTTAACATATAATCAGGAAAGGTCTAAAAAGCTCATAGAGAGAGCGCTTAGGCTGAAATTTGGCATGGTTAAAATTAAAACCGGGACAAAATTATTTGCGGGGAGTCTAATTAATAACGTTTATATCGATACTGCTGGTGATGGTAAACTAGTCATAGAGTACAATAAAAAACTTACCCCTTTATTTACGGATAATGATTACACCTTGATAAGTGCGGATATAAGGCACTTGCTGGGAGATAATCAATTAGCTAGGTGGTTGTACAACTTTTATGAAAGCCACAACCAACCAGTGCCTTTTGCTATTAATTTTCTGCAAAAGCTTTGCAGAAGTGCTTTAAGCGTAAGTTAAAAAATGCGCTAGAAGAAGTTAAAAAAGCTCATTTGGCGGTTAATCTAAAATCAAAATGGAATTACGAGATTTCAAAAAATAATTATTTAATGGTTTATCCAAAAGGTAAAACAAAAAAACAGCTGGAGCTTTTTAGTAAATTTTAATACCAATTCATCAGCCACCGACTAATGACGTATCAGCCACCGACTAATGACGTATCAGCCACCGACTAATGACGTATCAGCCACCGACTAATGACGTATCAGCCACCGCACTAATGACGTATCAGCCACCAGAATCTTTATAAACGCCCTATTTTCAATGCTTTCGGCGATCCCTAATCCTTTATTTAATCCTTTATATAATCATCGCGCACGAGACTATTTTTTTTGTAGGTTAAATTTAGCGCGATATTTTCTAATCCATTTTCTAATCGGGTTAGCTCGATTATCAGGTGGCATTGAGCCACCCTCAATCGATCCCTCTGGCAGATAACAAATAATGCGCTACACGCGCATAAGAAAGGTGGTTTGCTATCTCTGCCTAGCTTAGGTGGTTAAAACCGCGCTATCGGCTTTAAATATGGCAAACTTTTGAACTTTATCCACAAGTTATTCTGTAAAAATGTGAGTTACGTTCTAATTAAGGAATAAAACAGGTAATTAAAGCGTGGTAGAAGCTACTTTTTTTGAAACTTGCCCACGAATAAAGATTTCTGAGTTTTAAGGTAGTAACCAAAGCGTCAAGCCGCTTTACCACGTTTTAGTTGCTTCTTGCATACCAATCACTAGCTGATTTCCATGTATCATCACAGCTAAATGACTTAGGCTCTTCTCCGACAAACTTAGCATAGTCTTTTTTGAAATCACAGCTGTGATTAACGTAAGAAGCAAACTTATCTGCTTTATAGAGGGCAAGTTCATACCGATCGAGTCGATTATACTGAATACCCCACATAAGGACTGCGCCAAGTACAAAGAAAATGCTGCCGGTAATAATCCCTACGTAGAGCACTTTGTGGGTTCTGGTGATACCTTGGTAACGGGTTACGTCTTGTTTTGCCGTGATGCTGGTATTTTGGAGCTTCTCGATTGATTCTGTAAGGGTGTTTTGATAGCTGGTAGCATCCCGAGCGATTGTTGCGATCTGGCTGCTGCTTAATGCTTGGTTTAATGCTCTAATTGCTTGTGCCTTGAGTGTTGTTTCATTAAAACCGACGGTAAGCAAATCTGCGATCTCTTGAATCTTATTTTGGACAGCGGGCAGCATCTCATCTTCAAGAGCCAGGAGCTCTTTTAATGTCTGATTGATTTGTTCTTGGAGTTGTGGCAATTCTTCTAGGGTTAGGCTCATTTTACGGTTCCTGCTTTTTGTTGTTCACGATTATCAAGAAATAGTTTAGCTTTCTGCTCTAAAGCAGCCAATCGACTTTTTGAGTTATCATCGGTTTGTTTGCTTAGTTCGTCTAGTTGAAGAGCTACACCGACGATTAAGCGGTAGAGGGTTGCGTTATTCTCAAGTTCTAAAAACTCAGGATTGACCATATCAAAGATTCCACCCACTGATATTAGCTTTCTGGTACGTTTTCTACGCTCCTCGCTTTGTTGTTTGGTTTTTATTTGAGCGAGTTTTTTATTGGCGAGAGCTAATTGCTGTTTTAGTTTATCGGCTTTAGCCTGTATTTTTTGCTCTTGGGTTAACAATGTTGTGTTTACTTGAGACATGGCTTTCTACTCCAAATTAGTGATGATAACTAAATTATAGCTTAAACAAATGCTTGCCGTCAAATGGTACTTGTGCTAAAATAACTAACAGTCAATGAGCTCAATAGAGTGAAGAGCGCACTTATGGGTTACTTGCGTAACCCGTGCTTATTTTAACAAAATTACAGTAATAAATTAAAAATAAAACTTAAAAAAATGGCAATCTACCACGCAAATACAAAAGCAATTAGCCGAGGAAAAGGACATTCTTCAACGGCTAATGCTGCATATATAGGTGGTAAAGAAATCACAGATTTAAGAACTGGAGAAGTGTTTAACTATAATCGTAAAGGTGGCGTTTTAGAGAATGAGATAGTTTTACCTAATGGGATAGAATTGCCAGAGTTAACCAGCCAAGAATTATGGAATAGGGCAGAGCAAAGCGAAAACCGCAAAGATGCCAGAGTAGGGCGCGAGTGGGAAATAAGTTTACCGCATGAACTAAGCGCAGAACAAAGAGTAGCACTAGCCAAAGCGTTAGCTTTGAATATAGCAGAGCGCTATGGTGTAGCATGTGAGTATGCAATTCATCATCCAAGCCGAGAGAATAGCGATGAGCGAAATCACCACGTCCATATTTTAACAACTACGCGTAAAATTGATTCATTGGGTAATCTTGGCGAAAAGTCAGAGATTGAGTTAGACCGCAAACAATGCGCACAGAGAAATATTCCTACCAGCCAAGAACAAATCAGCGAAATCAGAGAGCAAATCGCGGTTACGATTAATAAACATCTAGAATTAGCTTTGTGCCAAGAGCGGGTTAACCACTTATCATTGAAGGCACAAGGTATTAAGCGAGAAGCAACTACACATAAAGGTAAAGCATTATGTGAGCAAGAGCGGAGATTAGAGCTGCAGGCAGTTAAAATTGATACGCAAATTGCACATGATGGTAACGAATTAGCCAAAGCTAATGCTGAACTGGCACAGTTGCAGCAAGATCGGGCAAATATGGCCATGCAGGATCAGTTAGCTATGCGCCAACATCAGCAGTATTTAGAGTTAGAAAAAGCTAAAGCTGAGAAACTTCAAGAACAAGCCCGCCCACAGTATTATTTTAGGTCGCCGGATAAGCAACAAATTGATCTGGATAAACTGTTTAAGTTTGCGCGTGAAAATGGTGATTTTTTTACCAAGGATGCTGAAAAAAATTGCTATACCAATAAAGACAAGTCGATAGAGGTTTATAAAAATGTAGTTGCGATAAATATCCCAACCGAGAGCAATATAGCCAAAGGTTTAAAATTAGCTCAGGCTCAATTTGGTAATAACTTAGAGATTACGGGGAGTAATGAATTTAAGGCGCAGGCGATTGAAGTTATAGCATCAAGCCTTGAATTTAAAGAGATTCAACTTAGAAACCCAGAGCAGCAGGAGATGTTAAATTGGCTCAGAGATAATCATAAACTGGAGCAACAGGCAACACAAACATTAACTGCGAGGGAACAAGCTCGGCAACAACTAGCAGAACCGCAGCAGCCTAGCGAATCTCTGGAAGCGGCTAAAAACCTTGAGTCTCTTCAAGCCGAAACCAAGCTGAGTGCCAGGGAAATAGCACGGCAAAGAATTGCCAATACTGAATTGAGGTCTACTAAAGAAGTCGTAAATGATTATACCCAGCAAAAAGCTCAGGAACAACAACAGCAGCAAGAGCAAGTTAAAGTTAAGGAGCTTACACAAGAGATTGAACTCGGTCAGAGTCGTGGGGGTGGTTGGGGTATGAGCAGGTAAATTTGATAAAATTTAATGAAAATAAATCTGGTATGTAGTTAAATATGATGGACTTGATTTAAGTTTACAAGCATCTGATCTGAATATATATAGTGTGGAACAATATCAAAAAATACTCTAATTTCTATTTTTTATGCACTAGTTTTAGACATCCATAATAACCGTTCGTTGTATTTTGCAACGCATTAAAATGCACCTATTTTTAGTTCTCATCAACCTTTATTATTCCTTAACCCACAACCACTAAGGCAATATATTTCCATAAAACTTACACAATTTATTGCTGCGCTGCAGTATAGAAATACAGGGCATTTAGGTGACAATTCCAGAAATAATAATTTATAATGCGAGCAGTCCTAATGGTATTAGGGTATTGCAATATATTGATCTAATTAATTAGCAAAGGTAAGTTATGTTTAAAAGACGGTACTGGGTAATTATAGTATTAATTCTGGGAGGTGGTGCAGCGTTTTTAGCCTATAACTCTGGGGGTAATGAACCAACAGTTGATTGGCAAAAAAAATACCCTCAATTGTCGAATAACGCTGGATATGGTAAGTTAGCTGCATCAGTGCCAGCTTATCAGGCTAAAACAGCAAGCCAGCAAGAGTTAATCGGTAAGGTAACTAATGAGTTTGGGATTAGAGACGATGTCTTGAAGCTCATTTTAAACACTATCCCGGAGAGTAATGTTCGGGCGACGATTGCAGCGGTTAAACTTGCTCAGTATAATCAGGCAGAGGTTGGTTTAACTGACGATATGGAGATAAATGCACTAGAAAATAAAGCGGCAGCAGCCATAAGTTGTTTGAAATTTGGTTCTATGCAAGACGAAGCAAAGTTTATAGATCATTACGCTGACATGATTCGCGATACTCCAGCTCGAAAAGCTGAACAGAATCGGATTGAGCATTTATTAAGTAACCACGTAATTTCAGATGACTATGGTATTCAATCTTATGATCCAAAAGAACAATGTGACCACTTTTTAGGAGTTAACTCATGATTAAAAAATTATTTATTAGTATTTGCTTATTTTTTATAATGGCTTCAAGCTTTGCATTACAGAAGATCTATATCTTCCATATTAATGGAGTTAATACAAATCGACAAAAAGCGGATAAGAATAAATCAGAGCTGAATGCTGCCATAGGTGCACAATCAAACATGATATCAAATAACGGTCAAGTTGATCTGCTCTACAATAAAGACGATGGTCCAGGTTTTTGCGATCTCTGTACTCAATTGAGCGACGTTTTTGGTCAGAAGAAATATGAAAATATTACCGTTGATGATTATGTTAGGGCATATATGGCTGCGAAGAAGTTAGATTACAAGCCTGGCACGCCGGAATACATTGCGCTTAAAAATAGCATCAAAGACAAGTATTATGCAGATCCTACTTTTATGGGAAATAACTTTACAGATATCTTAAATGACTTTCATACTAAGGTTGGCACCACTGCATACTTAACTGAATATTTAAAAGCAGCGAGCAGTAACGGTTCCAAACCATTTGTATTATTGATACCACATAGCCAAGGTAATTTATATGCCAATAACCTATATAAAAAATTAACAGCTGATGAGGGATATAACCAAAGCAATTTAAGTATTTATGGAATAGCTAGCCCTGCTTCCAGTAATTTAGGTGATTACATAAGTAAAACATCTTATAATAATCCTGGCTACATTACTTCAAGCAATGATGGGGTTATTAATGGCTTACGTGTATTTGCAGCGCTTCCACCACAGCAAACGGTTGCTGCAGCAAATATAACGATTCCAGTAAATGCAGGCGAAATAACAGGGCATGGTCTGATAGATACTTATTTAGCTAATCCGGCAGCGAGGCAACAAATAGCCACTAACACCTATAATATTTTACATTATTTTTGGTTAAGCAATATTTATTCGAATTTTGAGCAGACCAAAACTGGTGGGGCTAGAATATTGAGTCCAGGAATAACCTTTGTGGCAACTCAAGCAGGGTCAAGTGGCTTGTCTATCAATGGACTTATGGCAAATGGTAATTGTCCAAATTTACCATATTTTGTGGCTAAAGATGGTACTTATGATCCTGAAATTGGGGCTGGTAGACAATGTG
>JAJTDW010000036.1 GCA_021298175.1 Pseudomonadota bacterium
TAATGGTTTTGTTTCCTTTAAAAATTTTTAAAGTTTTTTTAAAATCACTTACATTTATTGGTTTCATGTCGTAGATTAGCTTTAAACCTTTTTCTGTTGGCGCATACATATTATAATTCTCCTTTTAGATATTTTTCTATAACAACCTGCGCTTCTCCAGCTCCTACGCATACGCAAGCATAGTTGCCATACCTATTTAATAACTCTATAAAATAAAGCTGTTCCTTAGTTGCTTTTTTACCAAAATCTTTCATTTCAATATATAAAGCCCCATATTTACCGTTAGGCACTGGTAAAACTATATCTGGCAATCCAACTTTTAGCCCAGAATATTTAGCTATTGCAATATGCTTACCACTAGAGTGTATTCCATTACCTGTTGAATGCATAAGCTCTAACCACTCTTTATTTATCCCTTTGTATTTACGATTAGCCCAATTAAAAACCGCTATCTGCTGGTCTCTCTCCATAATATCTTGCTCCTTCTTTTTTAATAAATTTAATACATTCCGCAAATAATTCAGGCGCTGAATTTTTGTATAATTGAAATGCATTAACGTTAAAATTTAAACCAAGCCCCATCTCTTCCCATTTTTTTTTGCTCAATTGTAATGCGTAAAAAACTGGGCTTTTATAAACTTTTCCCTCCTCCTCAACTCTATATTTAACTGTTGATGCAAACATTGAATAAACCTCATCCATCATGGTTAAAGAATTTATGTCTTTATAATTTGGCAAAAAAACCTTTTTCATCTCTACATTTTTTGTGCTTATTATAGCTATACTCTCTCTAAGTTTTTTATCCGATTCCTCAATTTGCTTTTTACAACTGATACATTTATTTATCAGATAAGTAGTCATGGAGTTACAGTGAGGGCATTCTATGCTAAAATCCATTAAACATTTTTTGCATGATAGTTCTTTAACGTCATTAACATGTTGGCATGAAATGCACGGCTTATCTTTAACCGAAAAATCTTTACAAGAATTACATATTGTTGGAGGTTTAATATCATACTCAGCTTTGCATCTTTCGCATTTGTGTACTTTAAAGTCTTTATCTATTAATGCAGTACACCCATGTTCACAATGTATAGCGTATCTTGATAAAAACTTACTACAATTACCGACATAATCATAAACAGTGGCAACTGAATCAGCTCCATTTATCCTTACGATTCTACCAATAACTTGTATAAACCCGTCCAACCCGTCTTTAATTGACCTAGGCCTGCAGTCAAATAGGTACTTTGCTATCGGTGCATCAAACCCTTTTGATATTGCCTCAACCGATATTATAACTTTTACAGCTCCGCTTTTGAAGTTTTTTAATATATTTTTACGTTCTTTATTGTTTACTTCAATATCTGACACATAAATGTCGGATGGGATTCCCCTTTCTCTAAAGTCTGCCAATACATTTCTTGCGGATTCTATGCTTGGTGCAGTTATTATGCATGACTTGTTATTGCAATTATTTAAATAGTCCTCAACTAAATTTGCACTAATGTTTTTTATTCTTTTATTTAATTCCCCCATACTTTTATTACTTATATTGCCTGTTGATGTAAAATCTAAATCATCAGAGCGTATACTTTGTGTTGAATAAAATTCAACTGGAGTTAAATATTTATTTTTTACCATTTCGTTATATGTAGATATTGTGTATATTTTTTCATAATATAACATTAATTTGCGCTTTGTTGCCGTTGCAGTAAAGCCGATTAGTTTTATATTATTTGTTTTTATATAAGACAATACCTTAACAAACATTGCGTGGCATTCATCAATTATTATAACTTCATAATTATTTAATTTATTTAAATCTTTAGTTATTTTTTGAGATGTCACAACATCATAAAATAAACCGAACATTATCTGCTCTTCAATTAATTGGTCTATTACGCTAATCCTATCTGTTATCAGCAATACATTACCGTAATGCTTGGCTACCATTTGAATTAGTTTATTTTTACCGCTCCCAGTTGCAGCACTTATTATAAACCTTCTTTCTGGTGCATTAATACAAATATCTAACCCAGTAACTTGACATGGTCTAGGAGTAAAGCCGTTGCTTGACATTTTCCAACCCTTATAAAAACATCGTTAAAATCTTCCCCCTTATTTCCAATTATAACGCTTAACAATGAATTGGATAAATCAGTGCCAACTGGGTCATTATCACATACCACAATTGGGCGACACCCAAACTTAGACAGCTTGTTATAAACGTTAAGAATATTACTAGCACTAAAAGACACGTATGTATCATATTTTGAACATTGATAAACGGCATTGCCTGTAGCGTACCCCTCTGTAATAAATACAGTTTTTGAGTCTGAGTTATTAGATAATAAATGAAATAAACCCTTTGTTGGTCTGCCTTTTGCAAATAATTTACCCCCATCTTTATTAATGGACTGATAAGACATTACATTACCCTCAAAGTCATGCATTGGTATAACAAGGTTGTCATAGTTAATCATTAAATTATCAGTTAATACGCATTTTTTTCTTTCTAAATAATTATGACTAGTGCATTTCATAAATTTCAAAACAAGCGGTGGTAAAGTTTTCTCCTCTATTTTTTTATAAATTACTTTTTTATTAACTCTTAATCCATAGTCACTAATAGCGCCATGCTCTCCCGTTCTCCAGTTTTTCCATAAAATAAAACCCTCATCTGTTATAAAATAACTACCCTTCTTTTTTCCTGGTTTATCTATAGTTGAGCAGGATATCCATATATTTTTTTTATAATTACCGTTGAATATTAACCCAACTCTAATTAATAGGCTTTCATAATTCATTAAAATATAACCCTCGTAAAGTAGTGTTTATCCTCAACATTTAAATAATACTCTTTGCTTCCTCTGTTTACTCTAGATAAAAAATTAAAATCCTCATCTAGTCTTTTATAAAATTTTTGCTTAGATGGCACAAATCTTTTTATACCACTAACCGCGCAATAATGACAGAATTTCTCATAAAGAACTTGTCCATTAACTGAGTCCAAATTAAAAGTTTCGCTTTTTGTTATTCCTTTCTCTAAAAGCCATAAAGACACAGTGTCTGATTCATTTTTATAATTACCCACATATTTTTCTGACTTCTCGCATTTAGAAAATCTTTTATTTATAAGCAATCTTTGTAGCCCCTGGATTAACCAATTTAGCACCCCTGGTAGTTCATTTTTTATAACTCTGTCAGCTATCCCCATATCAATATCTTTACCTGTAAACTGTACCTCAAATGGTATGACTATAAGCCTTCTAAAAAATGCATCCGTAAACTCGGTATGTGATGGCATTGAGTTGGCATTAAAGATAAGTTTAGGCTCCCAATCTTGCGTAAATATATTTTGTCTCATTGACTTAAACGTAACGCTTTCACCGCTTATCATAGCTTTAAGTACTCCATGTTCTATTTTACCCCCTCGCTCAGTATCTGAACAAAAATTTATAAAACAATCTTTAGCCGACATTCTCGCATTGCTATTTGTTGTTAATTCAGACAACTGCAAGGAGGATACGTTTATTTTTCCAAAAACTGCGTTAATAATTTCGTATATAACACTTTTACCGTTTGAACCCCGCCCAATTAAAAATAAAGCTTTTTCAAACTTTGTGCTTTTACTATTTGATTTTAATAAACACCACCCTAAATACTCTTGCAATACTCTCCTAGACTCTTGGTCGGGTATAGAAGACCTTAAAAATTTTAAAAAATCCTCACAAGTAGCGTTACGCTCATAGTTATAGTCTAAGCAATAAAATATATGGTTTTTAGGGCTATGCGGTATAAGACTAAAATTCCCATCATTATTAAATAAAATAGTTCCATTGTTTAAATTTATATAATTATCAATTGTTTTATCTTCCATCATTTCTATCCCTTTAAATTTTTCTTCAAGGTCTTTTATGTCTTTTATTTTTCTCGTTGATACAGGGCTACCTACACCATTTAAAACTTCTTCAATAAAAGACCTATTAAATATATCTTTGTTTTTTAAATAATACTTGCCGTTATAAACATAATATATAGAGCTTTTTATTAAAACTGGAGTACCCCAAAATTCACAACATTTTATTACATAATCAGTTATTAAGCTAACTCTATTACATAAAACTTTGCCTGTTTTATCGTCAATTACTATATCTTCATTTAATACTTTATCTATATAAAACTCAAGCATTCTATCTGATAAAAAATAAGTACTTAAGTTATTCCTAATATTTGATAATAAGTTATTAGTTATAGTATTTTTTTTAAACAGTTCTCCCATATTGCAATAATTGGGGTAATCGATTGTCTTATTTACTTTTAACATCATTACCCACCAAAAAAATTAAAATTCTACATTTATCTTATGAACGCATTCGAATGGTAGCATACCAATAATGTTATCTGCTTGATATTTTGTTAAACCTTTTATAATTAATTCATAAGTAATTGTGTCGTTAACTTCTTCATTGCTTTTTATTTCAACCTCTTTATTAATAATTGGTTTATTTAATTCAGCTTTTTTATTAATAAAATATGATAGTATTTCACTGTTTTTCATATTGTTAAATGTTGATAAACTAAAATTAAATCCATACTGCGTATTCAAATCAAATATAAGCTCATGCTTTTCTTTTATAGCCTGCTCGATTCGCTCTGCTTCATGTTTAGCTTTTTGTTCTTCAAACGATTGCGCACTATAGAGTACGTCCATTTGCTCGGTTAATGACAACTCTATTTCTTGCATTGTAGTTGTTTTATTTAAGTATGAATCTTTAAGTATGATTTTATTAGCGTACTCAGTCTTAAGATTGTACTTGTTTGATAATAAATCAATTAAAGCAGATATATCAATCATCTTCTTGCTTTTTCTTTCATCTTCATAAACTTGCAATTGCTTTTTTAGTTCTTTTACTGTGTTTGATAAAATAGTAGTCGCTACATTTATTTTTGATTCAAAAATTATTAATGGTTTTGAATAGTCATTTTTAATATTTATACGTTTATCATTAATCTTTTTTATAACTTTATTAATTCCAGCAACTTCAGAAGATATGTCTTTTACCATGTCCTCAGTTACTATTAAACTTTCATATTTTTTAACTAACTCTTTAGCTAAAGTAACAATCTTAGTATTATCAAAATCAATCAAAGACTCTTGATAATTCACAATTATATCTAAATTCTCTATTGTTTGTAATTCCATTTGTTTATTTTCCAAAATTTACTCCTTAAAATTATTAATATTTATTTTGATAATAAGTTATAATGTCAATATTTCCACAATAAAGTCCAACCCCAATTATCAATCTTCCAGAGCATGCTCCTTGTTTGTCTACATAAACATTTACTTCGTCGTCCATTACATATTCACCACCTTTATATCCTATCAAATTTGTATTGCGCACGTCTAATAATTTATTATATAAAAATTTAGACGTTATATCTTTATTTCCACTTTTACTTTCAAAAGAAAAATCAATAGCTAAATCACTATAATCCCCTCTGTAAGACATAAATTCAATATTTGTACATGCAATATAATCCCCATCTAGAATTACAC
>JAJTDW010000037.1 GCA_021298175.1 Pseudomonadota bacterium
ATCGTAAATATTAATTTTGGATTTTGGATTGTTCGTATTGCTTATAATAGCTTTAGGCATTTCATACTTTTTAGCTTGTTCTTTCTTCTTATCTTCCTCAATAATATTTTTTATACTAATTTCTTTAGTCGTACCACCCCCACCACTAGGGATATGTGATGTAGTTAAAGATTTAGTACCGCTAGCGCTAGATTGTTGTGATGGTAATGTAATTGGTGTTGTAGGTAATGATTTGCTGATATGAACGACATTAGATTGATTGGAATTAGGTTTAATTTCAAAATTAGTAGGTTTTGCATTAGTTTTAGTTTGCTTACTAGGTTTAAGGTTATATTTTTCTAGAATGGCGCTAATTTCAGCCTTCTTTTTAGACTCGTTTATTTTGGTTAGTTTATCTGGCGAATGAACACTAACAACTTTTTCCATTCAGATGTATTAATTTGGTTAATTCTGGTATAAGATATGTAGAAAGTTTTTGTAAATATATGCCGAAAAATTATTTTATTTGAAAATTATTTTATCTAATAATACAATTTGTCTAAAATTGAAAATATAAACAAAATAGAATTATAAATACTAAAGTAAAATAATAACGTGCTTCTAGAATGGAAACTAAATCTGAAACATATTATGTAGTTAAAAAAGGTTATAGTCCAGGTATATATAAAACCTGGCAAGAATGTAAAAAAGCCGTTGATGGTTTTAAAGGTCCCATATTTAAAAAATTCAATTCATTTGATGAAGCCAATGCATTTTTCAAAGCGGAAATACAACCTAAGTCAAAGTCCACCGATGCAAGTAATAAAATAGATTTAGGTACGTCGAAACTTTCTATAATTCCTAATGAAGAAATGCAAAAGATAAAGGATATGTCTAAAAATATAAAAAGTAGTCCATATTCTGATAATTTAAATTATAATGTTAATGGTTGGAATTGTATTGAAAATGATATCTATATATTTACAGATGGTTCTTCTAGAAAGTCGAAAGAACTTTTTAATAGTGGAATAGGTGTTTATCTAGGCTATCAATGTACCAATATTAAAGAACAATATTCCAATAAAACCAATAATCAATGTGAATTATTAGCAATGGATTATGCATTTAAACTAATACTTCGTTATTATAGAGAATTAGCTGATATAGGTAAGGTAATTAAAATAGTAAGCGATAGTGAATATAGTATTAAAGCGTGTTCCGTTTGGTTAAATCAATGGAAAAATAATAATTGGATGACAAGTGGAGGTGAACCTGTAAAAAATAAGGAATTAATAGAAAGTATCGATGCTAGTATGACACGTATAAAAGTAATTAATAGTAAGCTAGATGAAAAACAAAAGATTAAAGTTAAACTTATACATGTTAATAGTCACCAGGCACCAGATTTGCAAGATAAATTTAAATTTAGTATCTGGTATGGTAATTACGTGGCAGATGCACTTTCACAGAACGCTATTTAATATGGGTAGGGAACAGGCGGTTCCCCTACGACCCTCCCCCTCCTCTTTTAGTTATAGGGTAGGGAACCTAGGTTCCCCTACGACCCTTCCTCTTCCCTTTAGTCATAATATTAAAGCTTGCAGTCAAACCGCTTAACTCACGCAAGCGTGAGTATCGGGCGGGGGTTTTTTTGCAATTTTGCATTTTTCTTCAATCTTCGGATTATGTTTTCCATAGCGGGCAGGGCATTTTGACGTTTTGATAGCAAAAAAATGGTAAAAACAGATTTATTGTCAAAAATTGATATTATTTTTATGGAAATAGAAAAGTATTTTCACAATGTCGATGAACAGTGATTTCGAGAGAGTTGCACAAGGGGTTAAAAGAATGAGCGAAAATGGACACTTTACAGTGTCTGCTAATTCCTGCCTGCCCGGTGATTTAGTGCAGCCACAAGCCGCAAACACAATAATGAAACCCCCTCCCCTTTGCCCAATCACCGACCCCAACACGTGTCTCGACTTTTTGTCCCCTGAAGATTTTGCGAAGATAACAGCGAAATTCAGCGGCGCAGATTTGCTTAAGAAATTGACGGTGCTTAACACACACCATGTGAACAACAAAAAGCAGGCGTTCACAATCTTTCTTCAAGTTCTTCTCAAATAAGCAATCACACAACCTTCCGGTGCCACTGCACCAGGGTGTCTTAACACCCACTTTTTTTTGTTTTTTGTTTTTTGTTTTAGTTTGTAATAAAATAGAAAATGAAAAAAATAGAAAAAATTGAAAAATCCCGGAACATTTGTTCTTTTTTTTAGGCTTTTTATTTTGCATTACTAAATAAAAAATTGAAAAAATTAGTTTAAAAATAAAAAAGATAAAATAAGCATAAAACAATATAATACTTTATAACGGAATACATTACTGTAAAAAATGTCTGACATTAAGTTTATTCGTGAAAACCGGGATTTATTGATTGAAAAGATTGATTTGGTGCAGAGTAAATTTACTACTTTAGTGGGAGATGTGTCAGATGAATTGCGTGATGCGGTATCTGTATTTAGTGATAAGATTAATAATAAATTAAAGATGATTGAGGAGAAATTCAATGTTCAACAAACTGAGTTAGATGTTATTAAGACGGAATTAAAAGGCAAGCAATTTGATGAAAGTAATTTTAATAACGTTTCGATGATTAAGAATCAATCTAAGCAAATTGCCGAGAAGGATAACAAAATTAGAGAGCTAGAAAGCCGGATTCGTTATTTAGAAAGCAATAATAACAAAGGGGTTGCAGCTGTTAAGTCGGAACCTGTTACACAACCTATTGATAATCCGGTTGTTAATGAAGCAGCTGTTGTAATACTAGAAGTTGCTCAGGAAGTAGAAATTGTTAAGGAGGTACCGAAGAAATCTAAAGGGCGTGTTGTAAAAAAGAAAACTGTGGAGATCGAAATGGATGATGAACCAACAACTCAACTACCTGTATCTGTAGAAAATACAGAAACAGTGGAAAAGCCTATTAAGAAAATTATTAAGAAGCCTACTAAAAAGCAGATTGAGGAAGAACAAGCTGCTGCTGCTAAGGCAGAACAGGAAAAAGCTGAACAAGAAGCTTTAGAGAAACAACGATTGGCTGAAGAAGCAGAAGAGCTGCGCTTAGCTGAAGAAGCTGAAGAACTGATATTAGCAGAGGAAGCAGAAGCACAACGACTAGCGGAAGATGAAGCAGAAGCAGATGATGATATAGAAGCACAACAGGCTGCAGCCGAAGCAGAAGCTAATTCAAAGGCAAAAACTGTTAAGAAAACATCTGAAAAAGCGGCAACACCTGCAAAAAAAACTGAAAAGAAATCAACATATAAGAAGATTGATAAAGAACCAGAGACGCAGGAAGAAGTCAAGTCAGAAGTCAAGTCAGAAGTCAAGTCAGAAGTCAAGTCAGAAGTCAAGTCAGAAGTCAAAACTGAAGTTAAAAAAGAAACAAAAATCCAAATTAAAGTTGTTTTCCCAGATTGTCCACCAGATATAGAGCAATTAGAAATATTAGAACTTGATAGTACTGATTATTATAAGGATACAACTAATAATAATGTATATCAAATTGTAAATGGTGATGATATCGGAATATTTTTAGGAGTTTATGATAATGACAATAATACTATTATTTCACCATAAACTAAACTAATAATAATTCATTGATAATTCATTGATAATTCATTGATAATTCATTGATAATTCATTGATAATCCATTTATTTTTTCTATTTTTGTTTATTGTTTCTAATAGTATTGAATATTACTAATAGAAAAATTAATACAATAACAGTTACAAAACCTAATGCCAAATTTTCAATATCTCTATTATTATTCTTTATCTTTGAAACAACATCATTATTCATATTATTAAAATTTGATATAGATGTTGTTGTGGGGCTAGGTGTAGTTGCAGCTGGAGTAGTAGTTGGGTTAGATGTAGTTGCAGCTGGAGTAGTAGTTGGGTTAGATGTAGTTGCAGCTGGAGTAGTAATTGGGTTAGATGTAGTTGCAGTTGCAGCTTTAGTGGTATTAACAGAACTACCTGGACCGCTAAATGCGGCATAAGTAGTTGCTGGATTTGTGAGTTTAGTACGTTTAACACCCCAAATTAAATAATCTTGTTTATCTCTATTAGCTTGATAATCATCATACTTCTGATCAAAAGTACGATTATTATAATAATTCCAATTAGGTATATATGAGCTAGCTGAGCTACTTTTATAATTAGTTAAACGTGATCCATCTGAATTAACATCAGAAGGAGTATACCCAAGATCAATATCATAATTGCTTTCAGTATATTGCTTTGTATTACCTTTTTTCATATCATATAATTTAGTTAAAAATGCAGGTGGGATTGGTGAATTATCAGGTAATTTTGCTTGAGTAGCGATAACTGCCTGTGCTTGGGTAGCACCAGTTCCAAGTCCAAAGAACATATTTTCAAGTTTATCAATAAAACTAGCAGTTTCAGTAGGTAAAGGTGCTGTGATAGCAGGCATATTTAATGAAGATACTACATTTTGAATATCACTTTGATTGATTTTACTGCTAGATAGAACAGTTTTAATATCATCAAGCGATACTGGTATTTGATTACCATTAATAGGCATTTCACTAAGAGTACCACTGCTAGAATCAAAATAATAAAGTTTTTTATCTTTAGCACCAACCATTAATTCTGGATTTTCATCAATATACTCTGCTTTAAGATTATTACTAGGTTTCATTGTAGGCATTGTTTGTTCTATTTTAGATGCTAATGCACCATATTCCATGCTATTAGAGTTTAAATAAGGTTGTTTTTTTTGAAAATTATATAATTCCCGTAAATACTTTTCATTAAGTGCTTTATAATCATTCTGATCTAATTCCATACTAATAGGTGTATTTATTGACGGATCAAATGCAATGAATTTTTCTAATAGTTTAGGTTCTATATTAATGAATTTTGCTCCTAATTGGAAAATTTGAAGTTTTTGTTTGCCAGTTATACGGTCTTTTAAGTCTTTGGGAATTTTGGTCATTATTTGTGCAAGAATACGATATAAAACATCGAGATCATATTTATCAGGATTTTCAGATATTACTTTTTTAACTAAATTATCAGATGATAATGTAAAATCTTCTAATGTAATTCTATTAAGGGCAATCATTACAAGTATTTCAGGCTCAATAATTTTCATACTAACAATACGTAATTCTCTAGCAATAACTTCTCTAAATAGTTTATCTTGGTCAACATTCTTGCTTTGAGGAACATTTTGATATAAGTAATTTACATATTTTAACGCCTGTTGTCTATCTGGTATTTCAGAAAAATATAAATATGTAGGGATTTTATTTACAATATCCTGCACTGAATTATTCATCATTTCTTTTAATTAAGTACTATATATTATTACAATATTATTACAATATTACAATATTATT
>JAJTDW010000003.1 GCA_021298175.1 Pseudomonadota bacterium
AAACTTGGGCTAAAGCCAATTTGACTTGCATCTGTATTGCAGCTAGAAAGTAGCACTACAGCTTGAGTTAGTAGAATGGTGCATAGTACTGATTGCGTGGTAACTCTTCTCATTTGACTTAACCTTTACTAAATTAACACTTTTTACCTTAACTTGAACTTTAAATACTTTTTAATGTAACCGTTTAAATAAAAAATGGTGTAGAATATACACCATTTTTTGAACTTATATTAAAGAAATTTATTATCCTCCCATAGGTGTGAAAATAATATAAGAATCTCCATGAGAAGATGGGGTATGAATTTCTTTTGCACCACATAAATCTGGGCGCCCACAAATTTGTAAAGCATTGCTATTTTCTAAACTAATATAATTATGAGAAAAAGATGGTGTATGCCATCTCAAACTTCCTCCTGCACTGTAAGATGATGCATTGCCTACCCCATGAATTGAATAATCAGCTAGATTCTGTTCTGTATTGCAAAGGTCCCCATCTGAAGATGAGTTCTTAGGTTCTACAAAAAGTTTTACTTGAGAAATATTTATACCTTTTTTAGTTGCAATTATCTCTGCATGTTGAACTTCGCTAACTTGACTTCTGGGAGACCACATACATTGATGAGCTCGATTATCAACTTCAAAGACCATAGGTTCAGATGGCTCAACAGGCAAATAAACAACAGCCGTTAGAAATCCAGTATCTCCAGCAAAACTATTAGCTACAAAACCTATAAATAAAACACATCCCAGAGATAATTTCATTATACTAGTAATCATATTTTTATTTAACATAATTAAATCCTTTTGAAAAGTTATATTAAGCTTAAATTAATAAAAATCTAAATATTATTATTTGTATGGGGGACTGTTCCAAAATGATAAAATGCTACAGAACAACGAGATCCTGTATCATCATAAACATTCAAAAGAAACCCTAAAGAAATATTGCCAGTTATCTTTAGATTAACTGGCACATCTGGACTTCCATTTGACATAGTGCATCCAGTATCCTCAATTGAATAATATTCACCTTTATAACTGATTAAAACACTTTCATGATCAGGATCTGTAGTATAACCATCCCCAATAAAATCATTAGAAACTCCCCCTACTTCTAGTGGAGACACATGTACACTATGCCCAGAATCATAATTAAAAACTGATATATCAATATTATCAAGCGTAGCATCTGTAGCATTTTCCACATGCCACACATACGAATGATGCGATTTTAAGTTATTGGCTTTTACAATATCACCCTGTGCATAACACACTGATATATATGCCAAAAAAGTACTTAAAAACAATAATTTATATCTCATATTGCACCTCTATTAATAAATATTTAATGGTTATGCTAAAACTAAACATAGAAAGCCTAATTTCAGCCCTAAGAGCAGTTTTGTATCTACTAGATAAAACCTCCATAATTAAAATATATTTTAATTAAAACGCTCTGAGCTATGCGCATACCTCCCTAATAAATAACTAGTACTTTATTGATTGCGTTTTTTTATAATTTGTCGAGCTATTCTTTGCGATGCTGCTTCCATATTATTTGACAATACTGTGTCAACCAACTGTTTTGGAGTGTCCAACAATAGCTGTTTGACTCTTTCAGTTAGTATCTTCCACTCATTTTTATCAATACAAAACCCAGTGCCGAGGTTTAATATCATAGCTTGGCGCACCTTACCTTGTTCATTTCGATATGAAGCAACAAGTCTATAGCTGATATACTTCTTACCCATATGTGTTTGTGTGATTTTTCTTATATACATAGTAGCGAAATATTATCATAACAATAAACAAAAAGCAATCCCAAGCTTGAAATTTATGTCACTACAATATATTTTTTAATTAATAATATCAATCATTTAGTCGGCAACAATGGCTATTATTGGTATTTATTTACTTATATCACAAATATATGTATTTAATTCCAAACATCAACTTACTTTTAAGAATTTATGTACTATAACCTATTAATAATATTAGGGTTTTGAGCTGATACGATAACTGTGTTAAATTAAATACCTTTAATTCTTTAATGAATTTATACTCGAAGTATTTGGATTCCAGGCGAGCAGGTTCTGGACGCGAAATAAAGTTTAAAAATGAAAAGCCGTGTACATATAGTGCATAAGGAGTATTTTTAAACCTCTGCCAAGCTAAGACTGTGACAAAGTCCAGTACATAAGAATCTGGAATTCAAAGACAATGGGTATGCTCAAAGTTTTTTACAGAATCAAAGTAAGTATTAAAAAATTTTACAAATATTATCTGTTATTTTGAAGTGTTTTTTGATATGTTATATAATTAATCTGGGCATTTTAGTTAAATTTTATTTACGCTATTTATGCTAGGAAACTATACAATAATTGTGCTGGGTGTTTTAATTTTTTATTAATAAGATTCTTTACTTGTGCCCTACATGAATAACCTGTTGCTATATAGTGCTGATCTAGTTTAAGCGCTGACTTCCAATGCATGTCAAACAAATTTTGACTATTAGTTTTATTTTCTGATAGATGCCCATAAGTACCTGCCATCCCACAACATCCAAGGTTTAAGACTTCTAATCTAACCCCGAATTTTTCAAATATGGTTTGCCATAATTTTGCATCCTGTGGCATTACAGCCTGTTCCATACAATGTGGTAATAAGTAGTATTTATTCGTTTTTTTATTAACTATAACAAATTCCTTATTAGATTTAAGTTCCAGTAAGTACCTTGCGATAAATTCTGCTAGAGTTTCTACTTTCCCAGAAAGAGGATAGTTGAATTTTGGGTAATCATCACGAAACATCAAAGTTATACTGCTTTCCAGACCAACTACTGGAATCTTTCTATTAAAAAACGTCTCCAGCAATAGCTGCATTTTTGATGCTCTATTATTAAACTTATCCATCCATCCTGATACAATAAAAGCTTTACCACTTACCTTAGGATATAAAACAATCGGAGTAAAGTTCAAGTATTTTAGTAACTTACAAGTTGATAATAAAACCTCATGGTCAATAAATCCAGTAAATACATCAGCAAACACAATAACAGGATTACTTACTTCTTGTAAATTATCATCACTATTATACATATGTATACCATGTTGCTTTAATTCGCAATTAAGCTTTTTAGTAATTGTCATTTGTGGTATATTAATCATTCCAAATTTAGGTAATAGTTTATTTCTCACAATAAAATTCCATAATTTGGGTGATACAGCCCCTAATAATAAAATATCCTCTAAATAAGCTAATAACTTTTCTTTTACGCTTCTACTTTTATATTGCCTATAATACTCATCATAGAAATTACTACGTAAATCTGGGATACTTACCTGAGTTGGGCATCTACCAGTGCACCCTTTGCAACCTAGACATCCTTCTAGAGCGACAAATGCCATATTGGCAGCACTAACAGTTGCAGGATCACTATCCCCTAGCTGAGATTGCTTACGCATCCACTCTTTAACCAACATCGCTCTACCTTTGGGTGAGTGGATTCTATCTCTTGTTACTTTGTATGATGGACACATTAGATTACTCGCATCTTGATTAAAACATGCAGCGTTACCATTACACAATATGGATTCTGCAAATTTATCTTGTAAGTTATGCGTTATTTTCTCGTCCAACTCTCCACGCATAATTACTTTATCAATTTTAGTAACTACTTGATTTGTATTAAATGCAGTAACTAATTTGCCAGGATTTAATCTATTGTTTGGGTCAAAAATTGCTTTAATTTTTTGCATAACTGGGTATAAAATTGGACCAAATGTATGCTCTACAAACTCCCCTCTAAACCCTTTACCGTGTTCTCCCCAAAGTAAACCATCATATTTGTCAACTAGCAGCAATACTTGTTCTGTTATTTCGCGTACTTTTAAGCGATCATTTTGACTAGCCATGTCTAAAGCTGGTCTTACATGAATGCAACCCACATCTACATGTCCATACATCGCATAATCTAGCTTGTGTTTATTTAACATATTTTGTAACTCAGCTACAAATTTACTTAAATTATGTGGTGGAACTAGTGAGTCCTCAACAAAAGCAACTGGTTTGCGAGCCCCAGGTAACTTTCCTGCCAAACCAACAGCCATTGAACGAATACCCCATAACTGTTTTATCGCATTGGGATCGTGTAGAATTTTAAACCGCATATTGCGTGTTTTTAAATCCGCTTCTAAATAATTCAATTTAGAATTCAATTGTTCTAAATTATCTTCAGCAAATTCAGTAAAATTAGAAATACAACTTTCGCTAGCATCTAAACCCATTAACCTTGCTAAATACTGCCAGTTTGGTAAAGATGATGCCCCTCTTTGTACTTTTTCATCAATAGACTCAATGGCAAATGGATAATAAGCAATTAAACTCTCAGCATCAGCTAATGCATCTAAGAAAGTCAAATAATGTGTAACCACTAATGCCTTATACTTAGGAATTGGCATTAACTTAAGCTGTGCCTGAGTAATAAAAGCCAGTGTCCCTTCAGAACCAGCAATCAATTTAGTTAAATCAATAGTGTTATTTGTATAACAGCCACTCAAGTTATACCCTGATAAAGGGCGCTTTAGAGGGATAAACCTCTTATTAATCTCATCAGTTTGTGGCTTAATCAGTTCTAAAACTTGTGTAGCTATTTGACCTATCTTTGTTTGTTGCAAGACTTCTTGTTCTAATTCTCTCATAGTTAACGGCTTAACCTCAATAAGAGTACCATCAATTAAAATACAAGAAAGAGAGTTTATGTGATCATTAGTTTTGCCATATACTAATGATCCTTTACCTGCAGCATCATTAGCAATCATCCCACCAATTGTGGCTCGGTTTTCGGTAGATACATGAGGGGCAAAGAATAATCCGTGCGGGTACAAAAACTTGTTCAACTCACTTAATACCACCCCCGGTTCTACTACTACGTATTTATCATCTGGATTAAAATCTAGAATATTGTACATATACCTGCTAGTGTCAACAACAATACCAGAAGTTAATGCTTGCCCATTAGTACCCGTACCTCCACCACGTGGGGTAAAAACTAATGTTTTAAATTTAGGCTGATGAGCTAGGTTACATAATAATTCTATATCTATTGCATTCTTTGGTTGTATCACCCCTAAAGGCAGCACTTCATAAATACTGTTATCAGTTGCATTTAAAATCATTGTGGATAAATCCGCGTGAATATCTCCAATAAAACCATTATTTTTAAGCGTATTAGTAAATTGCACAAATAGGTGTTGATTTTCCATTAGATATAGTCTCTCTAGTTTATATGTTATGCTCGGTATTTAGTTAGTCTATACTATACTAAATTAGGAATTAAATCTTTTTGAGTATAGCAAAATTATCCATAAACTCGATTAATTTATCAACACCATCCTCTGGCATTGCATTATAAAGGCTAGCACGAGCGCCCCCCACTAAAGCATGACCTTGCAAATATTTAAGATTATTCTGCACAGCCATATCTAAAAAAATTTCTAATAGTTCTGAACTTTGTAAACCAAAAGGTATATTGACTTGTGAACGATAGGTTTTATCTACTGAATTAGAATAAAAATTACTTGAATCAATATAATTATATAACTTACTTGCTTTTCTTTTATTAACCTTTGCTATTTCTTCAACTCCCCCTTGCTTAATTACCCAGTCAATCATTAAATCCATCACATATATTGCAAATACTGGCACAGTATTAACACTAGAATTGCACGCAGAGAGTAACTTATAATTCCAGATATTAGGTAATATATCTAAATTATTATTTAACAAATCATCACGAACAATCACCAAAGTAACCCCCGCTATACCAAGATTTTTCTGCGCAGATGCAAAAACCAATCCAAACTTGGATATATCAAATGGCTCAGAAAGTATAGAAGATGTCATATCTGCTATTAGAGGAACATCTCCAACATCTGGAATTGAAGCAAATTGTACTCCATTAATTGTTTCATTTGGGCAATAGTAAGCATATGCAGCTTTGGAGTTTAAGCTCCATTCATGCTTATCTGGTATACCACCATTAACTGTAACCTCAGTAACAATGTTTACATTAGCATATGCTTTTGCGTAGTCAGCAGCTCGCTTGGACCAAATACCAGTTACAAAGTAATCTACATCTTTATTGTATTTGACTAAATTCATGGGAATAGCTGCAAATTGCCCCTGTGCTCCACCTTGCAAAAATAAGATTTTATAATTATCTGGAATTTGCATTAATATTTTTAGTTTTATTTGCAAATTTTCTAATAAATTTTGAAAAATCTTTGTTCTATGTCCAATTTCCATAACCGAAACACCAGTATTTTTCCAATTAAATAATTCTTTATTAATCTGGTTTAAAACCTCTTCTGGCAACATTGCAGGACCTGCTGCAAAATTGTATGCTCTCATAAATGACCTTTTTACATGTTATTTTGTTTAAAAGGGTACAATATAATACCCCCTTTATTTAACTATCGTTAACTTGCGTTTGTACTCTCAAAAATTTTATCTGCTGATTTAGCGATAAACCCTTGGTAGAGCCTCCCATCTTCTTGAGGATAACGTTTAGCAAATTCATAATAGCTATTATATACCTCAAATACACCTTGTTTAAACTTTACCGATACTTTATTAGCCATAGTGCTTGATTGTTCAAGCAATTCTTCTTGAGTGCCTTTTATCTCACCTCCAGAAGAGTTGAGTGTATAACGATTTTGCTTTAAAAAATCATTAACCGCTACCAAACTATCAAAATGCGTAAGTTTATTTACAGAAATAGTAAAATGGTTTGCCCTGTACCCAAAAACATACATCCAGCCAGCATACTCCGACTCAGATAAAATCTTTTTATATACTTCGTAATCAAGTTCTCCCCAAGATTCTCCAGAATATAGTAAATCTACAGTATTCAACATATTTCTTGGAATTTTATCAATACACTCTTTAACTTTCTGTTGTAAAAATTCACTAAACTCATTGGTTTTCAACTCACTAATAAAAATCTTAGGATGTTCTGGATCTAATTTATTCTCATAGTGCTTAGCATGTAATTTTTTTTCGACAAACTCATACTGGCTACACTCAACATAGCCCAAATTTTCAAAAAAACTAGCTAAATGTTTAATGTTTACTCGTTCATCATCAAAAGTGCGTATGGCTATATGATCATTAACTATTCTCTCACCTTGAGTTTTGAATAAATTGTATATTTCCAATGCTTGAGGGCTCTCATGTACGTACTGTTGCCATAGATGAGACAATAATTTACTTAGTTCCATAATTCCACCTATAAATTAAATTGAATTCCTTGGGCTAAGGTTAAAGAGGTGCCAAAATTAATTGTAGTTGTTTGTCTACGCATGTATGCCTTCCAAGCATCGGAGCCAGCCTCACGTCCGCCTCCTGTATCCTTCTCACCACCAAACGCACCACCTATTTCAGCTCCTGAAGTACCTATATTTATATTAGCAATTCCACAATCGCTACCTCTTACTGACAAAAACTCCTCCATTACTTGTAAATCTTTGGTATAAATTGCTGAAGATAATCCATATTGGACTTGATTATTAATTGCAATTGCTTCTTCTAATGTTTTAAATGACATTACATAAAGTATTGGCGCAAAAGTTTCCTCATTAACGATGCCCCATTCTGGAGATGCCTCAACAATAGTTGGCTCAACAAAATAACCTTGCCCATTAATAACATTCCCACCAAAAGCAATTTTACCATTTTTAGCCTTAACTGCTTCTATTGCATCTTTATAAGCTGATACTGCTTTTTCATCAATCAATGGTCCCATATGGTTACTCACCTCCATTGGATCACCAACTTTGAGCTGTTTATATGTGTGCACAAGACTATCAAGAGTCTGTTGATAAATACTTTCGTGTACAATGAGTCTTCTTAAGGTAGTACATCTTTGTCCAGCTGTTCCTATTGCAGCAAATACCAGTGATGGAATTGCAGTCTTTAAATTTGCTGTTTTTTCAATAATTACTGCATTATTGCCACCTAATTCTAAGATGGAACGAGCAAATCTCTTTGCTAGACTTTGGCTGACTTCTCTACCCACTAGAGTAGACCCAGTGAAAGAAACTAATGGCAAGCGTTTATCATCAACAAACTTTTGTGATAACTCAACTTCATCAGAAGTAATTAAAGAAAACACTGCTGGATAATTATTTTCCATTAAAACTTGTGCACATATTTTATGTACAGCAAGTGCGCATAATGGAGTTTTTGGTGAAGGCTTCCACACAACCGTATTACCACAAATTGCAGCGATAAAAGCATTCCATGCCCAAACAGCAACTGGAAAATTAAAAGCTGAAACAACTCCTACAACCCCTAATGGATGCCACTGCTCATACATCCTATGAAACTCACGCTCTGAGTGCATAGTATTACCATATAACATCCTAGATTGACCTACTGCAAAATCTGCCATATCAATCATTTCTTGAACCTCTCCATCACCTTCTGCTTTAGATTTACCCATTTCGATAGAAACTAGTGATCCTAGTAATGATTTATACTGGCGTAATCTATCACCAATTAAACGAACTAATTCACCACGCTTTGGAGCAGGAACATTGCGCCATACTAAAAAAGCATTGTGCGTTGCATCTAACACCATATCTAGCTGAGAATATTCGGTTTTTTGTACTTGAGATAATACTTCTCCATTAGTTGGACATACTGATGTTAAAAATTTATTGCCAGATAACCATTGGGTACCAATTGCAGTACCGGCATGATTATTATGGATGTCTAATGCACTTAATATTTCTTGGACTGTTAGTTTTTTATCATGAATCATCATATCTCCACTATTTTTAGCTTTTGTATATTGACTATCCTCTTGGAAATTTACATTAGTGTTGTTTTTCATGCTTTATCTCCTTGTGAGTAATAAGAACCAAAACGATTATTTAAAAAATCTTTTAAAGAAATTTGCTCTTGTTTTACTAAACCAGACAATTTTTTCTCATGCATAACTAAATCCACAACAGTACAGATTCCAGCAGCAGTAGTCATTTGAATTGCAGTATAAGTATTATCATCTACTGTAACTGGATATAAAGTATTTGTATATGTTTTCTCACTAAATACACCATTTTTATTTCCTTGTACCGATACATAAACTACAACTTTATCATCTTCTGCATGCGGTATAACTTTAGATAAAATCTGTTTTGCAAGAGCAGGAGACTCACCAAGTTTTAAATCTTTAAGAATAAATGACATTTTATTGCAATGCCCTGGATAACGCATGGTTTTATAATCCATGTTTTTTACTTTACCCATAAAGCTATCAACAAGAGAGCCAACACCACCAGAAGTATGAAAAGCTTCATAATGGTAATTATTAACCACTATAGTTTCTAAATCACCTAATGCGGGTTTAAATTTGCGCTCTCCATTTTCAATAACCATACATGGATGAATATACTCATTAACCACACCATCAACTGACCAAGTAAAAGCGTAGCTTAAGCTATTGCTGGTATTTTGAGTTAATGCGCCAACCCGCATTTTTACATAATCTATGTCTTCAAAGCCATTCATTAATGAGTTAGCTGCAATACTAATAAACCCTGGAGCTAATCCACATTGTGGAGCAAAAGTTCCCCTACTACCGCTTGCTAACTGATTAACTGCATTTGTAGTTGCAATATCTTCAGTTGGATCAAAGTAATTAATTCCACACTCACTAGCTATTTTTGCAACTTCTATAGTTAAGTTAAACGGTAGGCATGAAACAATACCCTCAATGTGATTAAGCTTAATAAAATCCTTTATTTCTCCGGCTTTTGTTATATCCATCTTTATGAATTGTATTGGGTTATTATATATTTGTGGTAAGGTGTGTGGTGGGTTTAAGTCCCCAATAAATGAAATGTAATCTCCAGTGCGTGCCAACAATCCTGCGACTGTAGTTCCTATCTTCCCTGCGCCCATGATTAAAATTTTATGCTTGACCATTGAATCGTCTCCTACTCAAAGTGTGTGCCAATTAAAAAATAAGTATGTTTGCCAACAAGTTATCGCTGTATTATGTAACCTCTGAATTTATACCTTTGTCATTTATAATTAAATAAGTATCTTATCATAATGATACCATTTAACAATATGTGCAGCGCAACCAATACTTAATAACACACTGTTGTAATTATAAATTTTATTTTCAGAAAATTATTTTCACTCTACTTTGGTGAGAATTAGCTTAAAATAGGAACTTAATGAATTAAATTAGATTAGGGTAAATTATGCTTCAATATATAATCGGAATAGACGGTGGTGGTAGCAAAACACATGCATTATTAATGGACACATCCTATAACATTATAGATGAGTCCTATAGCGGGGCAGCAAATATTAGAACTGATGTACAACTTGCTTATAATTCAATAAGTAATATTATACAAGAACTAATAAATAAAAACAAGTTAAATCCTGATAATATACAAATTGGCATCGGAGTTGCAGGATATTCGGTAGAAGAAAAACGTCAAAAATTACTGAGGTTCTTACATCTAGACTATCCACAAGTAAAAATCACCTCTGACTCGCATATTGCCTGCTTGGCAGCACATGGTGGAAATAACGGCGCAATAATTATTTGTGGAACAGGGATTAGCGCCTACTATATAAAACAAGAACAATCACAACAAATTGGTGGCTGGGGGTTCCCTCATGGAGATTTAGGTGGCACAGCATGGATTGGACTTGAAATTTGTAAAGCTACTTGCAAAGCAATTGATAAAGTAATTAAGTGGAGTCCACTATTAATTGAAATATTCAAAAAATTTGACTCTAATGTAAGTATATTTAAAACTTGGCTTATTAATGCGACTCCAAGAAATTTTGCCGAAATTGCAAAGATTATGTTGCACTTAGATCAACCAGACCAAATCGCACAACAAATATTTAACAATGCAATTCAGGAAGTCAAAGGTTTCATACAAGCAGTAATAAGGGATGTTCCAGAGCTTCCAATTAAAATTACTGGCGGTCTAGCAAAGAAATATCACCCGATACTTAAACAAACATTTACCGATTTAGAGATTATGGATAAGTCCCCAGCATATGGAGCTTGCCTCTTGGTAAAACCTTAAAATATTCGCTATTATATTATTTTTTAAAGTGGAATACTCTTAAAAAGGAGGAAAATAATGGAATTAATTAAAATGTTAGTATTTAATGCTGTCATTATTGGTGGGGCATTTTATCTATTACATTTAGTAGCTAAAAGTGCAAAACAAAAATCTAAACATCGACATATTTGATAGTTTGTACCCAGCTTCTCTTGATACATGACAAAATCCATTTAGTATTGTTAATTTTTTGTCCTAATTATGGGGTATGGTGCATTCCTACATTTTAACGGTATAATCAACAATTAATGGTGCGTGATCTGAAAACTTAATATCTTTAAAAATCTCAGCTTTTGATACTTTAGCTCCAATTTGTGGAGTGCATATTTGATAGTCAATTCTCCAACCAACATCTTTAGTATAAGCCTGACCACGGTTAGACCACCAAGTATACCCTGGAATTTCAGTATATAAGTTTCGCCAAGTATCAACAAAACCACTTTTCAATAAATAATCAATCCATGCCCGCTCTTCTGGTAAAAACCCCGAATTTTTTACGTTGCCTTTCCAATTTTTCAAATCAAGTGCTGTATGTGCAATATTCCAATCGCCACAAATAATATATTGCTGCGTTGATTTTAATTTTGCCTCTAAAAGAGGTTTGTAATATTCCATAAACATAAATTTCTTAGCTTGTTTTTCTGGACCCGAAGAACCTGAAGGCAAATACAATGAAATTACTGAATAATCCGCATAATCAAACTGCAAGTAGCGACCTTCGTTATCAATCTCAGCATTACCAATTCCAATAACTATATTATCTGGCTTTATTTTTGAATATATAGCAACTCCGCTGTAACCCTTTTTCTCTGCTGGATGAAATGAGCTATGATATCCATTCCAATTCATTAATTCTTCTGGTATATCCTCCATTGCAACTTTAATCTCTTGCAAACAAATAATATCCGCATCCATTGTTGCAAGCCACTTAAAGAACCCTTTATTATTTGCCGAACGAATCCCATTAACATTAGCTGTAATAACCCTCACTTTTTTCTCTCCCTATATATTTTGTGCGGCAGCAAAGGCTGAAGCCCATGCCCACTGAAAATTATACCCACCAAGCCAACCCGTAACATCAACTACCTCACCAATAAAAAACAAACCTTCAACTTTATTACTCATCATTGATTTTGAAGATAATTCTTTACAATCAACACCACCCTTTGTAACCTCAGCTTTTTTATATCCTAAACTTCCAGTAGGTTTAATTGTAAAACTATGGATAAAGTTACTGATTTTATGAATATCAGACTTAGATAATTGGCTAATGGACTTATTAATTTGTAACATAGCACATAAACTACTGGCTAAACGCATAGAAAAAAACTGAGCGAGAAAATTCTCTAATAGCTTATTACTACTACGATTAGCTGATAACTCTTCTGTAATATTCATATTTGGTAGCATATCAAGACTTATCGCTACCCCTCCACTCCAATACGAAGATATTTGTAAAATAGCTGGGCCGCTCAAGCCGCGATGGGTAATTAAGGTATTTTCTTGAAAGTTGGTTTTATTAATTGATGCACTACTAAAAAATGATGTACCAGATAATGGTGATAAATACTGCAACTCTTCCGGGGATAAAGCCAGTGGAACTAGAGCTGCATCAGTCTTAATGATATTATGCCCAAACTGCCGAGCAATATTATATCCAAACCCTGTTGCCCCAATCTGTGGAATGGATAAACCACCAGTTGCAATAACTACACTCTCAGAAACAAAATCTCCAATACTTGTTGCTACTTTAAACCCTGATAGCTCTTTTTCAACACAGAGTATGGACACTCCCATACAACGCTTTACCTTAGAATCATTACCTAAAGAATCTAAAAGTTCTATAATTTGTTCTGAACTACCATCACAGAATAATTGCCCTAGAGTCTTCTCATGATAAGTAATATTATACTTATTAAGGAGTTCTATAAAATGTTTGGGGGTATAACGTGATAGAGGAGAAATACAAAATTTAGGGGTGTTAGAAATATAGCATTCTGGTGCAGTATTAATATTTGTAAAATTACACCTGCCACCACCAGAAATACGAATCTTTTCAGCAAGCTTATGGCTATGATCTAAAAGCAGCACTTTACGACCACGAGCACCAGCAAGTGCTGCACACATCAGCCCAGCAGCACCAGCACCTATTACTATGGAATCATACTTATTATCTGGCATTAGTCCACGCTACAATATTATCTAACATACGATTAGAAAATCCCCACTCGTTATCATACCAACTAAATACCTTAACTAATCTGCCAGATACCCGAGTTTGAGTTAAATCAAAAATTGAAGAATGTGGATTATGATTAAAATCAATAGATACAGCTGGATCATTACTTGCAAATAAAATATTTTTTAATCGACCTGATGCAGCTTCAATGATTGCATGATTAATATCTTCTTTTGTAGTATTAGTTTTAGCAATAAAAGATAAATCTACTAGTGATACGTTTGGAGTTGGCACACGAATTGCAAGCCCGTCTAATTTGCCACTTAATTCTGGCAACACTAAACCAACGGCTTTTGCAGCACCTGTTTGTGTAGGAATCATTGACATGCAAGCAGCTCTGGCACGACGCACATCGCTATGATAACTATCAGTCAAAACCTGATCATTTGTATATGAATGAATCGTAGTCATTAATCCGCACTCTATACCTACTGATGCATTTAGCACTTGAGCAACAGGCGCTAAGCAGTTAGTAGTACAAGAAGCATTGGATACTACAGTCATATTTTGAGTTAGAATATGATGGTTAACCCCATATACAACAGTTGCATCAACATCATCACCCCCAGGAGCAGAAATTAAAACTTTCTTAGCACCAGCGTGAAGATGAGCGCTAGCTTTTTCTTTTGAAGTAAATATTCCAGTACACTCAACTACAATATCAATACCTAATTGTCCCCAAGGAAGTAAGCTTGGATCACGTTCAGCACAAAACTTAATCTTATGCCCGTCAATAATAATATGCTCTTCGTCTTTTTCTACTTTATGATTAAAGCGCCCATGTACCGAATCATGCTGCGTTAGATGTGCATGGATAGATAAGTCTTTCCCCATATCATTAATTGCAACGATCTCAATCTCATTAGTGCGCTTTGATTCATATAGTGCCCTTAAAATGGATCTTCCTATACGACCATAACCATTAATTGCTATTCTTATTGCCATATTATTTTACTCTTTTCAGAAAATTAAATACTTTTATCTTGATACTTGACAAAACATATTTTATTAGATTGCCACGCATTGCTCCCACACAATTTTGTATACAATGCTCACAATGACGATAATCTATAAAATTAGGTATCAAATACTTTTATACTAATTCCCTATTTTATCATATTTGCATTAGAACGAGTTCTTACATTTTTTTGCTTGTTTCTGTTCTTCTAAAGTTAATGCAACTTTATTTCTTAGATACAATAAATCTGCATACTCTAAAGCAACAGGCGCATATCTACCATCATTAACCAACTGCAGCATATTTAGTGCATTAGGATATGTGGAATCTATAAACTCCAGCTGTTTTATATTACTATTTAGCACATCGTTAAACACCTTAAACCCACTACCAATACATAACATATCATAATTTTGCTCTAAATTCATCTCTTTTGGATCTAATAACTGCGGCTCAATAAAATATTTAAAAGTATCTAATTCTATACCACTTAAATACATTTGATTTAATCTTGCATCTAGCCCAATTAGCACTTTATTATGCTTTGTCTTACCTAATACGCTTTGCGCATACAGTGCAAAAGCTGGAATTGGTATGATTTTAGTATGTAACCCTAGCGTAATACCTAAAGATACCGATAACCCTATACGAAGCCCCGTAAAAGAACCAGGGCCTTGATTATATGCAACAAAATCAATATCTTTTATTGCAATGCTGTTTTGCTTTAGTAACTCCTGAATTTTAGGAATCACAAAATTAGACTGCTTATTGCCCACTTGTTCTAGAATATAGCTTTGCTCACTACCAACTTGTAACCCTAAGGATAAATACTCAGTGGAAGTATCTATTGCCAGAATATTCATTTACTGAAGCACCATGATTGCATCAGCCTCAATAAGAGCCCCCTTAGGTAACTCCTTAACACCAAGTAAAGCACGCGCTGGATAAGGCTCATTAAAATATTTTGGCATTATTTGATTAACAATTGCAAAATTACCCATATCTGTTAAGTAAATATTAATTTTAGCAATATCTTGATTATTGCCGCTAGCAGCATCTATAACCGCACATAAATTTTTAAACATTTGATGTACTTGATTTTCAAAACCTTCTACCAACTCCATGGTTTTAGGATCTAAACCAATTTGTCCAGACAAGTAAACCGTTTTATTTACCTTAACCGCTTGAGAATAGCACCCAATTGCTTGAGGTGCATCTTTTGTATTAATTATTTGTTTCATCATTAGTGTCCTCTAAGAATAATATTAAAAAATCATTTAAAAAATCTTGTCCTTTTGGTGTCGGCTTTAACAAATCACCTTTAAAATCTAAGAACCCTTTAGTTTGAGCCATGTTTAAGGTTGCTAAAATATGATTAAGGCTCAATCCTGTATATTTTACAAATAAAGAAGCCTCTACACCATCAATCAAGCGAAAAGCATTCATAGCAAATTCAAAAGGTAGGGATTTTGTAGGTATAATAAAATCTTCAATTACATGCTTATTATCTAATACTGCCTGCATATAATTAAGAGGATGTTTCTGCCGTGCTTGGCGGATAATCTTATCATGGAAACTTAATTTGGAGTGAGCCCCCGCACCAATTCCTAGATAATCGCCAAATAACCAATAATTAAGATTGTGCTGTGCATATCGCTTATTTTTAGCATAGGCAGAGATTTCATAGCGCTCATAGCCATTGGCAGCTAGTTTATCAATAAGTGCATCTTGCATAATATAACATAAATCATTATCTGGTATCCCCTTAGGAACATTTTTATAAAAAGCAGTGTTTGGTTCTATAGTAAGATTGTAACAAGAAAGATGTGAAGGATTAAAGCCAATCGCAGTTTCTATATCATTTAAGGCTTCAGCTACGGTTTGGTTAGGTAACCCATAGATGATATCTAAATTTATATTGTTGAAATATTGTTGAGCTAATTTAATCGCCTCAACTGCCTGACTAGAATCATGGATTCTACCTAAGGTTTTTAGGTGTGCATCATTAAATGACTGCACGCCAAATGATACTCGATTTACTCCTGCTTTAGCATAATCTGCTATATATCTACGCTCTACTGTTCCAGGATTTACTTCAATTGTGATTTCAGCATAAGGTGACAAGTTTACTCTGCTACGTACAGATGTTATTAGCTTATTAATTGCTTCTCCACTAAATAAACTTGGTGTTCCACCGCCAATAAATATACTTTGGATAGAACGCCCCCAAATTAAAGGTAGTGACTGCTCTAAATCTATAATTAGCATATCAACATACTGCGCTTCTGGCAATTCAGCATTTTTAAAGCTATGCGAATTAAAATCGCAATATGGACACTTTTTTATACACCAGGGAATATGAATATATAAGCTTAATGGGGGCAATTGTTTTAACTGAAAAGTGGATTGTAATATTGACATTAGTAGAACTCTTAACTAGAGAATAAAGGATATATTATACCACTGTTGTAATTCATAATTAATACTTGATTTTTTATATTTAAGTAGCGGATAATGCTTTCTTCACTACTTAACCAATTAATAAATCGGGGGAATAAAATTGAAACTAAATATATATACTCAACTTAAAATCTTATTTCGGGATGCGTATACTATATGACAAAAAGCACGGCTAAGCAAATCTGATGAATTTAATAAAAAAACTGCGTTAGTTTGTATTATGTCAGCATTATGTTTAACCGTTATTAATTTTTATACAACCTTCAATACACCAGGTAATGAACTTATCTCAAAATACATTCCTGAATTATTTTCTGCTGGTGATTTTACTATTCCAGATGCTACACTGCCACCAATAACGGCATGGGTTATTATTGTAGTTTTTATGTTTACTATCCCGCCTATGATTTTATTAAAATTTGGGTTTAAAGAATCATTATTACAATATCATAAGAATAATCCAATTAAAAATATCTTATTAATTGTTATTTGTCTTATTTATACACCTTAGCTAAGGTATAATATTGTACTTTATAAAGAATTGAAAGTAATATTAAATGATACCTGTTATTATTTCTGGAGGTTCTGGATCACGTTTGTGGCCAGTGTCCCGCCAGCTAGACCCTAAGCCGTTTCTACAACTATCTGATGGAAAAAGTTTATTACAAAACACCTTTAGCCGAGCAATGAATCTACCACAGGTAAAAAATATACTTACTATAACAAATGAAAGTTTACACTTTCGGATGCAAGATGAGTACCAACAAATAAATAGTAAGAACATAAATTGTGACTTTATTCTAGAACCCTTTGGTAAAAACACTGCACCTGCTGTTATTAATGCTTGTTTATATGCGCAAAAACATTACGGCAATGATGAAATCATCCTTATTTTACCAGCTGATCACTTGATCAGTGACTCCGAAGCTTTTACACAAGCAGTAACCCAAGCTACAAAAATTGCACAAGATGGCTATATTGCTACATTTGGAATCAACCCAGAATATGCAGAAACCGGTTATGGCTATATTGAAGCTGATAAAAGCCAAGCAATCGACAATGGCTATAAAATAAAGCGCTTTGTCGAAAAACCCAATCAAAAAACAGCTGAAGAGTATCTCCATTCTGGTAACTACTTATGGAACTCAGGAATGTTCTGTGGTAAAGTTAGCACATTTTTATCAGAACTAGAGGTCTATTCGAAACAATTATTACATGACAGCAAAGAGTGCTTAGAAAACTCCGAAGTAGATAAAATAAAAAATAGTAAAATCACACATCTAAATAGTAATTATTTTAAAAATATAGAAAACATATCTATAGATTATTCCTTATTTGAAAAAAGCACCCAAACAGCTGTATTACCATGCTCTATTGGCTGGTCAGATATTGGATCATGGTTATCTATTGCTCAAACGCTACCAAAAGACAATAAGAATAATGCTGTTATCGGTGAAAATATCCTGCACAACGCCACTAACTGTTTAGTTTACTCAACTAACCGCATTGTTGCTGGAGTTGATATTGATAATCTAATTATTGTAGACACCCCTGATGCCTTATTAGTTGCAGATAAAAAAACCTCACAAAATGTTAAACATATTTTTGAAAAACTAAAACTTATGGAGCATAAAACATCGGAACTACACCAAACAGCACATCGCCCATGGGGTACTTATACTGTTTTAGAAGAAGACCCTTGTTATAAAATCAAACGCATCGAAGTAAAACCAGGTGCATTATTATCTTTACAAATGCATCACCACAGAAGCGAACACTGGATTGTAGTTGCAGGCACAGCAACTGTTACCAATGGAGATATGGTTTTAGAACTGAATGCCAATGAATCAATCTATATTCCTGTAGAAACAAAACATCGGCTAGAAAATAAAACCGACAAGAATCTCACATTAATTGAAGTACAATGCGGCACCTATCTAGGTGAAGATGATATTGTGCGTTTTGAAGATAAGTACGGCAGAACACAATAACTTAATTTTATTACAGGTGTATTATGATAGATCTAAAAAAAACCATTCAAAATTTTGACCCCCAAATTTCAAATTTGATTGAACAAGAACGCTTTAGACAAGAAGAGCATATAGAGCTAATTGCTTCAGAAAACTACGCCTCTCAAGCAGTGCTAGAAGCTCAAGGATCTATCCTTACCAATAAGTATGCTGAAGGTTATCCCAACAAGCGCTATTATGGTGGCTGTACCTATGTTGATCAAATTGAGCAGCTCGCTATTGACCGATTAAAAGAGCTGTTTAATGCAGAATATGCTAATGTACAACCACATTCTGGCTCACAAGCAAACCAAGCCGTGTATTTTGCAGTGCTAAATCCTGGTGATACAGTTTTAGGGATGTCATTATCTGATGGTGGGCATCTAACCCACGGATCTCCAGTTAATATATCAGGAAAACTCTATAATTTTATAAGCTATGGCTTAAATAAAGAAGAATCTATCGATTACGAAGCTGTTGCACAACTAGCTGTAACTCATAAACCTAAACTAATCATTGCTGGAGCTTCTGCTTATTCACTCGAAATTGATTTTAAAAAATTCCGAGAAATTGCCGACTCAATCGGAGCATATTTAATGGTTGACATGGCACATTATGCAGGATTGATTGCAGCAGATCAATATCCAAGCCCAATCCCATATGCAGATTTTGTAACATCAACTACTCATAAGACTTTACGTGGTCCACGTGGTGGCATTATTTTGGCTAAAGGAAAATATGAAAAACTAATAAATTCGTCAATATTTCCAGGGATGCAAGGCGGACCACTAGAGCATATAATTGCTGCTAAAGCAGTAGCCTTTAAAGAAGCTTTACAACCTGAGTTTAAAATATATCAAGCACAAGTTAAAAAGAATGCTGTAGCATTAGCAAATAGCTTGATTAGTCGTGGATTACGTATTATATCTGGTAGAACAGAATCACATTTAATGTTAGTAGATTTACGCAGTAAAAACATAAATGGAAAACTAGCTGAAGCACTTTTAGGCTCAGCAAATATTACTATTAATAAAAACTCAATCCCTAATGATCCAGAAAAGCCATTTGTTACTAGTGGGATTCGCTTAGGAACACCTGCTGTAACAACTCGTGGGTTTAAAGAAACCCAATGTACTCAATTGGGTAATATGATTGCTGATCTGATAGAAAATCCAACTAATGATACAGTTATAGCTCAGATAAAAGAACAAGCGATAGTATTGTGCAAACAATTCCCTGTGTACGCTTAATTGCAATAAAAATTGACCTTGAATTTACTTTTGAAAAATATCTTCACTTGCTAAAGGATAAAGCAATTGAAGATATACAAAAATATAAATTTAGAAAAGATCAGCTAATTGCTTTTGCTTCCTATTTATTAAAACACTACTACCTGGCACAATATCTTAACTTACACCCAAGTAATATAAATATTAAATATTCAAAAAATGGCAAGCCATTTCTTGAAGAAAATATATATAATATCGATTTTAATATTACCCATAGCGGTGAGTACATAATAATAGCTATTGCGCATAATTCTCTGGTAGGGGTTGATATAGAATTAATTAATCCAAATATTGAAGTAACCGAGCTAAGCCCAATAATTTGCTCAGAATATGAACGCAATCTAATTAATGATGACCCCAATAACTTTTTTATTATCTGGACTAAAAAAGAAGCCCTCATCAAAGCCCATGGAATTGGCTTTGATGATAGCCAATTTTATAAAACTACTACATTAAATTTAGAAACTATCCAAATAACCTCAAATAGTATGATATACAATCAATGCTTTAATCAGCATTATATGCTTAGCTTATGTATATCTAAGGAGAGTTAACTCTTGAAACTCAAACATCCTCCTATTATTTATTATTCTGCTGGTAACATGTATTAGGTTTAATTTAATCTGACATTCAATTTTAAAATAAGTTAAAATATCTATGGCTCTTTTTTATCGTTATATAAATTTATAAATAACTTGGAGTACCTAATGCCTGAAATATCAAGATTTTTTGGAATGATCATAACCATGCACGAAGAAATAAAAAATAATAATGGAATATATATTTGTAAATAACATAGTATATATAGTTTAATTAATAGAGTTTACAATGTCAAATTTATCCCCTTCTAATATGCCTTTATTTGAGTCATTATTTGAAAGTAGTCGTGGTCCTGGATATGTTCTTGATTTTTCAGATAGCACTTTCAAAGAATTTGTATACAAAGAAACTGGAATAAATGTTTATGATAATAAATATAATACTAATGGTACTTCTAAAGCCAAGCGATTACGTGAGTTTATACGCCTAGAATTAGATGTTACTGTAAGTAAATTATTATTATCACTAGTAGATTATGCTGAAAATATTAATTTAATTAATAGTAACAGTGATCCTCAAACAAAATTAATCTCTAAATGCAGATGTATTGCAAATAAATTATCAGTGAAAAAATTTGAGACAGAATCTGATTTAATCTCATATGATTTTCAGGATTTTCAGGGCTTACCGATAGATAAATTAAATATTGATAATTCACTTACCGATGTTATTTTACAAAGAGTCAAAGAAATTAAAACATGTCTCACCCACAATGCACCATTGGCTTGTGTGTTACTATGTGGTAGCACACTGGAGGGTATTTTACTGGGTATAGCATCTCGCCAAATAAAAGATTTTAATCAATCTAAAAGTAGCCCCAAAGATAAAGAAGGAACCGCTAAAACCCTTGATAAATGGACATTAAATGATTTAATAAATGTCTCTCATAGTATTGGTCTTATTAATGAAAATGTGAAGAGCTATAGTCATGATCTCAGAAATTTCAGAAATTATATTCATCCAAAGTGCCAAATGGATAAGGAATTTAATCCCGATACACACACAGCAGAATTAAGTGTGCAAGTTCTACTCCTTGCTATAAACCAACTAACAAATACTAAATACTAAGTACAAAGATGCTATTGAAGTATAACTTTTTCATTTTCAAATTGGCCCAGATATGCGGTAAAACTCATTTTTGGGCTGATAATTATGCTTATTGGTAATATAGTTTGTATTTTTGCACCCAATGTAAATACATTAATCCTAGGTGGTTTTATTCAGGGGGGTGGAGCTCGCGCTTGTGCTTGCCTGTGGAGATCAGTATTTAGGGATATTTTTGTTGGAGAGAAGCTCTCTATATATGGTGGCTACCTATCAATCTTTATTACATTTATTGTGCCTGCTGCGCCTTTACTCGGCGGATTTCTACAGCACTATTTTCATTGGCAATCAGTATTTGTCTTTATGCTTTTATATACCCTAGTATCTCTAACTTGTATTGTCTTTTTCTTCTAAGAACCACACTCTTCTTATCATAAAGACAAGTTACAATGGCAGTATGTATTAAAGGCCTTCTATAGCATCCTAAGCAACAAAAACTTCATTGGGGTGACATTATGTACGTTCATGATTTATGGAACAATTTTTGCGTGGTTGACCGTTGGACCTGTACTATTAATAAAATATTTAAATATTAGCCCGATTTCATTTGGTTGGTTTAATTTTCTTGGATGTGGTATCGCATATGCTGTTGCAGGCAAACTTAATAAAAATTGGTCTTATGTTATGGTATGGTATGCAAAGCATGCTGCGTATAGGATTAATATTAACTTTTATCGCTGGAATGATGTTGATTATCACAAATTATATTTTTGGAATTTCTTTCATAGGAGTAGCAATACCTATTATTCTATTATACTTTGGATCTGGTTTTGTATGGCCAAATGCTTTTGCTATTGCATTTACTCCATTTGGACATATTGCTGGATATGCAAACTCTATTTATAGTTTTATGCAATTATGTGGTGGAGCACTACTTAGTAACTTAGTACTATTATGACAATACTGCCAACAAATACCGCATTGCTACTTGCATTTACTATCAATATAGCGGCATTAATCGCATTATATTGTGCAATATAAACTAATTAGAATTAACAAATAGAAAAGAAGTGGTGGCCTGGGCCAGAATCGAACTGGCGACACAAGGATTTTCAATCCTCTGCTCTACCGACTGAGCTACCTGGCCATGTGTCGGAATTTAAAAATAAATGGTGCCGGCGAAAGGAATTGAACCCTCGACCTTCTGATTACAAGTCAGCTGCTCTACCTACTGAGCTACACCGGCATAAGTGAGTTTTTTGGTGGCGAATCAGGGATTCGAACCCCGGACCTGCGGATTATGATTCCGTCGCTCTAACCGACTGAGCTAATTCGCCTAAAAACCTCATTTGAGTACGCAATTTTAAAGCAATTCCGATGATTTGTCAAGCTAAATTTGTATATTTCACAAGTCTAGATCTTAAACAATTGAAATTACTAATTTTTATTTTAGCAAAACTCTGACTAATCAAGAGGAATTTACTAATATTAAGCCTCAACAAGCTTAAAAAGCATATTATCTATAGCATCACATAAGGTATGTAATATTAAAATATGTGTTTCTTGAACCCTGGCTGTACGATTAAGCGGAACATTAATATGCACATCACCATCTTGTATTAGTTGTGCAATCTTTCCACCGTCTCTACCAGTTAAAGCAATTACATGCATCCCTTTATTATGTGCAGCTTCTATCGCTTTAATAACGTTCGCTGAATTACCTGAAGTAGAAATACCAAATAATATATCGCGTGTAAAGCCTAATGCCTCAACTTGCTTAGAAAAAATGACATCAAAAGAATAATCATTAGCAATAGCCGTTAATGCTGATGTATCGGTAGACAATGCAATAGCAGGAAGTGGCTTGCGTTCCATTTCGTAACGACCGGTAAATTCTGCTGCAAAATGCTGACTATCAGATGCCGAACCACCATTACCACAAATCAACATTTTGCCCCCAGCAGTAAAAGATTTTGCTATTAGGTTAGCCGCCATATAAACTGGCTCCTCTAGCAATTTACAAACTTTTTGTTTAGCTTCTATACTTTCGTTAAAATTACCTAATATTATTTCTCTAATCTTATGCTCCATACCGACCACCTATAAAACAATTATATTTTTTAACCATTGGAAATTCCCCTGCCCATCAATAATAAACGCATCAAATCTACATGCTATATCACGCCCTAATTTTACCAAATAATAATTTGCGGCTTTAACAAGTTTACGCTGCTTAGATATGGATATACTCTCTATACCGTCAGAAATGCTTTTCTTTCTAGCCCTCACTTCTACAAATACAAGCGATTCTTTATCCCGCATAATCAAGTCAATCTCGCCAAAGCGCGAATAAAAGTTTTGTGTAATTAATATTAGTCCATGCTGTTGCAGATACTTTAAGGCATAAGCTTCAGCCTCTGCCCCTTTTGCCCTGCTAGACTCCACTGCTTATTTCTAACTCAGACTGCAGTGCTAACCATTTTGCTTCTAACTCAACTATTTTTTGCTGATGTTTATTATGCTCATTAGTCATATCATCTGTTGGTGAAGAAGAAATATCTATAGCTTCGATTTTAGCATTGGTTTTTTTCATCAACTCTTCAACTTTTTCAATCTCACTTCTAACTTTCAGAACATTTCTTACTGCTACTTTATTGCCTTTATTGATCTTATCTGCTTTTGCTGCTTTAGTTAATTGCGACGCCTCTAATAATAACACCTTATGATAATCTTCTAAATCACCAGAAAAATGCTCTAAATGCTTATCTTTGATTAAATAAAACTCATCAACCACACTTTGTAATAGGAATTTATCATGAGATACAATAATCACTCCTCCCATAAAGTCCTGAATACTTTCGGCTAGTTCCTCACGCATATGCATATCCAGATGGTTTGTTGGCTCATCTAAAAATAAAATGTTTGGACGATGATAAATGATATTTGCTATTGTTAGTCTTGCTTTTTCCCCACCAGAAAAAAAAGATATTTTTTCATTAATTTTATCACCAGAAAAGCCGTAACGCCCCAGATAAGAACGTAATTCATTTTCTTTTTTACCTTTATGTTCTCGTGTAAAAAAACTCAGTGGCGTATCATTTAAATCTAATTGATCTACAGTATTCTGAGCAAAATAACCAACACTTATTTTAGCATCTATCTGTACTGAGCCTTTAAGTAATGTTTCTGAATCAATCATTCCACGAATAAAAGTAGATTTACCGATACCATTCCTACCAAGTAAGCCAATTCTACTATTTTGGAATATATCTAATTTTACATCATTTAGTAAAATTTTTGAAGGATAACCAAAAGTTGCAGAATCAACGCCAATTAATTTATCCACTTTATATTCTGGCTCTAAAAACTTAATAGAAAACTCCAAGTCTTTAGGCAACGACTCAGTTATTTTTAATTTCTCAATCATTTTCATTTTACTTTGTGCCTGCTTAGCTAAACTTGCTTTAGCCTTAAATCTATCCACAAAATGTTGTAAATGTGCTATTTTATCTTGATTTTTAGTAACTAGCTGCTGATGCTGTTGCAATTGCAAATATTTGGTATTTTCGTACGTAGAGTAATTACCACTGTATAAAGTTAATCTTTTACTACTAATCGATAGTGTATGCGTAGTAACGTTATCCAAAAACTCTCTATCATGAGAAATAATAATTGCCAAGCCTAAATATTTTTTTAGCCAGTCCTCCAGCCAGATGACAGTTTCTACATCCAGATGGTTAGTAGGTTCATCTAATAATAATAAATCTGAAGGAATTATCAAAGCCTTTGCAAGATTAGCACGCATCTGCCAACCACCAGAAAAATTACTAATAGGTAAGTATAATTCTTCTTGCTTAAAACCCAAATTAATTAATAGCTTTTCAGCATTTGGACGCAAGCTATAGTATTCTGGCACATCAGTGTGATCCTCTACAATCAAAGGATGTACACTTAATACATAATCAACTAATAACTCCGATTGCTCTTCAATCTCTTGCTCAACATAACCAATTAATGTATTATTACTTAAAGAGTAATCCCCAGAATCTGGGAAAACTTTACCTAAAACCATTTTAAATAATGAGGTCTTGCCTGCACCATTTTGTCCAACTAAGCCAACACGCTGACCTTTATATAACTGAATATTAGCGTTATCAAATAGCACTTTACTGCCAAAAGCTAATTTTAAATTTTTAATACTTAACATTCTGAACCTTCTAAACTTTATAACCACTCAACATTGAACTAATCTTGAAGTTTATTTATGCTTTATAACATAATATACTTTTCTATCTATTGGCCTTTTTCCATGCCACATAATCTTCCACTGCTTCTTATCAATAATACTTATATCTTCTGTAGCTACAACTGCTTGATTACACAAACTAAAATCTAAATTTATAAAGCTTGGCATTAAACTTATATCAGCATAATAATACCATAATGCAATCTGTGTACCATTATCCCCGTTTGTTGCTACACATGAATCTTTATCAATATATTTTAAACTATGATTTACAATCGGCTTAAAGGTAAGCGCCGAATCAAAAGCAGGCAACCACAGTGATAAAAACAACACTATTACAAAGGTTACTCCACTTGCCCAATTAGTAATCATTTCTCGACCTCTTATATGCCGTCGAGTAATCATAAATAGCCAAATCATGCTAATTAGCCCAGCTAGTAAAAAATCCCAGACATTGAACCTATACAAATAATCTTGACTATATTTAGCAATATATTTAACCACAAAATTATCAGCACTTGATGCACTATTAACCAATGTGTCAGAACCTGAGATATTTAGTATCACATACAATAACCAAATTACCGTTCCGATCAACCCAAAAATAAAAATACTAAACCAATTTAATAACGAAACTATAGTAATTCTTATAGAATCAACCTCAATTGATGCAATAAAGGCAAAAGCTATAACTATTGGAAAAATAGCACTTTCTGGATACTTACCACTAATTCCAGTAAAAAGAAATAAAATTATGGCTAAAAGAATATTTACCTGTATAATTTTATCCGAAAAAATTGCACTTCGTCTTCTGTATATTGTCCACATCACTAAGAACCAGCTTGGTATAACATACCAAACAAGTAATTTTATAGTCTGCCATATAGAAACCCAAAAATTATACTCATGGCGCTCTAAAAGACTAGTGTATCTACTTTGCCATTGTATAAAGAACTCATTGTTTACTTGCTGCAACTGTATACAATATAAGTAAAATATAACTAAAAATAGAAATACCCCGATTGCACAGGTTACAAAATATTTTCGACTTCTCCAATGTTTATCAATAATAGGCAATAAAATCAAAATTAAACCAGCAATTAATATAAACTCACAAGTAAAATTAATAGATAACAGCAACAACCCAATAAATAGCAACCATCCAGATATTCCTGGTAATTCTCGATGCTTTTGTAAGGCATAGAGATAGAAACATAATCCTAATAAAATTAAAATATTAGGTGATAATTGATATGCTGTATTAATGAATCCTATACTACTAATTAAAATGAGTATAACAGTTCTTCCATTCTTATAAGAACTAAGGCCAGAGCCTATTCTACCAACCATAACTAGCACAGCAAAAATTATCAAGGTGTTGATTACTCTAATTACATTTGCAATAATAGCTATGTCCGTAATCCCAAATAGACGAATAACTGCGGCATAAATCCAAAAATAAAAAGGTTGAATTTCAAGGTATGGAGCGCTAGATACATAAGGAACAAGCCAAGAATTACTATGCATAATACCTTTTACAACAGCAAAAACAAATGGCTCATATGGCTCCCATGGGGAATGAAAAAAAGCTGTTCCTAAAACCCAAATTAAAGCTAAAATAAATAGTAACCATGGCGGGTCTTTGCGTTTTACTTTGGGAGTTGAATTATAAGTTAACATAGCTATCTGTTATCCATAAAAAATGAGTAGCATTACGCTACCCATTTTATTTTAACTAATTTTACCCATTCAGGTGTAAATTACTCTGTAGGAGCTCCCGCACTTCTTTTGCTATACGTAGCATATTTTTGACGGAACTTATCTACACGACCAGCACTATCAACTAATCTTTGTTTACCAGAATAGAAAGGATGACATTGAGAGCATACCTCTATATGTAAACTATCTTTAGATAATGTTGACTGTGTAGAAAATGCATGACCACAACTACAAGTAACTGTTACTTCTTTATATTTTGGGTGAATTGCTTGCTTCATAACAAACTACCTTTTAAAAATAATATACTAAACATCCTTGAATAACTAAAAGCTACCCTTTACCATAAATAAATGTCTAGCGCTACCGTAATTATAACATATTTTAGAAGATAATTGCAATGCAATAACAAACCATTCGGGGTAAGCGTATCTTAATCAGCTGGTATTGCAATTTTCTCCGACAGCTTTCATTCCCAACATAACTATTTTGCTCCAAGAATATGAATGGGGAATCTAAAATATTTCAAAGTGAATGGATTCCCTGTCAAGCACGGAATGACAACTTCTGATTTTACGATAATTTTTTGATGCGTTTACTCTGCAAACCACACAAATAAGCAATAACTAAAGTTTATCCAAATATCATATTTCGAAGAATAAAAGTTTGAAGTATAGATATTTTATTAAGTAATCCTATCCACTGATAATTTTGCCAGCTCTTGCATTGCTGATTTGTAAGCAGAATCTGGAAAAATATTAAGTAAATTTAGTGCCTTTGATACATAATCATTAGCCATATCAGAACAATACTTAATGGCATTACTATTTTTTACTATATTAGTTATTAGATTAATATCCGTAGCTGTTGGATTATTAATTGCCTCAATAATAACCAATTTCACATCTGGCACACCGTGTTCTAAAAGATAAATGAGTGGTAAAGTTACTTTACCCTCTAATAAATCATCGCCTATATTCTTGCCTAAGTGTGCAGATTCTCCAACATAATCAAGAATATCATCAGCTATCTGAAAAGCTGTACCAATACAACAAGCATATTCAGCTAAAGACTCTTCGACTTCTGTGCTACCATGAGCAACAATTGCTGCCACTCTGGCAGCGGCCTCAAATAACACCGCTGTTTTAGAGCGAATAACTGCAAAATATTCTGCCTCAGTTAAATCACTACGCCCTATATTTAAAAGCTGTAAGACTTCACCTTCAGATATTTGATTGGTACTATTTGCCATGACCTCTAATAGCTTTAAAGATCCACTTTTAATCATCATCTGAAAAGAGCGAGTATAAATAAAATCACCAACTAATACACTAGCAGCATTACCAAATACTGCATTAGCAGTCTTTCTACCACGGCGCATGCCTGATTCATCAACAACATCATCATGGAGTAAAGTTGCCGTATGAATATACTCAATCATAGCAGCCATTTTGTGTAATAACTCCCCATCCACATAACCAGCTATGCGCCCACATAACATTACCAATAAAGGCCTGATACGCTTGCCACCAGAGTTAATAATATATTCACTAATTTGTCGCACCATAAAAATATTTGAAGTTAAATCACGCCGAATTACATCATTTAACTGCACTATATCTTCTGACATTAATTTTATTATTTCATCCATTAACTAACCAATTCTTAAATTTAGTATGTATTACTACAATTCCCGCTATAGCTGCCGTCTCAGCTCGCATAATTAAATTACCCAAATTCATCAAGGAAAAACCCTTAATAATAGCAAGGCTAACTTCATCATCTGTAAACCCACCTTCTGGACCTACCACAAGTAAAACTTCATTAAGGTCTGCATCACTAATATTATTACCTAAATCATAAAGTTGTGGAGACATAATTATTTTTTTAATTGAAGAAGTTGCACTATATTTAGTTACCAAATCATCAAATTTATGCACTGGGGCAATATCTGGTAATATATTATTACCACATTGTTCACAGCTGCTAATAACAATATTTTGCCAATGTAGTATTTTTTTGTCGATTTTATCGTTACTAACTCTTTGCGTACGCTCACTAATTACAGGAATAATCTCTTGTACTCCAAGCTCAATTGCTTTTTGAATAACCAAATCCATTTTATCATTGGCAATCATACACATTGCTAATTTAATCTGTATTTTATTGGAAATTTTACTATCTTTTCTACTAAAGACTTCGGCTATAGCTGATTTTTTATCTAGATTTATTAGCTTTGCTAAATATGCATAACCGTTGCCATTAAATAATTCAAGAGTATCTCCATTACGCATCCGTAAAGCATGTAAATGGCGAATAGTATTAATTGGCAAGGTTACTGCCGAATGTAGATCTGACAATACCCCATTAAAGAAAAATCTAGGCATGGTTATACTTCACCCATTATTTTTAGCTCTTTGGTAATCGCTGACTTAACCTTTTCAGTTAAACTCTCAGCATTATCATCCTTGCTTGGGTATATTGGTTTGCCAATACGAATAGTAACTTTGCCCGGGTATATCCAAAAACTGCGCCTAGGCATAATATGCCCAGCGTTATGCGCAATTGGCACAATTGGAATATTTAATTGTAAAGCCATTCTTGCTACCCCTGTTTTATATGGTTGATCAACTCCTGGGGCAACCCTAGTGCCTTCTGGAAACACCATAATTGAGAAACCATCTTTAACACGCTCTTTACTCTGAGATAAAATCTGCTGAACAGAAGCCACCCTATCTGAGCGATTAATTGCAATTGGCGACACCATGCGTAATGCCCAACCAAAAAATGGCAGATAAATTAGTTCCCGCTTTAAAATCCACACATGTTGCGGTAAAAACACATTAAATGCCATGGTCTCCCAAGTTGATTGATGATTACTTGCTAAAATTGCAGGCTCTTTAATTAAATGCTCAATTCCAATAACCTCATAATCCACATTGCACCAATGCTTACCCAAGAAAGTAAATACATTGCCCCAACTAGTTAGCATTCTGTGCTTAGCTTTTCTACTTAGGAAGAATAATAAAACCCCCGCTAAATTATATAATGGAATTAACCCCACTAGTACAATCCAAGTAATTGTTGAACGAATTTTTATACCCAAAGTTACTTGATTATTTTTTTTATTACTCATTATCTTTTGCCATTAAATACTCACTAACTTCCAATAAATTTTCAAATACTAAAGTTCCTGGAGGAACTTTTCCCTTAGATAATGTTTTTTTGCCATTACCTGTTTTAACTAATACAGGAACACCTCCAGCTGCATGTATTGCCTCTAAATCACGATCACTATCACCTACAAGCATAACATTAGCAATATTTTCCACATTAAAGCGATCACAAATATCAAAAATCATTCCCGGCATTGGCTTTCTGCAGTTGCAATGATCCTCTGTCTTATGCGGGCAAAAAAATACCGCGGTAATCTCACCACCAGATTGCTCAACCATTTTATGCATCTTCTCATGAATATCATTTAACTCTTCAAGAGTAAATAAGCCCCTCCCAATACCTGATTGGTTGGTGCATACTACAATCTTATAGCCTAATTGAGTAATATTAGCTATCGCTTCCAAACTTTCAGGAATTGGCTCCCATTCCTCAGTGTTTTTAACATATTTATCGCTATCATAATTAATAACGCCATCACGGTCTAAAATAATTAACTTCATATATTACCTATAAACAAAGCTCAGAAAGTTTACAATAAACATTCATCTCATCATAAACCGCAATTAGTAAACACAAACGATTATTGCGCACCGCTAAATCATCGTCCATAACCATTACACTATCAAAAAAGTTTGCTATTGGCTGATTAAACTCCTCAAGAACGCTAAAATATTTATCCCAATTATCATAGAAATTCCCATCAGAGCTGCTGCCCAATAAATCAAATAATCTATTTTCCACAGGATTTTTAAATAAATGTTGATTAACTGTTCGTGCATTTTTTGCCGCACTAGCATTTATTATATTTTTCTTTAAAATATTATCAATACGCTTGTTAGCCGCAAAAAGTAACTGATTATTTGGATTAATAGCAAATCTCTCCAACGTATCCAATAACACTGGTAAATAATAAAACTCTCCTGGAATTGCAGCACAAACACTCTGCACACAATGCTTGCTATAAGAAAACTCATTATTTGATGTTAAATAATTAAATAAGCGTTGTAATATGAATTGATATACTTCGTCATTTATTCCTGATTTCCAATTTTCACCTGAACCCATAAATTCTGCTGTAGTTACACTCAGTAGCTTCTTAATATCAAGATTGTTTTTTAATAGAATCCTCACTACCCCAAGTGCCGCACGTCTTAAAGCAAAAGGGTCCTTGTCTCCCGTTGGTACAAGCCCAATGCCCCAAATACCTACTAATGTTTCTAACTTCTCAGCTAATGCTACTACTGTGGATAAATCATCATTAGGCAAATCATCCCCACTAAATCGTGGATAATAATGCTTTTCAATAGCATTTGCAACCTCTATCTTATAACCCCCATGAAGTGCATAATATTTGCCCATAACACCTTGCAATTCTGGAAACTCCCCTACCATTTCGGTGGCAAGATCCGCCTTCATAAAATTCACAGTGTCTTTTATATCTTGCTCTAATAGAGCAGGATAATATGTATGCACGATGCCAAGAGCTATACGCTTTATCCGCTCTACTCTATTTAATTGACTACCAAGCTTATTATGATAAACAACATACCCTAATTTTTCTTTATAATAATCTAAACCATGTTTTTTATCTACATCATAGAAAAATTTTGCATCAGCTAACCTAGCGCTTAAAACCCGTTCATTACCATTGATTATTGTATTGGGCTCTAAAGAATCTATATTTGCTACAAATAAAAACTTATTGCTTAACTTTCCTTGAGGATCAAGTAATGCAAAATATTTTTGGTTTTTTGCCATTGATAAAATTAGGCATTCTTGCGGAACATCCAAAAAATTCTCATCAAAGCTACCCTGCAGCACCACTGGAAACTCAACTAATGCTGTAACTTCATCTAAAAGACCATCCATATCATTTAAAACCAACCCTATTTCATTAGCTATCTTACGTAAATTATTATTTATAAGATCCTTTCTAATAGAAAAATCTGCAATTACTTTGCCAGATAACTCTAACTGGCTAAAATAACTTTCGGGATGCTTAATATGTATCTCGCCAAAGCTCATAATTCTATGCCCAAAAGTATAATGGCTCGGTATTAGACCTAATATTGGCGTAGTTAAATCAATTATTTCGTCCCCATGCAATATTAGTAAATTATGAACAGGGCGAACAAAGTAGTATTCATTATTACCCCAACGCATATTTTTAGCAATTTGAATCTTTTTCAATGAGTTAGATATTGCAAACCCTAAAACATCCTGTAAATTACGCCCTTTATTAATCTGTTTAGCATAAAAATACCCGTCTTTTTGTTCCAAATCTTGCCAATTATCCACATTACATGAACGCATAAACCCAAGTAGTGCAGGCAGGGGTAATGAATCTTTAAGTGAAGAATTAATTGCAGGGCCTTTACGCAATAAATAAGCATCTGGTTCAAATATGCTGACATCATTTATTACACAACCAAATCTACGCGGAGTAATAATTACCGAAGCTTTAATATCTTCAGGTAAAAAGCTCTTTATTTCAAGGCATATATTTTGCATAAAAGCATTACCAATGTTCTTTTCTAAATTTATTGGAGGCAATTCTTCGGTTAAAAATTCTATTAATAAACTTTTAGTATTCATTTATATTCCATAATTTTGTTTTTTCACATGTTATACGCACGTCATTTTATCATAAAAATGTGATGCAAGCTTAATTAGTATATACTCGAAGTATTTGGATTATGGACGCGAAAGATATCTAAAAAATGAGGCTAAGTTTACATAAAAGCACATGAGGCGCATTTTTTAGGCTTCTGACAAAGCGCAGGATTCGAAGACTTCGAGTATATTAATATAAATGCTTCTTTAGTGGTGTAATATGATAAAATTACGCTATATAAAAAGGGTATTAATACCGAGAGGTTAGTATGATTGATAAAGATGGGTATCGATTAAATGTCGGTATAATACTTTTAAACCAAAACAATCAAGTGTTCTGGGGAAAAAGAAAAGGTGAAGGTTCATGGCAATTCCCACAAGGAGGTCTTTACGAAAATGAAGAAATAGATCAAGCAATGCTTCGTGAATTAAATGAAGAACTTGGATTATCTCCTAAACACGTAACAATCATAGCCCGTACTGAAAAATGGCTCTACTATGACGTGCCGAACTCTTATAATAGACCAAATAATAAAATGTATCGTGGGCAAAAACAAATCTGGTATTTATTAAACTTTATTGGCAAAGATTACGACATCAATGTTAAATCACACAAAGAGCAAGAGTTTGATGCTTGGAGATGGATTAACTATTGGGAGCCAATTGATCTAGTTATTAAATTTAAACATGATGTTTATAAACAAGCGCTACAACAGCTATCCAGTTTTTTGCCAAATACGTAAAAACTAAATTAACCCTCAATAGAAAGCTTATATAAATATGAGTACTTTGATTAATTCACTATTAAATAAACCCATAACGCATACTCCAATTTGGCTAATGCGGCAAGCTGGTCGCTATTTGCCAGAATACAGGCAAATCAGAAATAAAGCTGGTAGCTTTATGAGTTTATGCACTAATCCAGAACTTGCATGTGAAGTTACATTGCAACCTCTGCGTAGGTTTAATTTAGATGCAGCAATACTTTTTAGTGATATATTGGTAATCCCTGATGCTATGGGACTTGGATTACACTTTGTTGAAAATGAGGGTCCTAAATTTACTAACCCAATCCAAACCGTTTATGACATAGATAATTTACAAACTGCAGATATTTTGAGTAAACTAGATTATGTATTTAAAGCAATACACAACGTAAAAGCAGAACTTAAGGTGGGAACTCCATTAATTGGATTTAGCGGATCTCCTTTTACTTTAGCATGCTATATGTTAGAAGGAGGCAGTAGCAAAAACTATTTGACTATAAAAAAACTACTTCTTAATAACCCCGAAGCCTGTCACAAACTACTAAACAAAATAACCGATGTTGTAATTCTTTATTTGAATGCACAGATTGAAGCTGGTGTAGATGCAGTTATGCTATTTGATAGTTGGGGAGGGGTATTGACTGAAAATGCCTATTTAGAGTTTTCTTTACCATACTTACAAAAAATACTTAACTCTTTAAAAAAAGAACATCAAAATAAAACTATCCCTAGTATAGTTTTTACTAAAGGTGGCGGTCTATGGCTTGAACATATTGCAAAAGCAAATACCAACGCATTAGGTCTTGATTGGACTATTGATATAGCTAAAGCAAAATTAGTTTCCAAAGACATGGTACTGCAAGGAAACCTTGACCCAGTGATTTTAGCTGTTGGTGATAAAGCTGCTATAAAAAAAGAGGCTACCAGAATTTTAACATCTTATCTTGATGCTAATGATGGAAATATATCTGGTCACGTATTTAATTTGGGGCATGGAGTATTACCAATAACTAATCCAGATCATGTTGCGTACTTAGTAGATACTGTACATGAAATCAGTAATCGAATGTAACTACTTACCTGCATTAATTCGTGGCTCACATTATTACCAATTTAGTTATTATTTTTGAGTATTAAATTATGAAAAAATTACTTTTATATTGGATTTTTTTAATAATCTCCCAAGTAGCAATAGCTTTATCTATGCATGATTCAATCCTGTCCACACAAAATAAATTATTACAAGCTGAATCATCACACATTGAATCTATTAAAAATCATATAAACTTATCTTATGTAACACCGTCTTTACATAAATACACGATATTGCTGACTCCAATTATATTTACCGATGATCAAATTATTGCAACAACACAATTAGAAAGCAGCGCTAAAATGATTATAACTAATAAACTAATAACTCTCCCAGATTCTTTATATAAGATAAATGAATCTAATAGCATTATTGTCTTTAAAGATGCTGAGTCTTCGATCCTTAAATGGCAAAAAAATAATACCCGTGGCATAGCAGAAACTCTACAAAACGCAAAAATAACAGAGTCTGTCAATATTTTAGAGAATACTATTCACAAAAATATAGATAATCAACAAATTATACTATTTGGCGTACTTAAAAACATCTCCTTTGCCAAAAATGAAGATAGTATACCCTATACAAGTCTAACCTCAATAATGTATAACCTCAGTATACAAGTCAAATTTTATTTAGTCTCCGCAATCAATGGGACATTAATCCATAAATTCACCGCAATTGGACATAGCGGAATATCTAAACTAGTATTAAATAATAGCATCAATATAAGTTATGATCCTAATTTACTAATTACCCCAGCATTTGACAATTTAAATAATAATATTTATTCAGAATTAATATGGAACAATTCACCAATCCAAAAAACTAAAAACTACACTCGAACAAAACAAAACTCAAATCACCTTACCAATGACTCAACTTATATGCAGTAATGAACAAATATTTAAATTAGATACTATATGGAGCAATGTGCACATGAACCAATTCAAGTACTTAAATGAATCTTTTACAAAACTTCCTATAGAATGGCAATTGTTTTTAAGCAATGAGTTATACCCTGAATTAATAGCAATTGATAGTACCTTATTAAATTTATCAACTAAGCATACAATACTGCCCCCACAAAATCTAATTTTTGAAGCGCTAGCAAAAACACCTTTAAATAAAATTTCTGTAGTGATTTTAGGACAAGATCCTTATCATGGAATAGGCGAAGCAAATGGATTAGCTTTTGCAGTTAATCATGGAGTTAAGCTACCACCTTCATTAAAAAATATTTTAATAGAACTAAATAATGAATACCCAGATAATAAGCAGAATTTATCTGCAGCCAATCTTACTAAATGGGCAGAGCAAGGAGTTTTACTATTAAATAACTCCTTAACAGTTATTGAAAACCAAGCAAACTCATTGGCTAATATTGGCTGGAATACAATTACTAATCAAATTATTAAAAAAATTAGCGCTTCTCTTTATAATGTCGTATTTATATTATGGGGAGCATTTGCCCAAAAGAAGTCAGTTCTAATTGATGACAAGAATCACTTGATTTTAAAATCCCCTCATCCATCGCCATTATCATCATATCGTGGATTCTTTGGGTGTAATCATTTTATTTTAGCAAATAAATATCTAGAACAACACCTCAAGCAACCTATAATCTGGTAATTGCAGTACAAAAATAGCACCTATCCTAAGTATGTTATAATATTGTCCTTAAACCAATCATAATAGGACATACCTCCATGATAATTCAACAGAAACAACCTAAAGGATTTCCTATATTTTTTCTAACAGAAATGTGGGAAAGATATGGATTTTATGTTATCCAAACATTACTAATATTCTATCTAACTGATAACCTACACCTAGATGATAAATCTGCCTATGTTACTGTTGGTTCTTTTACTGCATTAGCTTACATCAATAGTGTTTTTGGTGGTGCGATTGCTGATAAATTCATAGGAAGTAGCAAGGGGGTTTTGATAGGTGGGTTATTACTAAGTATAGGATACTGTTTATTAAGCATTCATATAAATACATTTTTTTTGAATCTCGCATTAGCTGTAATTACTGTTGGCACTGGTTTATTAAAACCCAACGCCTCTAGCCTATTGAGCATTCTATACCCTCACAAGGATTCACGCAAAGAAGCTGGATACACTCTTTATTATGTCGGGATATATGCAGGTGCTATCAGTGGAAGTTTACTTGGTGGATATTTACAAAAAACTTTCGGATGGTCTATAGCATTTTATTCTGCATCCTTAGGTGGCATAATTTCTGTGTTAACATTTGCATTTGGGATTTGTAAATTTAAATTAGTTGACAAGCGTAAAGCACACCCTACCGCTAAAGACTATCTTGCAACTCTAGTTAGCATTGTGGCTTTGATTATAACCTCATATTTTGTATTACACTCAGAATTTTTATCATTAATTTATTTTATTATAATTGCCATATTTTGTTTATCCTTTTTATTATATTGTATAGCTAAGCATCATGGAGCACAAAAAAATCGACTGATTGCATTTCTAATTTTAATGATTATTTCAGTGGGCTACTGGGGAATATACTTTCAACAATTTTTCTCAATAAGTTTATGCATAGCTAGAGTTGGGAACTCTTCTGCACCAGCAAGCATATTTTCAGCTATCGAATCATTTGGCGTTATTATATTTGGACCATTAATTAATTTAGCCTGGAACTATTGGCAATTTAAGGGGAAAAAAGTATCGATTCCAACTAAATTTAGCTTTGGCTTCTTATTCAACGCCTTCGGATTTTTGATTATTGCTATAGGATTATGGTATGCTAACATACACTCAACCTATCTAAATACATTTGTAATCGTAGCTTCTTATCTCATTATTGCAATTGGCGAATTAAGTCTATCGCCAACTAGTCTTTCGATGGTAACATCACTAGTGCCAGAGAATTTATCTTCAATTATGATGGGCATTTCGCTACTGTCTATTGGATTTGGTGGAAAAGTAGCTGGCCTACTAGCTAATGATGCTATAATAAACACTATCAAGACTTCATTAAATGATACTAAAAATATTTATATGCATTCATTCTTAAACTATTTTGTAATAAGTCTTATAATATTTATCATAACTATTTGCTTAACTAAATATCTTCGTAAATTAATTTCACTATAAATGGATATCATACATGACAAATAACCCAAAAAATTTTGAGCAAGCAATTGAGGAACTAGAAATAATCGTAAGTCAGATTGAAAATAATGATATTGCTCTTGATGCTGCATTAGAAAAATATCAACAAGGTATAGCTCTAATTAAATTGTGCCAAACAAAGCTCACAGAAGCAGAACAACAAATTAAAATCCTTGATCCAGAAAGTAATACACTAAAGGATTTGCAACTTAAATGACACATGAAGTTCTGCAAAAAAAATTAGTAACTGCGATTGAAAAAAAATTAGCGGATTTGATTGCAAATCAGCCACAATTGTCTTTATTATTATCTGAAGCTATGCACTACTCCTGTCTAAATGGTGGTAAAAGAATACGCCCACTATTAACAATTGCAACTGGCATGATGTATAATATCCCTGAAGAAATCTCAGTTTCTGTAGGTTGTGCAATAGAACTAATACACTGTTACTCTTTAATTCATGATGATTTACCAGCGATGGATAATGATGATTTGCGTCGTGGTAAACCAACATGTCATAAAAAGTACAATGAAGCCATTGCTATTTTAGCTGGAGATGCACTGCAAAGCCTAGCTTTTGAAACACTAAGCAGCACAGATCTAAACATAACACAAACTGCAAAATTAAAAATTATTAATCAACTGGCTAAATCCTCAGGTTTAAGTGGCATGGCTGGTGGTCAAGCCCTTGACTTAATTAATACAGGACTTGCAATTACACAACAACAATTGCAGCAAATGCATATCATGAAAACTGGAGCTTTAATAAATACCTCGATTATTTCTGGTTATTTAGCCAATAATAGCTTTGATATTACTCTTTACCAAAAGTTGTCAGATACGGCAACTAAATTAGGACTCCTATTCCAAGTAATTGACGATATTATTGATATTACAAGCAACACCCAAATATTAGGCAAAACAGCACACAAAGATCTAGATAATAATAAAGCTACTTATGTAACAATACTTGGAATAGAAAAATCTAACCAATACGCCAATATGCTATATTCTGAAATTAAAAATAGTTTAACTAAATATACAAATGCAGATTTTTTACTATATTTAATTGATTTAATATACTTTAGAAATAAATAATTCTTTTAAGAATAAAAATATGACTCAATACCCACTATTAGAACAAATAAACTCTCCTTATGACCTAAGAACCTTAGATAAGTCACAACTTTATCCATTATCTAGAGAATTACGCGAATTTATTTTAGATAAGGTAAGCCAAACTGGTGGGCATTTAGCATCAAACTTAGGTAGTATAGAGCTCACCCTAGCAGTGCATTATGTATATAATACCCCAGATGATTTGATTGTATGGGATGTTGGGCACCAATCTTATTCACATAAAATCATTACTGGAAGACGAGAACAAATGCCAACTCTACGTCAATTAGGTGGATTAGCAGGATTCCCCAAACGTGAAGAAAGTAAATATGACACTTTTGGGGTAGGACACTCTTCTACTTCAATATCTGCAGCACTTGGCATGTCAATTGCCAATAAGCAGCTAGGAAAATCCAATAAAGCTATTGCTATAATTGGAGATGGCTCTATGACTGCTGGACTAGCTTTTGAAGGGCTAAATAATGCTGGATGGCTAGACTCTGATTTATTAGTAATTTTAAATGATAATGAAATGTCCATCTCTGAGAACGTTGGAGCAATAAGCCAATACTTGTCTAAAATTCTTACTAGCCGCTTTTATAATACTGTTAAAGAAACTGCTAATAAAGCTTTTAGCTTAGTGCCAACAATGCAAAAGATTGCACATAAAGTTGAAGAACATGTAAAAGGCTTGATTATGCCAAGCACTATGTTTGAAGAGTTTGGGTTTAATTATATTGGCCCAATTGATGGTCATGATTTAGATGAGTTAGTAGGCACTTTAGAACAAATAAAAAAATTATCTGGTCCACAATTTCTACATATTGTCACTAAAAAAGGTCAAGGATATAAACTTGCAGAAAATAACCCCATTGGTTATCATGGAGTTACCAAATTTAACCGAGCCGAAGGCATGGCAGAAAGCAAACCCAGTAAAAAATTATCCTATACCCAGGTCTTTGGTCAATGGTTATGCGATATAGCAGAAACTGAGGCGGATTTTTTAGCTATAACGCCAGCTATGCGCGAAGGTTCTGGCATGGTTGAATTTGCCAAAAAATACCCAGAAAAGTTTTTTGATGTAGGTATAGCAGAACAACACGCAGTAACCTTTGCCGCAGGAGTGGCAACACAGGGTGTAAAACCCATAGTTGCAATATACTCTACTTTCTTACAGCGGGGGTATGATCAACTTATTCATGATGTAGCATTACAAGACCTGCCAGTAATGTTCGCTATAGATAGAGCTGGAATAACTGGAGCAGACGGGCCAACACATATTGGATCATTTGATCTGTCATATCTAAACTGTATCCCAAATATGATTATTATGACACCATCTAATGAAAATGAATGCTATCAAATGTTATGGACAGCCTATAAAACAAATAAACCAACGGCTGTACGTTATCCAAGAGGATCGGGAACTGGTGAACCAATCGAGAAAAAAATGACTATTTTACCTTGTGGTAAAGGTGAAATAGTTAAACAAGGTAAAGATATTGCTATATTAGCTTTTGGAACCCTACTACATCCAGCATTAGATGCTGCAGCAGAAATTAATGCTACCGTATGTAATATGCGCTTTGTAAAACCATTAGATATTGAATTAATCAAAGCGATATATTCGACTCATAAAATAATAGTTACTATTGAAGAAAATGTAGTAATTGGTGGTGCAGGTAGTGTATGTACTCAAGCAGCACAGCAATTAGGATTTAATAATAAGATACTTAACTTAGGGATTAAAGATGAGTTTATTGAACATGGAGACCCACAAAAATTACTACATTTATGTGGCTTAGATAAAGAAGGTATTTTAAAATCAATTCAACAATTTCTTAATTAGGATATATTATGTTCAACCAAGATCAAATGAAGCAAATAGCTGGAGAAGCAGCTATAAAATATATAAAACAAGACATGGTTATCGGAGTTGGCACTGGAAGTACCGTAAAATACTTCATTGATAAATTATCTACTATGCGTAATGATATAAAAGGCGTAGTATCTAGCTCTTTACAATCTACAGAATTATTAAAAACATATAATATTCCAGTGCTTGACCTAAATAGTGTTGGACAAGTTGATATATACATTGATGGTGCGGATGAAATTAATCATTATCTAGAAATGATTAAGGGCGGCGGCGGTGCACTCACAAAAGAAAAAATTATTACCGCATGTAGCAAAAAATTTATTTGTATTGCTGATGAATCAAAATATGTTCCTAAATTAGGAACCTTTCCGTTACCTATTGAGGTCATTCCTATGGCACGTAGCTATGTTGCTCGCGAAATTTTAAAACTAGGCGGTACTCCAGATTGGCGTAGCGGTGTTCTAACAGAAAATGGCAACTATATTTTGGATATTCATCATTTGGATATCCAAAAACCAATTGAACTAGAAGAAAAAATAAACAATATTGTTGGCGTAGTTACTAATGGTTTATTTGCAAAACGATCAGCAGATATATTAATACTTGGCAAAAAAAATAGGCAAATCGAAATCATAAATAGATAAGGTTTATAATGACACATAAAAATTTCCTAGCTACAGTTGATCTTGGATCAAATAGTTTTCGGTTGTTAATTGCTAAAGTTACAGATAATGATACGATACACCCTATAGACCAAATTAAAGAAACCGTAAGATTAGCAGCTGGGCTAGACCACAATCATATTCTAACGACAGAATCACAAGAAATTGCACTGCTTGCTCTATCTAAGTTCAAAGAGCGTCTATCAGGTTTTAATAAAAATCAAGTTAGAGTTGTAGCAACTAGTACATTACGCGTTGCTAAAAACTCAGCGGAATTTATTGCTAAGGCTAATAATGTATTAGGGTTTAATATTGAGGTAATCTCTGGAACTGAGGAAGCTCGCTTAATCTATATTGGGGCGATGCATTCTATTGCTTATAGCCAGGAAAAGCGCCTAATTATTGACATTGGTGGTGGGTCTACTGAATTTATTATTGGCAGCGGATATGATCCACAAATAATGGAAAGCGTAACCATTGGCTGTGTCTCATTTAGTAACCGTTTTTTTGTCAATGGTGAATTATCTGATAATAACTTTAATAATGCAATCCTTGCAGCCAGAAGTAAGATTCAAGCAATGGAGCATTTATTTGCAAAACACGATTGGATTGAAGCCATTGGTACATCTGGTACAGCTAAATCTCTATATGAACTATGTATAAGCCATGGTTATGCAGATAAAATAACTCTAGAGGGGCTATATAAATTAAAAAAACAGTTTATAAAATATAAAAATACGAGCAAGCTTGATATTAGTGGATTAAAAGAAGACAGGCGTCCAGTAATCGTTGGTGGAGCGGCAATCTTAATTGCAATTATGGAAGAACTACATATTTCTGAAATGACTATTGCTGATGGTGCATTACGTGAAGGTGTAATGTATGATTTACTAGGCAGAAAATCAGAAAATGATCTACGCACATCTACTGTATTAACTTTAAAAGATTTTTATAGTATTGATCTAACTCAAGCACAAAATGTATCTGTAGCGACCCTTCAGATGTATATTAATTTAATGGGTCAGACAAAGGCTGATTCAGAATTTCTAAAGTTATTACAATGGGCCTCTGAATTATATGAGGTTGGGCTATGTATTTCACATAATGACTATCATAAACATGGCTCATATATACTGGATAACTCTGATTTAGCTGGATTTTCTAAGCCAGAACAAAGCATACTAGCTGATTTAGTTAGAACACATCGTGGAAATTTACTTAAGGCATTAGAGAGCCTACAATCGCGCCGTAAAATTAAATTAAAATTTCTATATATGGTTCTTGCATTTAGATTATCGGTGATCTTTAATCGTAATCGTCAAGGGTTTAATAGCTCAATTATTACTATTATATCTAACTCCAAATCTAGTTTTTATATTTCAATTAATAGTGAATGGTTAAAAACCAATACTTTAACCCTTTACTCTTTAAATGAAGAAATTGAGCAATGGAATAAATGCGGCATTACTATTAATTTAATCCCCCAGTAATAGTAAATGTTAAGTAAAAAAGTAAAATTCTTAGACCCTGTATTGATTTTTAATCAAGTATCCGAACTATTTGGCACCATTTTTCTTGATAGCAACATGACTCATGAGCATTATGCTAGGTACAGCTTTATTGCTATTAATCCAATTCATTTGTTTTGTGCTGATAATAAAATTTCCTTAGAGTCTCAATTACTAATATGGCAAGCATTATTTGATAATAATAAACAACCTTATGATATTAAATTGCCCCCATTTACTGGAGGATTAGCTGGTTTTATTAGTTATGATTTAGCACATCAAATTGAATTTATCTCTAATAATAAGAGCCAAGTTGTAGCAGATTATAATTTAGGACTGTATAGTCAGGTTTTTGCATTTGATTTATATAAAAAAGAATGCTATATCATTGTTAACCCTGTTGCTGGGTATGATTTAGATTATAAAAAACAATTTACTGATTTATGTAATATATATAATAATGCTTATATATTACAAAACATTCCCCAAAATATAAATAATATTGAATTACCATCTGTAAATTTTAAATCTAATTTTGACTCGGAAGAATATACAGTAGCTACCCAAAAAGCTATTAATTACATCAAAGAGGGTGATATTTTCGAAGTTAATTTAGCACAATGCTTTAAGGCTACGGTAGCTAAGAATTTTCCAAGTGCCATATTGTATAATAAACTCCGGCAAATTAACTCTGCCCCATTTTCCGCTTATCTAAATTTCACACCTCTAGTGATAATGTCTGCATCGCCAGAAAGATTTATCTCCATCAGAGAAAAACATGTTGAGACTCGCCCTATAAAAGGCACAATTAAACGAAGCCTAGATAAAACAGAAGATTTACAATTAACTCAAAACCTAAAAAATAGTGATAAAGACCATGCCGAAAACATAATGATTGTAGATTTAATGCGTAATGATTTATCTAAAATATGTAAACCATGTAGTGTAACCGTCTCTCAACTCTGTGAAGTAGAATCATTTACTAATATCCACCATTTGGTATCGGTAATTAATGGCACATTAAAAGATGATGCTTCTATTTTTGATATAATCCCAGCATGTTTTCCTGGAGGGTCAATTACTGGAGCTCCTAAGATTAGAGCGATGCAAATTATTGATGAACTGGAGCCAGATAAACGCGGAGTTTATTGTGGCAGTATTGGATATTTTGGATTTAATAGTAATGTGGATTTATCTATTACGATTAGAACACTCATTAAAAATAATAATAATTTACGCTTCTACGTTGGTGGAGCTATAACTCTGGACTCTGACCCAGAAAAAGAATACCTAGAAACAATATTAAAAGGTCAAAAAATTACTGAGGTATTTATATGATTCTAGTTATTGATAATTTTGATTCCTTTGTGTATAATTTAGCCAGATATGTAGAAACCACTGGTCATCCTACTTACGTGGTAAGAAATAACTCAATCACCTTAGAAGAGATTGCACAACTATCCCCAAGCCATATTATAATCTCACCAGGACCAGGTACTCCAGCAGATGCTGGAATATCACTAGATCTCGTAAGTAAATTTTATAAAGCTATCCCTATTCTTGGTGTATGCCTTGGGCATCAAGTTATCGGGCAAGCATTCAATGCTCATATTACTTATGCAAAGCATCCAATGCATGGTAAAACAAGTTGTATCACCCATCAAGGCAACGGAATATTTACTAATATCCCACAAACTATAAAAGTAACCCGCTATCATTCACTCATTGTAGAAAATATAACCGCAGAATCAGAATTGATAGTAACTGCAACTACCTTAGATAATGAGATAATGGCACTACAACACAAAGCATATCCCGTATTTGGCGTGCAGTTTCACCCAGAAGCAATACTAACAGAGTATGGTATGGAAATAATCCGTAATTTTGTGAGTAAATAATTTGATTGTTGTATCATTTAATAAAGTCACAATCTTTTTGTAATTATTTAAGGGTTATTTATATTGCAAAATATAGTAAAATAACATTCGTTACTTTAAACTCTTAGCGCTGATTTTGGTATCATTCTGCTTACTACCACATGATATGCACAGAATCAAATCCAATTATTGCGGTTACAACCCATATTTAATAAATGTGCTCTTTAATTGCATGCAAACACTCCAAAATATGAGGACATTTAAACCTAAATCCATGAGAAATTAGCCGTTGTGGGGTAGCCTGATTACCATTTAATAATAGCTCTTCACCCATTTGCCCCCATAATAATTTAACCACACCTGCTGGCATTTTCATAAATGTAGGTCTATGCCAAACTTGACCAATATCTTTCGTTAATTGTGCATTATTAATTTGTTCTGGTGCTGTCAAATTAAATATGCCACCATATTCTTTATCAATAATCAAATCTAAAGACCCTAATAAATCATCCAAAACAATCCAAGAAAATCCTTGTAATCCATTACCGATCTGCCCACCTAATCCAAATAAAAACGGAGGCAACATTTTACTCATGGCTCCACCTTTGCTACTTAATACAACACCAAATCTAGTAATTGTCGTTAATCCATGGTAACCTAATGCTGCTTGTTCCCATTTTTTAGTTAATTTCTGAGAAAAATTCTTGTAATTATTATAATCAATTGTAGTATCTTCATTATTAACTGTATTAAAATCATATATCCCAACCGCACTAGCCGATATAAGATGTGCATTGGGATTATACTGATTAAAAATCCCTACTAATAGCTCAGTAACCCCTATTCTACTTTGTAATAAATTATTTTTACGTTCTGTAGTCCATCTACCATTTGCAATATTTGCTCCTGCTAAATTAATAATTATATCAATTGATTTAATTAAACTATCATCAGAAGCAAGTTGATCCAAAGTAATATGATTAACTTGTGGTTTATGACTGACTAAAATAAATCTATATTTATCAATAAATTTTCGGCAAAAATTAGTAGCGATAAAGCCACTAGAACCTGTAATTAATATTGTTTTCATATTATACCAATTCTTATTTAATTATTCAAAAAATTTAGGCTAAATATACAAATTGCTTACAATTTTCTGAAAACACCTGTATAGACTAACTTAAAAACATATGCCACTTTCTTCATATATCTTCAGTGAATGGTTTTTCTCTTTAAATTCTAAGCGGTATCCCTCTTCCATTTGAATTCGTGTTTCAATCTTACTTAGCATTAATTATCTCTATTATAAGCATTAGCTCTACATCAGATAATGCAGACATAGCAATATTGTAACATATTGGGTGAATATATTATTATTTATTCAGCTTCATCAATGTATTACCTTTATCATTTTCATTAAATTTAGCATAAAACTGCGCATATCAATATTTATTTATCGAATAACGATAATGTTAAATTATAATAACATGAGACGACTCTAATTTCTTTTAGATATATCCAATATCTTAGGTATGATTAATGCCGCTGTAATCACAGTGCAAATTAAAACATTTATGAATATAATATCTTTATAAATAATTGCATAAAAAAGATATGTAATTGGGGGAGCAAAGCAAAAAAGCACTGAGGCAACTCCTGGTCCTAATTTTTGCAATGCCTGCTGACTAAAAAAAATTGGTAGCACCATGGAAGATAAGCTAAGCATAATTAACTCAAGATATTTATCGCCTATTACTAGAAATGTTGATTTGGGTAAGAAAAATACTGAACCTATAAATAATGCCCAAAATCTTAAAGATAATATTTGAATTGAGCTGATATTGGTTTTAGAAGTTAATTCTGTGGATAATATAATATAAAAATAAAAGGATACACCAGCAAGGAATCCAAAAGCAACCCCCAGTAATGCATTCTTATAATTACCTGAATTATAAAAGCAAGCCATAAGCAGCAAACTTAGAATCAATAGAAAAATGCTAAAAATGTTAGATTTTTTGTGGTTAGCTTTAAATAAATTAATAAACCCTAGAATTGCTAATGCCACAAATAAAGAACCCATGGCAATAAAAGGGTCTGAATTAATAGAGGAGAACAACATAAACCCCCAATCTAAACCTAGAGCAATGGACATTTGGATGCAAAGCACCCAATTTGAAGAAAATATTTTGTAGGTATTTTTGAGTTTTTTGACCCCCAATAAATTAAAACAAATTATTGCAACACCACTCATAAAAAATAAAGATATTCCAAGGTTAATATTGCTAGATAGTTTAGTTAATAATACAAATGTTATTGATGTTATAACCACATAAAGTATTGCATCTATATATCCATTAATACGCATTATATACCGCCCTTTAAATTTATTGTATAAAAAAAGAGCAGAAATACTCTGCCCTTTTTTTACAAGAAGATTGTTATTAGTCTCTTCTAATTTCAAGTTTTTCTTTAATACGTGCTGATTTTCCAGAACGGCTACGTAAGTAATACAGTTTAGCACGTCTAACCGCACCTTTACGCTTAATTTCAATGTTTTCAACTAGTGGTGAATAAGTTTGGAAAGTACGCTCAACACCTTCACCAGCAGAAATTTTACGCACAGTAAATGCAGAATTTAATCCACGATTACGCTTTGCGATTACTACACCTTCGTAAGCTTGAAGACGCTCACGAGTACCCTCTTTTACTTTTACTTGCACAATAACAGTATCGCCAGGTGCAAAGCTAGGGATTTTTTTATTTAAACGAGCAATTTCTTCTTGCTCTAGAATTTGAATAATATTCATATTTATTTCCTTATCTTGTTCCTACTTATACCAGCTATATATTAATAGACCTGATTAAGAGTGTTTTTCAATCATCTCTTTAAGTAGACCAGATTCAATTTTGGTCATATTTTTAGACTGCAATAAATCAGGACGCCTTTGATAAGTACGCCATAAACTCATTTGCAATCTCCATAATTCTATTTGTCGATGATTTCCAGATAATAATACATCTGGAACATTTGTACCATTATACTCTCGAGGTAAAGTATAATGTGGATAATCCAGTAAGTTGTTCATAAATGAATCTTGTACAGCTGATTCTTTATCATTTAATACACCAGGTAACTGGCGCATAATTGAATCAATCAATAGCATTGCTGGCAATTCTCCACCAGAGACTACAAAATCCCCAATTGATAACTCCAAATCAATATTACGCTCTATAAAACGCTCATCAACTCCCTCGTACCGTCCACATACAAATATTAAACCATCATGTAAAGCTAGTTCATTAACTAATTGTTGATTAACAACCTTACCTTGTGGTGACAAATAGATCCGAAGCGGCGCAACAACACCATGTGTTTTTTGCTGCGAAGTAGCTTCTTTAATTGCTAACTCTAGGGGTTCTACCTTCATGACCATTCCTGGACCTCCACCAAAAGCTTTATCATCAACTCTTTTGTATGGATCGTTAGTAAAATCTCTAGGGTTACTTGTATACAAAGCACAAATTTTATTGTCAAATGCCCGACGAGTAACGCCAAACTTGGAAATACTCTCAAACATTTCGGGGAATATCGAAATTATATTAAATATCAATAATCAAGTTCCCAATAAACTGTAATTTGTTTTTTTTCTAAATCAACATTTGCCACATAAACACCGATAAAAGGAATCAATCTTTCAGCAGTGTCATTTTTTACCACTAAAACAGAATTTGTGCCAGTTTCCATAAGGTCTATGACCTTACCTAGGTGTTCATTTTTGGAGTTGATTACCTCTAATCCAATTAAATCCACCCAGTAATATTCTCCATCATCAGTGGGCGGAAACTCATCACGCGGCACAGCTATAACTGTACCTTTTAGCATTAATGCTGCATCACGATCCGAAACACCATCAAACTTAGCATGAAAAATATCATTTTGCACAAAGCTTTGTTCTACTGTGCGCAAAACCCATTTATTATTTATAAATAAATATAGTTTTTTATATTGATTTAGAGAATCATACTCGTGGGTATCTGTTTTAATTTTTACCCAACCTTTTATTCCAAATGCATTAACTACTCGCCCCATTGGGATTAGATTGTTTTCTGCTTCTGGTCTATTAAGCTGCTTGTTTTGCTGCATGTGTTTTTAGTAGTTTCTTTACTGCCGGTGATGTTTGTGCACCAACTGAAACCCAATGATTCAAACGTTCTGAATCAATTCTAAAAGATTCTGTATTTTCATTAGCAAGCGGATTATGGAATCCTATCTTTTCAATAAAACGCCCTTGTAGACGTGCACGTGAATCAGCAACAGCAATATAAAAGTAAGGACGATTGCGGTTACCACCACGAGCTAAACGAATAACTACCATTCATTTTTCCCTTATAGTTAATTAACAAATGACTATCCATATATCTAAATTAATTTAAACAATATAAATAGCCTAACCAGCGATTTTACCACAAAACATACCCGAATTTCCAGTAGATGTATTTATTTTTTCAAAACAGTTGGTTTTAATAGCATTATTACATTATAAAGTATTACCACAAATAAAATCCACTTCAAATAATATGCATTTACATTAGTAATTAGTGGAGCAGCCACAAAAACTCCAACTGTACCTGCAATCATTAATATTAACGCACTTTTAAAATAAAACTTGCGTTTTAGGATAAATGGTACTGCAGTTGCTGGCATTTGAAATGCACTTGCTGTTGCCATAATAGGAAAAGCAATAATTGGACTTGCACCAACAATAAATATAAATACTTGAACCAGTGAATAATACCCCACTCCAAAAGCAGGTAATAATCCAGAAATAAACATAAATCCTGCAAAAATTGCTAAACGATAACCAGTTAAACCATGACTAGTGCCATTAATAGGAAAAACTCCTAATTGGGATAACAATAAAATAATTCCAGTTAAAATAAATGCTGCAAGCATAACCTTACGAATAAAATCACGGCTAACATTTACCGCCACGAAACCAGATAACATACCACCTAAAGTTATCATCACACAAGATACCATCAAAGTTAATATATCTACTTCAACAAACTGTAAAAAAATTAATGTTTGCGCTAAAGCCGTCACCATTGCTTGTAAGTTAAGAGTACCAATCAAACTTGCATCATCAGGCATAATTCTAAAGATTCTACGTAAAGCAATTATACTTGCAAAACTTCCAATACCAAAAGTATCTCCAACATTAGCAATAAAGCCAGTAAAACCTGTTTTTAGCTTCAACTTATATGACGAATGTTCTGCATTGTTCTTACGATAAATAAAAAATAATAATAACACTAAAATTGCACAAATAATTGCTACTAATTTGATAACTAATAGTACATTCATAAAAACACCTATAAATAAGCGCTATCTAATTGATAGCGCTTATATTGAAATTTAAAGATAATAAAATACATACTCGAAGTATTTACATTCTTTCTATCATGGCACTGCCAAAACTAGAACAAGAAACTTCTTTTGCATGATCCATTAATCTAGCAAAATCATAAGTTACAAGTTTATCTTTAATTGCGCCTTCCATACCTTTTATCACTAGATCAGCAGCTTCATCCCATCTCATATAACGTAGCATCATTTCTGCAGATAAAATTATTGAACCTGGGTTAACTTTATCTTGACCAGCATATTTAGGTGCAGTTCCATGAGTTGCTTCAAAAATTGCATAATCATCAGATAAATTTGCTCCAGGAGCAATACCAATCCCGCCCACTTGAGCAGCAAGAGCATCAGAAACATAATCTCCATTTAGATTAAGGGTTGCAATAACATCGTATTCAGCTGGACGCAATAAAATTTGTTGTAAAAAAGCATCCGCAATTACATCTTTAATTATAATACCATTTGGTAACTTTAACCATGGGCCACCATCTATTTCTACGCCGCCGAATTCTCTTTTAGCAAGCTCATAACCCCAAGTTCTAAAGCCACCTTCGGTAAACTTCATAATGTTACCTTTATGTACTAGGGTTACTGACTCACGATTATTATCTATCGCATACTGGATTGCTCTACGTACCAATCGTTCTGTACCCTCGATAGAAACAGGCTTAATCCCAATAGATGAAGTTTCAGGAAAGCGAATTTTCTTAACCCCCATCTCAGTTTGTAAAAAATTAATCACTTTCTTACATTCTGGACTTTGTGCATCCCATTCAATTCCAGCATAAATATCTTCCGTATTTTCCCGAAATATTACCATATTAGTTAATTCTGGATTTTTTAACGGGCTTGGCACACCTTTAAAGTAACGCACTGGGCGAATACAAGTATATAAATCCAATTCTTGACGCAAAGCTACATTTAATGAACGTATTCCGCCGCCAACCGGGGTTCCCATAGGACCTTTTATAGCAATCTTATAGTCCTTGATTGTATTCATTGTTTCTGCTGGCAAGTATTGATTCTCACCATAAACTTTTACTGCTTTTTCTCCTGCGTATACTTCCATCCAATGAATTTTTTTTGCACCATTATAAGCCTTAGCAACGGCAGCATCGATAACTTTAATCATTACGGGAGAAATATCAACGCCAATACCATCACCTTCAATAAAGGGGATAATTGGGTTATTGGGAATATTTTTTATATCTGTAATTTGTTGACCAGATGCAGGTACTTTAATATGTGACATTTATTTATTACCTTTAAAACTTTATAATAAGACAGAATTATAACATAATCAAGAATTATTATCTGGATCCATAATATAAAATTACTACCACTTGATCCTTATTAAATGTAGTCTCGGATGTGTCTGTTAAATTAACTTCTTCCGTTGATATTGAAATATTAGCGGTTGATTGTATCGCGGCTTTAATTTTATTAGCAAGCTTATATTTTTGGTTTGGATATATTATTTTTATAGCCTTTACTTTATTATCTTGCACCATAGCAATAATTTCTTTTACCCTAGATTTATCATATTGAGTAAAAAACATTGGTGACCAGCCACCTACTGTATTGATCGCTGATACTTTATTTGCTGACAGATTTGTAACATTAGACTTTATTGAATTATTTGCCCAAGCAAAATGTGCAAGTAAAGCGATTACTATAATTTTAAAAACTTTCATAGTATTGTTCCTTAAGTTTTTATTTAATTAAATATTGAACTTCATTTTAACATATTCACTTAAATATACCAATCATAACCATTGGGTAATTAGTTGCAATGATAAATATCCGATATACCTGTTAAAAGCTGGGGTAATCATCCACAAAAGCATTACACCCTTTAAGTCCATAATTAGTTAAAAATTGCGCATACAATTTGGCTTCTGTATGAAAACCATCATCTACTTTATTCACTGTAGCAACAACAAATGGCTGATGATAAATTGCATTACAGTATTTAGCTGAGTACTCAAATGGTTTTAATAAATCAGATAAAGTAAATCCAACTTGATTAATGTATCTTTCTTTATCACTGCCAATTGTTATGCATAGCATAACGTCTTTTCCATGTAGTTTATCCCCATCTGGACCATAAGCAAAATTATAGCTAAACACTTCATCAATCCATTGCTTCATTAATGGAGTCGTATTAAACCAGTAAAATGGGAACTGTAATACTACTAAATCATGTTCAACAATAAGCTTTTGCTCTGCATTTATATTAATTTTACCATCTGGGTACTTGGTATATAAGTCTGAAACTGTCACATGTTCTAAAGTTTTAACTTGCTCAATTAACTTACGATTAATCACTGAATCTTTATAATTGGGATGAGCTAAGACTACTAATATTTTTTTCATTATTTTTTTCCTAAAAATTATTTGCAAATGCCATTGACTGGGGCTTGGCGAATAAAAGTTTTTTGTTTAAAATCCAAACCATTTATAGCAAAAAGATCTGCTAAAGTGGTGTTTAGCTCGCTATATGTTATTTTTTGATTACCATTTTTTAATACATTAATATAATCAATTATTCTTAAATAAACTCTCGAAGAGTTATTCTTACTGTTAGTTACAATAAAATTGCTCACTGTTCCGTACACCGTATCTGTTTTAATCTCCGGATAAATTCTAGTTAGACTCTGTAGATTTGATCTAAATATGCTAGTATTTTGGCAGGCATTCTTATTATTTGGAAGAATAACATCTGAGCTAGTATCCAGAAACCAACTCTGAACATTAGAATAACCATTTTTGTTATTTAACACATACTGTGTTATTTTACTTAATCTTGTAGCTGCGCTTAATGATCCATTAATGACATTTAAACTTTCAAACTGAGGGCTTAAATATGTATTTGTGTGAGTAAAATACTCTCCGCTCTTACTAATCACCCTATAGGTAAAATGACGCTTAGTATCACTATTGGAATCGCCGTAAGCCACTTCAACAATTAAAATACTATACCTATCAGATATTTGGTAAAAGTTTGGTGCAGCTGCGCTAAATATATCGTTAATGTATGGAATGATTTCAGTTATCGTCGCAAAATTTTGCAAAACACCATATAGAACCATTCCCTCAGAATATCCAACTAGCGGTTGGTAGTATTTTCGGTTGTTGCTAGAATCATCAGGGAATACTGGGTCTTCTTCAATAATTGCTAATCCAAATTTATTAACACCCATTTTTACATCATTATCATGCATAAGGGCATAAAACTCATTTTTATGCTTATACGGGTTATCGTACCATGATACAAACTGTTTTATTGGCTTAATTAATTCAAAAGTTTGCTTACCGTAAACAGAATCACGATTTTTACCCATTATTACACTTGATTCTGTAATAACCCCAAAAGATGTACAAGCAAAAGCTATATTGGTTAAACACACAATAATACTTGCAATTAAAAATTTAATCATAAATACCCCAGTAATTGACTATGTTATCCCATATAACAGTAGCTAAATCTTTTTTTAACATTAGCTCTGTTACTTGTTGCTTAAGGTCTCTATCAATAATTGTTACTTGATTCATATCACTCCCAAAAACTCCTTGTGACACATCATTAATTACAACCATATCCAAATTTTTAGCGTGCAGTTTGTTTATACCATACTCAACAACGTTATTAGTCTCTGCAGCAAAGCCAACAACAAATAAACTCGGGTACATTTTTTTTATACTCGCAACAATATCTGGGTTTTGAGTTAACTCTAAAGATAAATCAGTTCCAGATTTTTTTACCTTTTGTGAACTAGCATTCTTTATTTTGTAATCACAGACCGCGGCACAACTAATAAATACATCGGCGTTCTTTGCATGTTTTTTTGCAGCCACAAACATTTCTTCGGCAGAACCCACAGAATAAACTTTATCTATATTAGATGTTGTATTAATACTCATTTTACCACAAATCATGATAACATCTGCACCCATAAATGAGGCACACTCAGCTAAAGCATTCCCCATCTTCCCAGAGCTATGATTAGAAATATATCTAACTGGATCAATTTGCTCAATTGTGCTACCAGCTGTAATAACAACTCGCTTTCCATATAAAAGTCTATGCCCATTTTGAGCAATTAATTCACGTAAGTTATTTAATATGTTTTCAACCTCTATCATGCGTCCTACATCAATATCACCACATGCCTGTAGACCATAAGTAGGCCCCCAGACCATAAAATCAAGATATTTTATGGTCTCTAAATTACTTTGAGTAATTGGGGCCTTCCACATTTGCTGATTCATAGCGGGTACTAAGATTTTTTTTGCGGCACTGGCTAAAATAGTTGCTGTTAATAAATTATCTGAAAACCCATGTGCCAATTTAGCCAAAGTGTTAGCGCTTAAGGGAGCAACTAAAATATAATCTGCCCATTTAGCCAAGTTAATATGCTCCATTATACTTGTATAACTATATTGATCCATTTTACTATCAATGTATACAGCTTCCGCCCCCATACTTGATAATGCTGTAGGAGTAACAAAACTCAAACCATCCTGCGTTATAATTACTTTGCATTGATAGCCTAATTTTATAATTTGATGCACTAAATCCACTGATTTGACTGCCGCAATACTGCCTGTAATTCCAACCAATACCTTCATGATAAATCCTTACTTTCAATATATTCCATATTTTTTATATAGTTATTTGGGGTTCTAATCAGTGCTAGTAACACTAAAAACACAATACCCACAACTGCAAAAATTACATGTATATGAAATGTTTTAGGTGCAACTAACCAAACACTAATAATTAAATTAAATCCAATACCACTTAATCTGCCAAAAGCAAATAACGTATTTGATGCCGTACTACGTAAATTAGTCCCATAACTTTTAATCACTAATTGGATCCAAGCTGTAGGCAGCCCCCCCCCTAATAAACCAAGAACTATTGCATACGGGAAAAACCATTTTCCATTAATTAGCCAAAACGTTGGCATAGCAACTAAAAAAATAAAAATATTTACCAAGATGAACACTCGATAATCTTTAAATTTACTAATTATGATATTACATGCTATGGTGCTAATCAAATTACCAATAAAAAAACCAGTAAGTAACACTCTGGTTAAATCACCTAAATCACCATCTAATTGCATAAACCTTGGATAAATAAACATTATGGTAATTAAGAAATTAAACGGCATTATCAATAATAATAATCGACAAAACTTAAATACACTAACCCAATTATTAAATAATTCTAAGATATTACCTCTTGAAATATTGTCATTTAGTTTCAAAAACAAACCAGATTCAAAAATTTTCTTGCGAGCTATGAATATTATAAAACCAGCCACGCCACCAAATAGATACATGAATTTCCAGGAAATCGAACTAAAATAAGTTGCAGTCATTCCACCTAGGATGCCACAAAAATAAAGTAGTGATGTATATTTAGAAGCAGATTTTGTAGGTAATAACTCATTAATTAAAACACTTGACGTTGCAAACTCAGCAGCTAACCCAGCCCCAGCCACAAAACGCAAAAACGTAAAAACTGCAATAGAATGAGTAAATATACTTAATATCATTGCTATTGAATATAATAATATACTATAGCGTATCATTGCTGTACGCCCTACCTTATCCCCCAATACCCCAAAAAAAATTGCGCCGCAAAAAATACCTACAGTATAAAAACTAGATATTTTTAAATATAACTGTTGAGTATGTGAAATATCATAGATATTAAATGAGTCCCTAAATACATTAACATAACTTGCAGAAAATATAGTTAAGTCATAAAAATCAATAAAATAGCCAAAACACAATAGAATTAAAGTTAAAGTATACTTATTATTTTTATTAAAATTATCCGAAACAAAGGTGCCTGTTTGCATAAAATCAAGTCCTTAAAATACTAGAGAAGCAGTCAAATATAAAATACGTTGCTGTGTGCTATAAATTAAATAGTCGCACGCACTCGCTATTTTACATTTATCCTAAGCATATGGTCAACTTTAATATGTGATAAAATCTCGGATGGGATAAAATAATATTTTTAGGATGTTTTTATGAATTTACATGAATACCAAGCCAAAGAACTATTGGCGAAATACGGTTTAAGGGTACAAACAGGGATCCTAGCCCACAACGCATCAGAAGCTGGTGATGCTTTTGACCGCTTGGGTGGAAAATTTGCCGTAGTTAAAGCTCAAGTTCACGCTGGTGGCAGAGGTAAAGCAGGCGGAGTAAAAGTAGTTAAATCACGTGATGAAGCAATGAATGTTGCTAAAGAACTCATTGGCAAAAACTTAGTTACATATCAAACAGATGCACATGGTCAGCCCGTAAACTCAGTGTATGTGAGTGAGGATTTATATCCAGTTACCCGAGAATTATATTTAGGTGCGGTAGTTGATCGCTCTACTCGTAGGGTTACATTTATGGCATCCACAGAAGGTGGGGTTGAGATTGAAAAAGTTGCAGAAGAGACTCCAGAGAAAATATTTAAGACTGTTGTAGACCCTCTAGTTGGATTATTACCTTGTCATGCGCGTGAGATTGGCTTTAAACTAGGATTAAATAATGACCAAATTGGTCAATTTGTAAAAACAATGACTGGAAGTTATAAGGCATTTATTGAAAATGATTTTGCATTATTTGAAATTAATCCATTAGCTATTCGTGAAAATGGCGATATTGTATGTGTTGATGCTAAGGTAAGTTTAGACTCTAATGCTTTATACCGCCATCCAAATTTACTAGCGCTACGTGATAAATCACAAGAAAATGAGCGCGAACTAAAAGCTTCTGAATTTGATTTAAATTATGTTGCACTTGAGGGAAATATTGGTTGTATGGTTAATGGGGCTGGTCTAGCTATGGCAACTATGGATATTATCAAGTTATATGGTGGGCAACCAGCAAACTTTCTTGATGTAGGAGGCGGAGCAACTAAAGAGCGTGTAATTGAAGCATTTAAAATCATACTGGCGGATCCAAGTGTTAAAGCAGTTTTAATAAATATATTTGGCGGAATCGTACGTTGCGATATGATAGCTGAAGCAATTATTGCTGCAGTAAAAGAGGTTCATGTAAATGTACCAGTGGTTGTTAGACTCGAAGGTAACAATGCAGAGTTGGGAGCACAGATTTTAAAAGATTCTGGCTTAAAATTAATTCCAGCTGATGGCCTAGCGGATGCAGCCGAAAAAGTTGTAGCAACTTTAAAATAAGGATTGAATAAATGAGTGTTTTAGTTAATAAAAATACAAAAGTCTTAGTTCAGGGATTTACTGGTAAAAACGGTACTTTTCATTCTGAACAAGCAATTGCATATGGAACAAAAGTAGTTGGAGGGGTTACTCCAGGCAAAGGCGGCACAATACATCTAAACCTACCAGTATTTAATACTATGGCGGATGCTGTTAAAGAAACAAAAGCTACCACATCAGTAATCTATGTGCCAGCTCCATTTGCGATGGATTCAATCATTGAAGCCGCAGATGCAGGCATAGAACTTATTGTATGTATTACTGAGGGTGTGCCAACATTAGACATGCTTAAAGTTAAACGTTACCTTGAAAGTATGGGGGCTAGGTTAATTGGACCTAACTGCCCAGGGATTATAACGCCTGGAGAGTGTAAAATTGGTATTATGCCTGGACATATTCATTTACCAGGTAAAATTGGTATTGTCTCTCGCTCTGGCACTCTTACTTATGAAGCAGTTGCACAAACTACTAAGCTGGGCTTAGGTCAGTCTACTTGTATTGGTATTGGCGGGGACCCTATTCCTGGAACATCACATATTGATGCTTTAAAATTATTTCAAGATGACCCCAAAACAGAAGCTATCATTATGATTGGTGAAATTGGCGGTACAGCTGAAGAAGAAGCCGCAGAATTTGTAAAATCTTATGTAACAAAACCAGTTGTTGGTTATATTGCAGGAGTTACGGCACCTAAAGGCAAACGCATGGGACACGCTGGGGCTATAATTTCTGGTGGACAAGGAACTGCCGAAGAGAAATTTAAAGCTTTTGAAAAAGCTGGTATTGCGTATACTCGCTCTCCAGCAGAAATTGGTAAAACTATGTTTAATCTTTTAAACAGCAAAAAATAGTTGAATTTTAATGATAGGTAGCTTAGGCTATCTATCTTTATTAATATAGGTCGGGTTATTTTGGATAATTTACAACAGAGCTTAATTGATGCGTCACAAAATTTACAAACAATAAGAGATTTCATCCGTTTTATGGTGAGTACTTTTGAAGAACATAACTTAAGCTACGGACATGGTACTACTAATCCATATGACGAAGCTGCATATTTAGTTTTATCCACCTTAAATCTTCCAATAGATACCCTAGAACCACATTTAGATGCAAAACTTCTGGATCACGAAATTAAAAAAATTATAAAAGTTTGTGAGCAAAGAATCATACATCGTATACCTGCACCGTATATTACTAATGAAGCAAATTTTTTAGGATATAAATTTTATGTGGATGAACGGGTAATTATTCCTCGATCATATATTGCTGAAATATTATTAAACAATGAACTAAGTGATTATATAGAGCATCCAGAGCTGATAAGTAATATATTAGACTTATGTACTGGCAATGGTTCACTTGCTATCATTATGGCGGATTATTTTTCTGATAGCCAAGTAATTGCTGCAGACATTGATGAGAATGCACTTGAAGTTGCTGAAATTAACGTTAACAAATATGATATGAGCGCTGTTATTGAATTGCGCCAGTCTAACTTATTTGAAAATTTAACTGACTGCCCTAATAAATTTGATTTAATCGTTACTAACCCACCATATGTAGATGCTAAACGGATGAATATCTTACCTCAAGAATACCTACACGAACCACAAATATCATTATCTGGCGGCGAGAGCGGATTAGAATTAGTCAATGACATTTTAAAAAATGCAATATATTTTCTTAATGATTTTGGAATTCTGGTACTTGAGATGGGTGATAATCAAGAAGAGTTTGAGCAGTTATATGATGGGCTAGAATTTACATGGCTTACTACACAAAACGGTGATGGATTTGTCTTTGTGGTAACTAAAAAAGCTCTAATTAATTATTTTAAAATATGAGGCATCATATTCTTGCAATTATTTTATTTCAACCAGAAATACCTCCCAACACAGGGAATATCATCCGCTTGTGTGCTAATACTGGCTATGAGCTTCATTTAGTGAAGCCCTTAGGTTTTCCATTAGAGGATACAAGACTCAAACGTGCTGGACTAGACTATCATGAATATGCCAACCTTGTAGTACATGATAGTTGGGAAGCTATAAAATGTTATTTTCAAAAACGTCGGATTATTGCTATAGAAACCTGCGGCGCGAGCTGCTATAGCAAATTCAAATACAGTTATGATGATGTACTATTATTTGGATCGGAAACCAAAGGGTTACCTGATTTTGTATTAAACGATTTAACCAAGGAGAATATCGTTAGACTCCCTATGCTACCAAAGCAACGGAGCCTTAATTTATCTAATTCAGTTGCAATTGTTGCTTATGAAGCATGGAGACAATTAAATTTTATTGGAGGAATCTAATATGCGACTTAAATATCTACTACTTTTATTCATGTTTTCTTTTATGCTGGCACAACCATCTGTTGCAACAGTAACAAATAAAAGCGCACAAAAAAACACTCATAGCCATAAAAGAGTAAAAAAACATAAAAAACCCACACGTAAAAAAGATTATATGCATGGAGTAGCCAGTTATTACGGCAAAGGTGATGGATTTAATGGCAAAAAGATGGCTAACGGCCAAATATTCGATGCTAATAATATATTTATAGCTGCCCACCCTACATTACCTCTAGGCACAAAGTTAAAAGTTATAGACGACGCAACGGGTAAAGTTATTTATGTTGAAATAAAAGACCGCATGCCACGTTACAATAGAGTTATAGACTTAAGTTATGCTGGGGCACGTAAATTAGGAATGCGTAAAAAGGGGCTATCTTACGTTACCCTAGTTAAAATAAATAATGCTGAATTTAATAAACAAAAGCGCGTAATCAAGCAACAAGAAATTTCTAATAATCAATAAGTGGTCGAGTTAGTCTCAAAAATTGATGCAGTGCCATAGTATAATGCCCCTAATAAATAAAAATATAAATATATATTTTTATTTTTCAATTAATGTTATAATACTTTGGTGATGTCTAACTTTTAGCTAAGCATTATAATAAACCAAATCAGATAATTGCACACCTAAGTTAATAATGACCTTGAAATACATAAATTAATGTTCTTATAAAAATAAAACATATCTTATAAAGGAAATAAAATGTTAACATGGGTTATAATATTTTTAGTTATTGCTATAATTGCAGCAATCTTTGGGTTTGGCGGTATTGTAGAAGCAGCTGTTGATATCGCAAAAATTATATTTTTTATCTTTATTGTATTATTTATCATTAGTTTAGTTATGCATATTGGTAACTATAGCATTCCAGGATTTTAGCTGGTCTTAGTTTCTCATAGATTCATTACCTATTACTCTTAGCCCACTTAGTACTCAAAATATCGTACTTATACAATTACCTTCTTAAATTCCAGAAGCTTTCAACCTTTTTCATACAATTACAATAAGCTCAATTAATAATATTATTTGGAGATAATCATGATAAAAAAAATAAGTATATATTTAATTTTAATTTTAAATATTATATTTTGTGGAACTGCTTACGCAACAAACCTTGAAGATAAAGTTAACTCAGTTTTAAAGACACAATTCTCATCTGGTAGTTACACAGTTGCTAGTCACAAACAAAATATATTATTAGCTGGGCAAGTTCCAAGTGAAGAAATGAGAATACAAACAAGTAAAGCTGTTCAAAACATTATTGGTGGTGGCACTCTATGGAATTATCTACAAGTACGAGAAAACGAAAATGCAGCAGAAATATCTGCAGATGGCATTATAACCTCAGAAGCTAAAACTAGGCTTATTCTTCAAAAGAATGTAAATACCAATAATATAAAAGTAGTAACTTGCGCAAATGTGGTTTATTTATTGGGCAGTAATGCAGGAACTACATATCAAATAAAAGGCGCTATTCACGGCATAAAAAATATTGCAGGAGTTAAGGGTGTTGTGAACTTAATTAATAAATAAGAACCCGACAAAGTATATTTTTTAATGATATAGCCCCTGAAAAATCATAGGGGTTGTGTAGTAATGATTAAAATATACTCCCTCTATCTAACATACTAGCATCTGGTAATTACAATTTTACCCCTTTTACATATTTCTTTAGCTCTTTAATATCTTTCCAGAGCTCTAAATTAAGATTTAACCCATCAATGGATTCTTTTATATCTTCAATTTGATTATGCAATTTATTTATAATAATTGAGGGGGAATGTATTACATAGATAGGTGAAAGATTAAACTCGCAACTAAATATCGAGCAAGTATGGTGAATTTCACCTTCTAGCTCATTTAGTTGCATTTTTAATATTTTATTAAAATGTTTCAGTTTTTCCATCGCAATTGAATTAAGATTAGCTGGGTCAATATGCTCAATTTGGAGTTGAACCTCAAGTAAAGTTAGCAAATCTTGCTTATCATAAGCCGCATTAACCTTTTGCATTAGAGTAGTTTTGCTCTCATGATCCATATGCTCCGATTTACGGTCAGGATGTAGCACTCTAACTAACTGACGATACACTTCACGTATCGACTGACTAACATTCTTCTCTTCTGCCATCTGTTGAGCTTCTTTAGCTAAAGCTTTAGCACTTTTTTTACGCTTCTGTTTTATTGCCTGTTGCTGCTCATGCTTGTTTTGCATTTCTTGAGCAATATACTCTATTATATCCTCGGGACTATCTATACTAGAATCTATATCAATATCTAGATGCTCTTTAGCCATTTCTTTTATATAAGAAGCTTCCATTTCATGCGTATATTCTTGCTGTTTGTCATAATCCTCATCACTACGTGTATTATAAATATGCTTTAATTTTTCATCTTCATTAGCTGACTCATCCACCACATCATGGATTATATATAACATTTTTTTGCGATCAGATTTAGTAAAAAGTTTATTATCATAAACTTCATTCATTAGATAAGCCATTTTTATTCTAAGGTCAGCATATTGCTTTCCTAGTGGGAAATAATCATTTGAGTATATCTGTTTAAATTTAACGACACTCTCTTGCCATTTTATCAACAATTCTCGTTTATTGCTAATTTGGGTTATTAGTTTATTAAATAGCCTTTGCTCTTTTTGTAAAATAGTATCTTTAGAGCCAGAAACTATCGTGGGTAAATTGGTGTTTTTCATAAGGTTATATGGCTATAAATAATTTTGTTTATATAAAGTAGTTATTTTGCTTGTAATAGCATAATTTATAGCCTAATAAGCTGCTTTTAAAGTTGTAGCTTCACTATAAAGCCTATCGCATTCATTTTGGTACTTAGTAGCAACTTGTTTATCATTCCAAATAACAAGCACGTTCTCAGCATTTTTATTAACAGCACCCGCTGAATAATTGAACGAACCAGTTTCTACAGTTTGGTTATCAATTACAATAAACTTATTATGCATAATTGCATAATTAGCATTAAGCCTAACCTCAACACCATTATTTGCTAAATATGTGGTCGCTGAGTATTTACTTCTATTGCTTTTATTATCTGATACAATATGAATGACAACTCCACGTTTTTTAGCGCTCAATATTGCCATAGCAACAGGCTTTGAGGTAAAACTATATGTAGCCATACATATATTACTTTTTGATGAGTTAATAGCTTTTAAAACCAACTCTAAAGATCCTTGTTTTGGGCTAAACCCAACCTCAATATTTGATGCAAATACCATTTGTATTATAAACGATAAAACTAATAACTTGTTCATCACATCTCACTTTTACAATAAAATATCTTAATGCCTGGCATTTTTAGATACATGGCTATCTGGCTAAGTCAGGTATGACACACCAAATTAATACTTTAAACATCAACTTATGATTATTATTTCTTATTATGGATATTATAAAAAGCAGATAACCCAGGATAAATAGCATTAAAGCCAAGCTCTTCTTCTATGCGTAATAGCTGATTATACTTGCTAATCCTATCTGAACGGGATAAAGATCCAGTTTTGATCTGTCCACAGTTTAGTGCAACAGCCAAATCAGCAATAACAGAGTTTTCAGTTTCGCCACTACGATGAGACATAACCGTTGTATAAGAGGCGGTCTTTGCCATTTCTACCGCAGAGATAGTTTCAGTTAGTGTACCAATTTGATTAATTTTAACTAATAATGAATTAGCAACTCCATCCTTAATGCCTTTAGCAAGTATTTTAGGGTTAGTAACAAACACATCATCGCCAACAATTTGTATTTTTTTGCCTAGATTTTGAGTTAAATAAACCCATCCTTCTGTATCACCCTCACTCATTCCATCTTCAATCGAAATAATTGGGTAATTATCTACAAGCGTAGCCAAGTAATCCGTAAATTGTTTCGAATCAAGCTCTAAGTTTTCTGCTTGTAAAACATACTTTCCGTTTTTATAAAACTCAGATGCTGCACAATCTAATGCTAACATAATATCTTTACCCGCAGTATATCCAGCTTTATCAATCGCCTCTAGAATCAGCTTTAAGGCTTCTTCGTTGGTATTTAAACTTGGGGCAAAGCCACCTTCATCACCAACACTAGTTGGAAACCCACGACTATTACAAATAGATTTTAAGGCATGGAATACTTCAGATCCATAACGCAAAGCTTCTTTAAAACTAGGCGCACCCACTGGCACAATCATAAACTCTTGAATATCTAAATTATTATTAGCGTGCGCACCACCATTAATAACATTCATCATGGGAACTGGTAACATTTTTTTACCTAAGCCACCAACATAACGATAAAATGGCATGTCTAACTCATTGGCTACCGCTTGAGCAACAGCAACGGACACTGCTAAAGTTGCATTAGCACCAAGGTTAGCTTTATTTTCTGTACCATCTAATTCAATTAAAAAATTATCAATTGCAGTTTGATCAAAAGCATCACGCCCAATAAGAAGTGGCTGAATCTCATCATTAATATTTTTAATTGCTTTTAAAACACCTTTACCATTGTAACGCTTTTTATCGCCATCTCTTAACTCTAAAGCCTCTTTAGACCCAGTAGAAGCACCAGAAGGAACAGAGGCGCGCCCCATCATTCCAGAGTCTAAAACAACATCTACTTCAACAGTTGGAAACCCACGAGAATCTAAAATTTCTCTTGCATGTATGGAAACTATTTTTGACATAACTTTTACCTTATTAAAGAATAACTATTCTTGATGCCACATAAAGTAGTATCAAACCGAAAATAATATTTATAAATCGTTGCTTTTTATAGAAAATATTTCTAATTGTTGCTCTACCAAACAGAAATGATACCGCAGTAAACCAAAATAAAGTTCCAAAAGCACTACCCAAAATAATAAAGGTCCCATCAATATAAGGATTACCATGATTAGCAACATATGTTGATAACGATATAATAAACATAAATGCTTTAGGATTAGTAATATTACAAATTAAGCCAATCTTAAAATATTCAAAACTAGCAATTGTTGGTTTGTCTGAATAAACCATTTGTGGCTCACGTATCTGGACTTTAGAAAATATTGATTTTATGGCTAAATAAGCTAAATAAAATGCTCCAGCAAATTTTATAACCATAAATAGATATTTGCTACTTGCAACTATAGTACCAATGCCAAATAACCCACATGCAAATACTATAGTACTTCCAAGTGCTATACCTAGTGTAGTATAAAAACCAGCCTTTAAGGAATCAGTTAATGAGTTTTTTAATACCATAAAAAAATCAGGGCCAGGGCTCATAATTGCCAAAAAATCAATTACTAAAACGTATACTATTACATCTATGTCCATCGCACACCTTATATCTTTTTGACTACTCTATCAATAGCCATAATTTCGGTTAAAAACCCTTCAATTTCATGCATAGGAAATGAATTTGGCCCATCAGATTTCGCCTCTTCTGGTCTTGGATGAGTTTCCATAAAAATCCCACTTATCCCAACAGCCACTGCAGCACGAGCTAAAACCGGAACAAACTCACGTTGGCCGCCAGAACTAGTTCCCTGTCCGCCAGGAAGCTGTACCGAATGAGTAGCATCAAAGACAACTGGACAATTGGTATCACGCATAACCATCAGACTGCGCATATCAGATACTAAGTTATTATATCCAAAACTTGCTCCACGTTCACATGCCATGATTAACCCATGACCCTCAACTGATAAAGCTTTATCAGTAACGTTTTTCATATCCCATGGAGATAAAAACTGCCCCTTTTTGACATTAACCGCTCTACCACTTTGCGCAACAGCTTTAATAAAATTGGTTTGCCTACATAAAAATGCTGGAGTTTGTAAAATATCAGCAACACTTGCCACCTGATCAATTTCTTCTAACTCATGTACATCAGTTAAAATTGGCAACCCTAATTGTTTTTTTACCTCTGATAAGATTCTCAAACCCTCATCAATTCCTAAGCCACGAAAAGTTTTATCTGAGCTACGATTAGCTTTATCATAACTAGATTTATAAACATAATTAATGCCTAATTTTTGGGTAACTTCTTTCAAATATCCTGCAGTATCAATAGCTAACTGCTCTGACTCAATAACACATGGCCCCGCAATTAAAAACAATGGGCGATTTAACCCAATCTCAAAATCTAATAATTTCCACGTTGTTTGCATTATGTTCCTTTCTTGCCACGTTCTAATAAAGCAGCGTTAACAAAAGATATAAATAACGGATGCCCCGCCTTTGGATTAGAAGTAAACTCTGGATGGAATTGACAAGCAATAAACCATGGGTGGATTGGTAACTCAACCATTTCAACTAATTGTTCATGTCCTGTAGATAACCCACTTATAACTAAACCATTATCCGTAAGCTGCTTAATATATTTATTATTTACTTCGTAACGATGACGGTGCCGTTCATGAATTTTATCTGTTCCATATATTCTAGAAGCTAGTGAGCCGGGCACTAAGTTGCAATCCTGCGCACCAAGACGCATAGTCCCGCCTAAATTAGCTGAAGCATCACGTTTTTCAATTTTTCCAGTTTTATCTTCCCATTCAGAAATCATAGCGATAACAGGGTCTTTAGTATTTTCATTAAATTCAGTAGAATCTGCATGTGTTAATCCCACAACATGCCGTGCAAACTCAATAATAGCAATTTGCATTCCTAAACAAATTCCCAAATAAGGGATTTTGTGTTCACGTGCAAATTGAACTGCTTTGATTTTACCTTCAATGCCTCGTTTACCAAATCCACCAGGCACTAGAATTGCATCTAAATTATGCAGTTTAGTAAAATCTCCGTTTTCTAAATCTTCTGCATCAACATAATGAATATTTACTTTAGTTTTTGTATGGATTCCCGCATGAATAATTGCTTCATTTAAAGACTTGTAGGATTCAGTTAATTCGACATATTTACCCACAAAGGCAATATCTACCATATAAAGCGGATGATCTAAATTATTAGCTATTGTATCCCAAATAGATAAATCTGCTGGCTTTATATCAATATTTAACAGTTCACAAATAATTGTATCAATTTCTTGATTATGCAGCATTCTTGGCACATTATAAATACTTGAAGCATCATAACATGCAATAACAGCACGTTCTTCCACATCACAAAACAAAGCAATTTTTGCTTTATCTGCAGCAGGTAATTTTCTATCCATTCGACAAAGTAAAATATCTGGTTGGATACCTATTTCACGTAATTCCTTAACTGAATGTTGCGTGGGCTTAGTTTTTATCTCACCAGCACTAGGTAAATAAGGTACCAAAGTTAAATGTATAAAGCATGTATTTACTCTGCCCATTTCATGACGCATTTGTCGGATAGCCTCTAAGAATGGCAGTGATTCAATATCACCGACTGTACCACCAATTTCAACCAAAACAATATCAAAACCATCAGCAACATTTTTTATCTTTGATTTAATATCATCCGTAATATGTGGAATAACCTGCACTGTTTTACCCAGGTATTCCCCTCTACGTTCTTTTTTTATAACGTTTTCATATACCTGCCCAGTTGTAAAATTGTTCTTTTTTTGCATCCGTGTATTAATAAAGCGTTCATAATGCCCTAAATCCAAGTCAGTTTCTGCCCCATCCTCGGTAACAAAAACCTCCCCGTGTTGAAATGGGCTCATAGTTCCAGGGTCCACATTGATATAAGGGTCTAGTTTCAAAATAGTAACTTTAAGCCCGCGTAACTCCAAAAGTGATGCAACTGATGCTGCTGATATCCCCTTACCCAAAGAAGATACTACCCCACCAGTAATAAAAATGTACTTTGTCATTAATATCCTAATTTCAAAAAGTGTTAAAAACTACGCACGCTCAATATCTTTCATTTCTACCCGCATATATGCACCGCCAAGTCTGCCTACATGCACATGATAACGTTTCAACACTTTCCATAAGTGGGGGGGTAACCCTCTCTAATAGATGAACAACGCCGTGTGACTCTATGTGCATAAGGCGTGAATCATGACGTATAATTAAAAAATGGAATTGGCATTAAACACATAATTATACACTAAAACATAGCTCTATACTTAAGCAAACAAATTAAAATATCTATCGACTTGATTCGTTAAACATTTAAAGTAATGATTACTGGCGTATGATCAGATGGACGCTCATTCTTACGCGGCTCAATATCTATTTCGCATTGAGTAGCAATGCTCTTTAGGTTATCATTAATTAGAATATGGTCTATCCTTAAGCCAAGTTTTCTTCTAAATGCAAAATTACGATAGTCCCACCAGCTATAATTTTTTGGTTCCACGTGAAACAATCTAAAACTATCACTAAGCCCCAAATTGATCATTTTACCCCATGCTGAGCGTTCTTCATCAGTACACAAAACCTTACCTTGCCATTCTATTGGGTCATATAAATCAATATCTTGAGGCGCTATATTAAAATCCCCTAATATCATAAAATACTCATGTTTATTTAGGGATTCCTCCACGTAATTAGTCAAGTTCTCTAGCCATGATAGTTTATATATAAACTTATCACTAGTTGTTGATTCCCCATTTACTACATAAACACACATTATGCGTACCCCATTTATGGTAGCAGTAATTACCCGCTTCTGTGGGTCATCAAAACTAGGCATATCCATATAAACGTCATGAATGGGTAGCTTTGATATTATCGCCACTCCATTGTAGGTTTTTTGTCCATTAAATACGCAATGATAACCCAAACTAGTAAAAGCCTCTATTGGGAAATTTGCGTTATCTAACTTTAACTCTTGTAATGCCAATACATCACAATTACTTTTTTGCATCCACTCTATAACCTGAGGCAACCTCACTTTTAGAGAATTTACGTTCCACGTTGCTATTTGCATGTTTTATTCCTTTGTTTAGCATGTACTTAATTTAATAATACTCTTCATTCTTGATAACTTTATGCACCAATAGCTTAAAATTTTCAAAGAATACAGATTGCAGCATTTTTCTTTAATATATCATCATTTAACATCAATTTATAATCCCTCATTAAGCATAAATGGGATTAGTTTAAGTATTGTTGCAGTCTCTATTAATTGAGCAATACTATAAGCTCCAAGCTTATCATATAAGCCCTTGTCTATAACGGCTTGAATTGTTGCAGACTTAATACTTTTATTTTCTAGAATACTTAAAATGGAAGCAATCTCTTTTGGCGATTTATTTAATGACAAATAATACAAAACATCAAGTTCTCGTTTAGTAAGTTTCTGGCTCTTATCTGTCATCTTATTATTAGAGCCAGTTTTTATCCCAAGCTTTTTATTTAGTGCATTTATTTTATGAAGTTGTATCGTATTTTGAAGACTATCAAGGCATTCTTCATACATTGTTTGTTGTTGAGTTGATTTTTTATAGTAATCAATTTCTAATGCATGATTCTCTTTTATTAATCTTTCAGATTCTGCCTTGGCTAAAGATTCTTGTTCTTTAATTTCAGTTATATCAGTAGAAAACCCAAGCAATCCAATTATTTTACCATCATCATATAGAGGCTGTTTATGTGAAATATAGGTCTTTATGCCAAATGGAGTTGGTATGGTTTCTTCAAAAATTTTTTCTTTTCCAGATTTCATTATTTCATTATCAATTTTATCAACTTGCCTCGCAGCTTTTTGGTCCTGAAGAATTTCAAAAATTGTTTTTCCAGTAAATTCAGAGATAGAGCTAAAATTGAAGGCTTTTGCCTGATTTAAGTTGCATCCTAAGTAAACACCCTTTTTGTTTTTCCAAAAAAGAAATGGCAATTTCTTAAATAATTGATCTATAACAATCAGATGGGAGCTCTTAAGATTGTTATTTAATTGATCTTTTTGTGGAGATGTTTTTTTAAAGGTTACAGGTTTATGATACTTCAGTATTTCGAAATCATCATGTACTTTTTGTAATGATGTATCCCAAAAAATAATGCTACATGTAGCATCCAAAAGGCTTTTAGCAGCATTGGTTTTTTCACCAACACTTACATGTTCAATAAATTTATATTTAACATCAAGACTTGGTTTTATAAATCTTTCTATAACTCCATCTTCTTGTGGGTATGTTATCCAACCTGCAAATTTATTTAAGTTATTTAATTCTGGGTTATTTAATAGTCCCATATGAGCCAAATAATGCCATTCTTCAATATGAAACCCATATTGAATTTCATATATATTCGACACTAATGCGCCAGGTGTTCGAGCTGCAATCTCTAAAAAAATTAAATCATTTGATTTGTATTCTAAAAAAACTTCTAAATGATATGCCCCATTTTTACATTTTAACTCTTGTGTTACTTTTTTAGTGAATTCTTCTAACTTTTTGTATATTTCGGAATCGATAACTTGTATGCCCCCCATTGGATTACCTTTTGAAAAGGTAGCTAAATGAAACGCATACTTACATGCAGCAAAAAAAAGTATTTCAGAATTATTAAATACTATATCGCAATGAAAGATATCACCATTAATAAATTCATCAACCTCAAACTCATATTCGTAGGTAATTATTTCATCTGCAATATTTCTAAGTGTATCTAAGTCATCAATACGATAAGTATAAAGGCTACTAACCAAGTCTACTGGCTTAATAAACATTGGTAAATTAAGCTTTTCAGATATTTTTTTTAGATAACCTTCTTTTTTTGTAATATACTCTGCTTTATTAAAATGCAAAAATTTGGGGGTTTTCACAATTTTTTTGACTAGTTTTTTTGACGTAGTTTTATACACAAATGGCTGTATTTCTTCAACTCTCAAGCCATGTAGCTCATTATTCTCACGAATTTTTGCACATGTCATCTGCGCGCTATCTTCATTAGTCATCAACTTTATGTTTTTAGCACCATACTCCTTAATATATTTCCCAACCACTTTTTCAACTATATCATAATCAGCATGATGAAAATTTCTTGGTATATTGTAAATTTCATCAAAGCAAGAGTAATTTTCTGCTGTCATATTATCTATACAATAATTGCTGGCTATTAAAATAAATTTTTGATTTCCTGAAATTTTTTTTAAATCCAAAAAATTAGCTTTAATCTGAACAACATTATAAACAAATATATTTATTGTTGTTTGATTCCTATTTTCATATTGTTTTTTATTCACTTTTTACTTCTTTAAGCAAGTAAAACCTATAACCTAAACTACCAGAAAATTATCTTTATAAAGCATATACGCATATTGCGTATATGCAAATGTTATATTTACGTATATAATACAGCTCTAACCATTGTAGTATTATTTTAGCATCTAAAAACTATGTGTGACAATTTTCAATAATAACAGACATTTCAAATGCAAATCTAATTCAACTGATGCTGGATGGGTTTTACGTCGGTTTTAATATTTTTCCTTAATTATTTTTAATAAGGACTTGACCATGAAGATTGTATCATATTTTATTTTTACAAAACAAGGTAAATAAATAGAATAGCTATACTTGAAGGATATTGGCACTTAACACCAACAAAATCTGATTTTAAAGATTTTAACGCTTATACCCTAATAAATCGGTTGCTTCTGTATTATACTCTTGATAATAATGATAACGTAATCATGATTCATCCTCATCAGCTTGCAGACGTTGCAGTTATAAATAAAGAGGATGCAAATAAGAAAAATACAATGTGTCAAGTTATTGATGGTATGTCTGAAGAACTTTGGAATGAGAACAAAAAAGAGTTAAATTTTAAAATTTAAGGTATACAAATACTTATTTTCATTTAATGCTGAGCTTAAAAGAGAGCTTATATTCTTTATGACCATTAAAGTAGGTTCAAAGTATGTGTTTGATGTATTATTAACACTTTGGTACTCTGTATTGGAGTGTTATACTAAGGATAAACCATCATGTCCCTCCATATACTTTGAGCCTACTTTAATGGTTATTTTAATCTCACTCGTGACACATACAATCATTTAACATCAATTTATAATCCCTCATTATAATAAATAAAGCATAATTATATCCTCGTTCAACAGCAAATAGTGTATAATATCAGTAATATGTATAAATTACAATACCTATTTTTAGGTTATATTAATATTTAGGGAGAATTGATTATGCCAAATACAATCTATAGCTTCACAGCAAATGACACACACGGTAAAGAAATAAATTTTGCTGACCTAAAAGGTAAAGTTCTTCTTATTGTAAATACTGCCAGCAAATGTGGTTTTACCAAGCAATATGCAGAGCTAGAAGAGCTACACGAAAAATACCATAACCAAGGCTTAGAAATTATTGCCTTCCCCTGTAATCAATTTGGTGACCAAGAACCAGGGAATGCTGAAGAAATTCAAAAATTCTGTAATTTGACTTATGGTGTGACCTTTACGCTTATGCAAAAAATTGATGTTAATGGTGAACACACCCATCCTTTATACGCTTTTCTAAAAAATAAAGCAAAAGGACTCCTAGGTTCTGAAAAAATTAAATGGAATTTTACTAAGTTTTTAATCGGTAAAGATGGAACCTCAATAACTCGATATGGCTCACCAAAGAAACCCTTAAGGATGGAAGAGGACATCCTTAAACTACTAAATAACTAGAAAAACTTTAACTTAACGACGATGAAGTCTAACGTAACTACTTAGCAATAGTAGAATTTAACTGCTCAGATATACAATTATGGCTATTCATAATACTTAATATCAATACCTAACTCAGTTACCTTAGAAGCAACTCGTGCTAAAAAATCTAGGCTTACAGAAGAAATATGCTCACCCTCTGGAAGCATTGGATTTCTGGCTACCGAGTACAATAAAACTCCATTAACCTCGCCCTTAAAAGGTTTAATAAAATTAATGTATTGTTCAATAAATTCTTGAGTAGGCTCAACCCCATGAGATTGAAACATACAAGTTTGAATATAAGTTTTACATAATTTACAGGAAATGCCCAACTTCTTAGCTATGCCGCTTAGGGATAAAGCAACCTGATTAATTTGACTAATTCCAGCCACGCTACCACTATCCACTTTAAACCAAACTTCACCGTTATTCTGTGATAACAATGCTACCGCCTGTTGGATGTCATCACGTTCAAACTCACTACCGTTAGTAATTAGAATAGATTTTACGTAATTATCTAAATTATACTTTTTTCTTAACTTATCTATAATTAAAACAACATCTAAAAACTGCTTAGATACTGTAGACTCACCATTACCAGACAAACAAATATCGTTTAATCTATCTAATCCAAAAGGCGCATATTCATGTAAAAAACTCGTATTAATAGCTGCATCAAGCATAGAATCTAGCTCAAACTCTAAAATATCTAATTTTATATTATCGGGTTTACCACGTTTCAAACCATCAACCTGACAATATATACAACGCCAATTACACGCATTATTTACATTTAGATTTATACCTAATGATATCCCTTGGCTACGCCTTGATAAAACAGGATATATATAAGTAAAATCCTTGAAGATACGAGAATGATCAGAAAAAGATAATTTTGACATTATTTTCTCAATAAAAAGCACTGAGTATCCTCAGTGCTTAAAAGATATTATATAAACATAATCGACAACTCACGTACAACAGCTGATAGCATTGATAAATCTAACGTTTTATAGCTCTGCAATTCATCAAGCATCTCATTAATTTGCCTCACTTTTACAGATTCGTACTTAATCCAAGCAGAAGCAAATTTTAAATCATTGTAGGAAGAGGCATACTTAACTGCATGACGAATAAAAGTGCTATATAACATATAACCATCTGCTAATAATGATGAACGTGATAACGCTTGCCACTTATTATGTTCAGGTAAAGCAATTAAACTTCTGCGCAACCAATCAATTCTAAGCACTCTACCAATATAGAAGTAATTACTAGCTACAGCACCTAAATCATGATTGGATTCCTGCGCTAAAATTGCAACATCCAATAATTGTGGGAAAAAACTGCTTCTAGCCATTAAGGCTGCCAAACTTTCAGGCACTTTGTCATGAATGAATGATGCCTCTAAATCTTTAACCATTGAATAACAATTAACTGTCAATAAACTTGGGATTAATGCCAATAAATTTGTTACTGAATCTTTATAATTCACTACCAGTTGTGAAACTAAATCCTGATTTTTAATATTTCTTAATATCCAACGAGTTAAACGCTCTAAAGATTTTTTTATTCTAATTAGCATTTGTATTTGAACATCAGCACTAATTATATTATCTAAAGCATCCACTTGTTTTATCATATCCTCTGCCCCAAGCAGTTTATATGCAGCCCAAAATGCTCTAACAATTTGTGGTGCCCCTATGCGCAATTCATCCTCAAACCTAGATACAAAAGTAATACCCATTCTATTTACAACTAGATTAGCTATCTGATTTGCAATAATTTCTTTGCGTAAATAATGATTATCAATATAATCTCTATAGTGAGTTTGTAGATATTTAGGAAAATAATTAACTAGTAATTCATTAAATATTTTATCTTCAACTAAATTAGATGCTGAAATTTCTTTATTTAACCTAATTTTAGAATAAGCTAAAATAACTGCCAATTCAGGCATTGTCATTCCAGTACCTAATCGCTGACGCTCTAATATTTCTTGAGAATTAGGCAGAAACTCAATTGCACGATCTAATTCGCCACATTTTTCTAGTTTTTCCATAAAATTAATACACGCAGTAAATAACTCTTTTGCACGCTTATCTGCATAGCGTAGAATTTGGGTTTGTAAATAATTATCCTGTAATACCAAGTGCCCAACATCCTGAGTCATACTTTCTAAAATTTTATTACGTTCATCTGTACTCATCGAAGTTCTATGCATAACATCAGAAAATAAAATCTTAATATTTACTTCATGATCAGAGCAATCAACCCCGGCAGAGTTGTCTATTGCATCAGTACACACAAAGCCACCATACTTAGCAAATTCTACCCTGCCTAGTTGAGTTGCCCCTAAATTACCCCCCTCAACAAATACGTTGGCTCTTATTTCGTCACCATTAACCCTGAGCATATCATTAGTCTTATCTTTTGCCATATCATTAGACTCAAGGGAAGATTTAATATATGTGCCAATCCCTCCGTTATAAAGCATATCTACATTTAATTTAAGCAATTGATTAATTAAATTATTTGGCGTCATCTCTTCTGCATCAACTTTTAATAAAGCCTTAACGGCAATTGATAGCGGTATTGTTTTCAAAGAACGCTCAAATACTCCACCACCTGAAGAAATTTTAGCAATATCATAATCAGACCAACTAGAACGTGGCAGATCAAATAACCGCTGTCTTTCAGCAAATGACTCTGCAGCATCTGGGTTTGGATCTAAAAATATATGTTGGTGATTAAATGCAGCAACTAGCCTTATATGTTTTGACAATAACATCCCATTACCAAATACATCTCCAGCCATATCACCAATACCAACAACAGTAAAATCTTCCGCCTGAATATTAATGCCTAAATGACGAAAATGTCGCTTGGCAGATTCCCATGCCCCTCTTGCTGTAATCCCCATTTTTTTATGGTCATATCCAGCGGACCCACCCGAGGCAAAAGCATCTCCTAACCAAAACCCATACTGCTGCGACAATTGATTAGCATAATCAGAAAAAGTCGCAGTACCTTTGTCTGCAGCTACAACCAAATATGGGTCATCATCATCATATCTCACTAATCCATGAGGTATTATAATTTTACCTGACACTATATTATCGGTTAAATCTAATAATCCACATATAAATGATTGATAGCAAGCCACACCTTCTGCTAAATAAGCATCTCTATTGCTTGCTAAGGGCAACTTCTTGCATATAAAACCACCTTTTGAGCCAGTAGGTACAATTACTGAATTTTTTACAATCTGAGCTTTTACCAAACCTAGAACTTCTGTTCTAAAATCTTCCTTACGATCTGACCAACGTATACCACCACGGGATACTTTACCACCACGTAAATGAACCCCCTCAAAGCTCATAGAATATATAAATATTTCATATAAAGGCTTGGGTTTAGGTAAAAAATCAAGATGCTCAGATTTTAACTTAAAAGAAATATATGGCTTATTTAAACCAGAGTGGTCTAGTTGATAATAATTGGTTCGAAGCATTGCTTCTATTATAGATAGATAGGATTTTAAAATTTGATCATCATCAATGCTATTAACTTTAGATAACTCTTGAATAATATTTTCTTTAAAATCATTAACTTTATTTATATCATGACTTGCAATATTAAATTTGGCATCAAACATTAAAAATAAATCTCGAGCCACTTCTGGATATAAAGTTAGGCTCTCTTTTAAATATTGTTTAGAAAATGGCAAAGCTGTTTGCGCTATATAATGAGTCATACTTCTTAATAGCACAACCTGATGAAAGTTTAACCCACTGGTTAAAATCAGCTTGTTTAGTATATCGTTTTCAACTTCACGATTAAAAGCTGCAACAACAGCATTTTTAAAATTTGCCTCTATTAATGGTTCTTCTAGCTTATGCGCCCATTGCTCTAAAATCAGAACCCCAAAATCACATACATATACAGCATCTTTATTTCCTAATATAATCTTTCTGGGCTGTTCATCTAATAACTTTACCCCAAAATTTTCAATTAAAGGAAGCCCACGTGATAAGCTAACAGGCTCATTATATCTAAATAATTTAACTTGCCATATGTTTTTGCGATCTCCTTGCCCTTTAGATAAGCTAATTGCATATTGATTTGTATCTGACAGTTGATTAATCATTACAATATCATTAGCTATCTCCGTAGTAGAATAATTGTTAAAATAATCATCTGAAAAAACATTAGCGAACTTATTATATAAACTCTCTGTACTCTTCTCATCAAACTTAGTCATTAAATCTGCCTTTAACTGTTCAAATACTGCATCCATCTGCAAAGTAGACATAACAATAGTACCCTTAAAAATTTTCAATAGTCCATTATTTTAACACTAAATCCATAGTATAAGCACAAGACAAAGCAATATTTTGTAATAATTTTAATTTTTTACTTGCATTTTATCCACAACTTGGTATACAATTACTTCCTCAGTCGTTAAGGAAGCTTGGCAGAGCGGTTGAATGCAACAGTCTTGAAAACTGTCGAGGGTGCGAGCCCTCCGTGAGTTCGAATCTCACAGCTTCCGCCATTAACGCAAAACTTTGTTTATCCAATCAAGATACTCAACATCCCCACCATCCATTTTTAGCTTTATTATTTCCACAACCTCATATGGATGAATAGTCTTTACTTTTTGCTCCAATTTAGAATAATTGCTTTCTATACTTTTTGCAAACATTAAGACCTCTGGAGTTTCATTAAGCTTGTTATCCCACTCATAAATAGACAATGCCCCTGGGATTAAGTTTACACAAGCGCATAATTTATCAGTAACTAGCACTTTTGCAATACTTTTTGCAACATTCATATCAGGCGCAGTCATTAAAACCACTATAAAATCATTCATTTCACGCAACCTCACTTTAAAAAAACCTCTGTTTTAACACGAATTTTAAAATAAATTAAAATATTTCTTGACAAACCCACCTCTTTTTGATATAATCACTCCCTAATCAATCGCGGGGTGGAGCAGCTTGGTAGCTCGTCGGGCTCATAACCCGAAGGTCGTTGGTTCAAATCCAGCCCCCGCAACCAATTAGCCGTAAGGCTTTCTAATATTCTACAAATTAACTCAAAAATCATTTTATACTCTATTTGATTTCCGTATCACTATTTACTATTTATTGGGTACTATAATTATTATTTATAATGTCAGTTTAATTTTTTAACAATTATTATATTTATGTCATTAGTCAAATTTGGGAGAAGTCTACACTATAATGTGACCTGAAAATTGATCCACAGATATAGAAATAAATAATTAGGTTAAAAAATCGCTTTGTAATGTTAACCAAAGATAGCGTTTTGTGTTGTTTTGTGTACATAATTTCATACTTTGTTAAAGAATGAAATTGTAGATCAAATTATTGGTGGATATGGGGTATTGCTGCTAGTAACTACAAAGCAGATGTCGTACGTAACTACAAAGCAGACGTCATACTGAACTCGTTTCAGCCCCCCCTATAAGAAAGATACTGAATTTCATACGAGTGTGAAATTCAGTATGACGAAACTCAAATATATAATGGTTGCTAAGTAGTTACTATTGCTACCTCACTTGAAAGGTTATGTTTAATTATTTTCCTTCTTTATAACGCTCTGAGTACTCTCTAGTGGCGGTCTTCAGAACAATCTTTTCTCCAACATTGACAAAAGAAGGTACAACCACACGAATACCAATATCGAGTATTGCTGGTTTATCCATCGCTGTAGCTGTAGCCCCTTTGATTTGAGGGTCAGTTTCCACAACAGTACATACAATTGTTGCGGGAAACTCAACTGCAAGAACACTTCCATCAACTAATTTAAGTTTTACATTAATCCCCTCTGATAAAAATACAACATCATTTCCTATTGTATCTGGAGTAACTGTAATTTGGCTATAATCTTCCATATTCATGAATATGTAATTTTCACCTTCTTTATATAATAAGGAACACTCAAGCTCTTCTGTTGATAAGCGCTCTATCGAATCAGTTGATCTAAATCCAACCTGAGCTTTTGAACCCGTTTGAATATTTCTCATTTCAGTTTGTATAACTGCACCACCACCAGTCCCTGATTTAACTGTACGTGTGCTTAATACCGCAAATTGACGACCATCATGCTGAATAATCCAACCTGAACGAAGATCGACTGCTTTTTCTTTCATATTGAGTTCCTTTTTATTATTGAAAATATTTTGTTTTGGGCTAATCAAAGCGGAGTGTTTCTATAAATCTTGCTTCAGAAACCGAAGCATTACATAAGAAACTTACTCGATACATTACTATGTTGCAAAATCCATTGTTGAATTTCATTTGTCTCTTGCTCTGCAAGTAAGTATTGATTTAATGATGTATTAGCATCATGAAATCGATAGCGCAGAATAACATCTGGTAGATTAGTAGCCATAATATTTTGTGCAAAAACAAGTCTAGCAAATAGATCATAATCAGTACATACTTTATAGTATGAGTTATATCTCAAAGTATTTAATGCTGACTTACGAAACATAACACTCGGATTCAGAAATGGCACTCCGTTAAAAAAGCTTTGCTTTAATTCGTCTATTGAGGATGAAGCCAAATAATTTAATCTCACGCTAGATCCGTCTGGATAAAATCCATCAGCTTGTCCACCGACAAAACCAAACTCAGAGTTATCTTTTAAAAATTTAACTTGCTGTTCAAATCTAGTTGAAATACAAATATCATCCTGATCCATCATAGCGATAAATGTACCTTGTGCGCGGTTAATTCCAATGTTTGAAGCTATAGCTATGCCACTATTTATTTTGCATGGTATCCAAATAATTCGGTCATCATTATAGCTTGAAACAATATGCTGCAATCTTGAATCATCTTGTGGGCTATCATTTACAATTAAAAACTCAAAATTTGAATAAGTCTGCTCAAGCACACTCTCAATAGCGTCTCGTAAATAAATTTCATAAGTTTGATAAATTGGCATCACCACACTAAGTTTGGTATTATTATAATTTATAATTTCACCCCTCAAACGTTAGCCCTCATTTTAATGTGCAATGGCAACGATCATATGCCCTAACTGAATTCTAAAACATCTAAATTCAATAAGTTTTCTAAATCATAGCCCATAATTATAGCCCACCACAAGTATAATCTGCTGATAATTTTAACCATCATGCCGCCCATTTACTAATGAAATGCAACAGTCATTTTTTTGTTAGTGCGTAGGTTTCTTTTAACTCATTGCGGGTATTTGCTTATAACCTCGTTAGGATTTCTGTAATTAAGTTCTTTTCTAGGTCGATTATTGATAGTGTTTTGTACCTGTTATATCTCTTCATCAGTAATTGTATCAAGATAATTATTATAATTTCTTCTCAAGTACTCTGTACGGAATTATAGCAGTATTCCAAACCCCTCATCTACTCAGGATCATGACACACAACCTCTATATTATGCCCATCTGGATCTAAAACAAAAGCACTGTAATAATGTGCATGATAATGCGGTCGTAAACCAGGCTTACCATTATCAGTTCCACCAGCACTAATAGCATCTGTAAAAAACTCGTTAACTTGATTTCTATTTTTAGCTCTAAACGCTATATGATTCCCAGATTTATTCACAGGCTTATGTTCCGTTGCTTCACTAATCCAAAAATCCGCCTTAGCTAAAGACGCCTCACCAAATCCAGCAACATTAGTAGTTTGAGTAATTGCCTTACTAAATTCCATTAGTTTTATATAAGCAATTGATTTCAGAGCATTCTGATACCACTTACTACTTATATCAAATTACTTACAACAACTCCTGTATGATCTAACATAGATAGCCCCTTCAATAATATGCTGATAAATTACAACAACCATCTAGTCATGATGATATGTTTATACCAGTTCCAGATTTAATTAGACTAACAGCTGAGCAACGCCGTTTACTCTAGTGAATAATGGCTGGTTTATAGAACTCTGCCAAGTAAATATACCACCCTACCCACAACTTTTAAATCATCATGCATATTAAAATGTTTTTCAGGATAAACAGGATTTTCAGAACGAGCAATAAGCTTGCCGCTACCAATTTCTTTAAACATCTTTTTTATAAAAATATCATTCTCCATAGATATCGCATAAATTCGATTGTCAATTATTTCGTTCTGGGAAATATCCACAATAACTTTTTGCCCATCATAAAGCTCTGGAACCATGCTATCGCCTTGTATTTCAAAGACACACAGGGTCTCCTCCTTCCAGCCAAATATCTTAATGTCGCTACGATCAACGGAATGATAACGAACAATATTTTGTTCAAAAATTGTGTTGCCGTGCCCTGCTGATAAACGATTACTATATACTGGAATATGCAGTACTGTTTCATATTCAGCAATTCCACCATCCAAATCAAGATTACCAGGTTGCAACTTAAACAACTGTTCTACAGTTTTTGCAACTTTAGAGCCAAACTGCCTGTTTCCCTTTGTAATCATATAATATGGCGTTGGGCTAATTCCATACTTTTTTGCAAAAGCATTTATCGAACCATCAAAATGCTCTTTAACCAAGCGCAAGAAGTTATTAACTCGAATAGCGTTAAGTCTATCACTCACTTTATACCTCATAAAGAAATAAATTTACTTTCTCCTCTTGAGAGAAGGTGATATAATACCGCTAGAACTTTTGTGTTATTAAATTCTATTTTAATTACCGCAATGAGTGTAAGCTTTGCGGATAAATAGATTATAACCATAAGTTCTAGCAGGTGGCTCATGTTTTTTTGCAAGCAACGTAGCCATCTGCTCCACAGTAGGTATTATAGCATTCCGAAATAACAAATAATAGTATATCTCTTAAGCCCTCACCTACCAAAAAAACAAGTATTTCTAAGCTACATAAATTAACTACCAAAAATTGGATTATATTAAGCATCGTATTATACTATATCAATATATTATCTAGCTATCAAAAATTTTGTAACCCCCTTACATAGAACTATAGATCATTACCGCAAATTCAAATATAAAAACATCACCCCTCAATATGCTATTTGCTTTATAATAATGCGTATTAAAAATAAAGATCATTGGAGAACTTAAAATGATTAGACTTGGTGTAAACATTGACCATATTGCAACAATCCGTAATGCTAGAGGAGAGCCATTCCCAAGTGTTATTGAAGCCGCCCTAGTTGCTGAAACAAATGGTGCAGATCTAATAACTGTCCACTTAAGAGAAGACAGAAGACATATAAAAGACGATGATGTGTTTTTACTTAGACAAACATTAAAAACTCAACTAAACCTAGAAATGGCAGCAACCCAGGAAATGTTAGAAATAGCACTGGAGGTACGCCCAGACTTCGTATGCCTAGTACCTGAAAAACGCCAAGAACTAACCACCGAAGGCGGGCTTGATGTTATCAATAATTTTAACCATATTGCTAATATAATAAAAACCTTACACGATAATAAAATTTGGACATCAATTTTTATTGATCCTGATTCAACCCAAATAACTGCAGCTCGCGAAGCCAATGCATATGCCATTGAGATTCATACAGGAAAGTATGCACAAGCTAAAAATAATTATTCCTCAACAGAAGAGTTCTTCCGCATAAAAGATATGGCGGAACTTGCTGACTCACTGGAACTTATAGTTAACGCAGGACATGGACTTAATTATCATAATGTTCAGCCAATTGCTAGGCTTCCACAAATGCATGAACTAAATATAGGGTATGCTATCATAGCCCAAAGTGTATTTGCTGGGCTACCCAATGCCGTATCTAAAATGAAGCAACTTATGTTAATGTTAGAATAAGATACTCTAGCCTTAATATTTAATAATACATAAAAATTTAAATTTGACTTAATGGTTACGTAATGATAAAATTTAATGAGTAAATGGGCGACCCATATATTAAAATAGAAAGACTTTGAAATGCAAAATATGCTTCTGGTCTTAAGTGGCATTTTATTTGTGCTAGCAGTATTTCCTGGTATTGGACCACAAAACCTTAATACCGCAAGCCATGGTATAAGAAAAAACCATCATTATGCAGTTGCAACCACATGTTTTATAGCAGATGGGTTATTAATTATACTCGGTGGGGTTGGGCTTAAACTTTCCAATTCTCACTTAATTATCACCATAATTAATATAATTGGTATAGCATTTATCCTATTTTATTTATTTATAAAAATCAAAAGACTTTTTGGTTCTCATGAAAAATATAAAATATCTCCACAAATGGATAGCCTAAACACCTCTATAACTAGGGCGATCGCTTTAACTTGGCTAAATCCACTAGTGTTTATGGATACAATTGTAATTCTGGGGGGTGCAGCTAGCCATTACTACAATAATGATTGGTATTTATTTATGCTGGGGGCTATTATTGGAGATTTTATATGGCAATTTGGTTTAGTTTCTTTATGCAGTAAATTTTCATATAAGCTCAATAATGTTAAAGTATGGGTTTCGTTAGATTCCTTTACTATCATTGTAACTTCTTATGTGTTATATAAGACAATTTACTTGGTAATGCATTAATATGATTGTTGGAATTGGACACGATATTGTTGAAAATAGTCGTATTAAAAAACTATTAGACCTCTATGGAGATAAATTTGCAGCTAAAATATTATCTACAAAAGAACTACCGATATTCATGCAGCACAAATCTCAAGCTAATTATCTTGCAAAACGTTTTGCTGCAAAAGAAGCCTTTGCTAAAGCATGTAATACTGGACTGCGTGACCCGATATTATTAAAAAATATATCTATTCTCAATGACAACTTAGGCAAACCTATATTTGTTTTTTCAGAAAATTTGCAGCAATGGCTCAACTCACAAAACATATCTAAATACCATATTAGCCTATCTGATGAAAAGTATTTATCTAGCGCCTTTGTAATCCTAGAAACTACTCATTGTTTTTGAATATCGGACTTTATCAGGCTTTATAAAAGTCTCCTTATGTACTTGTATTAAATATAAGACAGCGTAGTTTCATATTTCTATAAGTATACTCTAGGAATTCTATCATTAAAACTACACAGAATTTCATAGGTAATAGTGCTACACTTATTAACTACACTTTCTAAAGTAATATTTTGAGTACCTTGCTTGCCAATTAACACAACTTCATCGCCAACATAAGCTTCATTACTACCAATATCTACCATTAGCATATCCATGCATATAGTACCTGAGACTTTATACATATGCCCCCTAATAAGTACCTCACCAATATTTGACAAGCAACGCCTGTAGCCATCGCCATATCCTATAGGAATAGTAACTACTCGAGTCTCCTGTGTTGTTGTATATTTATGATTATAACTAATGCCCTGATTAGCAGCAACAACCTTAAAGTAACTTACAATTGATTTTAATTCAAAACATGAAGCGGTATAAGATAAACCATCATTTAATAATAGTTTATTTGGTGAGTATCCATAAGACATAATTCCAGGACGCACCATATCAAAATATGAATCTGGATAATAACAAACACCCCCAGAATTTGCTAAATGGCAAATTGTTTCTGGTTTGTGTTTTTTAATATATAAGACTACTTGAGCAAATTTAGTAATTTGTTCTTTTGTAAAGCCATCATCTGCGCAATCACTACTAGCTAAATGAGAATAAGCTCCAACTAAATTAAGACACTTATGCTGTAAAACATAATCTATTAAATATCTAGCATTTTCAACCCTAACACCAATACGGTTCATACCTGTATCAACTTTAATATGCACATTACATACTTTTCCAGTTGATTCACAATATTCAGCAACGTACTGCGCCTTATATAAAGAAGATACGGTAACCTCCAAGCTATTATTGATTAACGCTTCAACTTGACCTTCTGCAAAAGAACCAAAAACCAAAATTGGTTTTATAATCCCATGTTGACGAAGTATAACACCCTCATCAAGACATGCAACACCAAAATAATCAACATACTCTTGTGCTATTTTTGCAATACCTACTAAACCATGCCCATAGGCATTGGCTTTTATTGGTAAACAAAATTTTATTCGCTTATTATTATGATTTACATGATCACGAATCGTTTGAATATTTTGAATAAATTGTTGTGAGTTTATCTCAATAACTGTATTGTGCATATTAGCCTCTTATCCGTTTTAATACTTCATCTTTACCAAGAAGATATAAAATCATATCAAATGATGGGGTTTGTGTAGTACCGCATAGTTTAAGTCTAAGAGGCATGCCAATTTGTGGCATTTTTAAGCCATTTGTAGCACAAAAATCTTTAATATATTGTTTGATTGCATCAATACTCCACTGAACATCTGCAACACCTACAGCAAAAGTATCTAATATATTACAAGCCTCTGCAGTTAAATGCTTATCTTTATCTTCTTTCGAAATATTAACTCTTTGATAAAAATAACTACACTCATATGTGAGGCTATTAAGGTTATCTACGCGAGACTTAACCAAGTCAATTACCTGAACTAGATCTATACCATCATCAGATCTTATACCCCTTGCATCTAAATTAGCTTTAACTATAAGCCCTAACTCACTATTCGCGGATTGTTTTATATGCTGAGAGTTTACCCAGAGTAGTTTTTTCATATCAAAACGCGCCGGAGAACTTGATACATTCTTGAAATCAAACCATTCTATAAATTGCTTAAGGCTAAAAATCTCAGCATCCCCATGCCCAAAACATAATCGAGCTAAATAATTTAATAAAGCTTCTGGTAAAATCCCCATTTCTTTATATTGCATAACACTCACAGCATCGGTACGTTTAGACATTTTATGCCCATCATCACGTAGAATCATCGGCACATGCGCATAAAGTGGCACTTCAGCTTCCAGAGCTTTTAGTATATTTATCTGCCTAGGAGTATTGTTAACATGATCATCACCACGAATAACATGAGAAACCCTCATATCTAAATCATCAACCACCACACAAAGATTATAAGTAGGGGTTCCGTCACTACGTGCAAGAATTAAATCATCTAACTCTGCGTTACTTATCTCTATTCTACCTTTTACTAGGTCTTCCCATACTACACTACCAGATTCTGGGTTATTAAATCTTACAACTGGGGTAACTCCATCTTTTTTAATCCCAGAATGCAAGCATCTTCTATCATACCTGGGTTTTAACCCTTTACTCTTCTGCTCTTCGCGCATCTGATCTAGCTCTTCTTTACTGCAATAACAATGATAAGCCCTGCCATTATCAACTAATTTTTGAATGGTAGACTTATATCTTTCCATCCGCATAGTTTGAAAAAATGGACCTTCATCATAATCCAATCCCAACCAATGCATTGCATCTAAAATACTTGATACGGAATCTTCTGTTGATCTCTCAATATCACTATCTTCAATTCGAAGAATAAACCTTCCTTTATATTTTCTAGCATAAGCCCAAGAAAACAAAGCTGTGCGCGCTCCACCTATATGTAAAAACCCCGTAGGGGATGGTGCAAATCTGGTAATAGTCAATTTAGTTCCTTTCTCCAATTGTCTTATGTAACTCTCGTAATTCACGTTTTAGAATTTTCTTAGTTGCATTCCTTGGTAATTCTGCCATAAAGTAAACTCTTCTCGGTTGTTTAAATGAAGCTAGATGAGGCTTTAGAAAGTCTTTTATTTCTGTCTCTGTACAAGTTTGATCTTCCCTCAATTCAATATATACAACAGGTACCTCATTGCCATCATCATCTCTAATCCCCACAACAGCACATGCATTTATCTTGTCATACGTATATAAAACTTCTTCAATCTCTCTTGGATAAATATTCATACCCTTATGAATTATCAAATCTTTTTTTCTATCTACAATATAAATAAACCCTTCTTTATCTAAGCGCCCAATGTCTCCCGTCCTAAACCAACCATCAATAATTGCCTCTTTAGTGTCTTCAGGTCGATTATAATACCCCTTCATAACACAGTCGCCTTTAACACATATCTCCCCAATGCTACCTATTTCTAGATCCTTCATATTGTCATCGCAGATTTTGACCTGATAATCAAGTAATGGTTTTCCTACAGAACCAACCTTATTTTCTGCAGGAGAATTACAAGAAACAATCGGAGAACATTCAGTAATCCCGTAACCTTGCAGCAACTTACCACGTTTGAAAGACGTAGAAAATCTCTTAGAAACTTCATCAGATAAAGGAGCTGCACCAGAAATAAATCCTTTAACATTATGAAACCAATGGAAGTACCATGGAAGAGTGGCCTTTGACATCGCACTATAGATATCTGGAACCCCAGCAAAATATCTACATCTATGCAGCAATAGCTGTTTTAATAAATTTTTAAAATCACTTCTGTTGCTAATTGAGCGAATAACAACTACGCCACTATTTGTATATACTGGCAAAATAACTGTTGCTGTTAAAGTAAAAGCATGGAACATTGGCAAATAAGATAACATTCTTATCTGTCCATCTTTAACCCCCATTAATTTTTTCCCGCCCTCACAGTTAGAAAAAATATTCTTAAAAGATAGCTCAGCTCCCTTTGGTTTGCCTGTAGTTCCTGAGGTGTACAATATAAATGCTGTATCATCTAATTTTAAGTCAAATGGCTTATTTACTGGGTATACTGCATTCATGATCTTACTATAATCAATATTGTTTTCATTTTCCAACGCACAGCCATTAACCCACACTATTTTATTAATCTCCGTTTTAGATAATAGCCCCTTAGTTTCTACTGAAAACTTCTCTGAAGAAAATAGTATTTTAGCTCTTGCATCATTAAGCACATAAGATATTTCATCCATTTTAAAGAAATTATTTATAGGAACAACAATAGCCCCAATTTTACTAATTGCAAATATATTCACTATATACTGCCATGAATTTGACATAACTAGGGCAACTTTATCTCCGGGCTTTATTCCCGAATCAATCAAAAAACCAGACACCTTATCTACATAATCTTTTAACATTATATTGCTAATCTTTAAGCCATCTTCATAAATAATGGTTTTTTTAGTTGCCAACTGAGCATTATATTCTATAACATCATATAAATTATTAAATCGATACTGCTGCATAAATTCTATTCCTGATAAAAATAATTATTCTTACTCATATGTTTCATGTAAGAACCCTATTAAATTAAGCTCCAATAAAAGTAATAAATATTATTTTATAAATCGAAACTTGATGTAAAAGAATATATTGTATCAGAATACTACATAAATTTGTTCTGATTATTGTATTACATCGCAAAAATTATTCATGCACGCTGAGCATATAACTATGATAAAATATATACTATATTTATATTCCGTTTAGTACAATGGTGGTTATTCAACTTTTAGTTAATTTTTTATTCAGGTTTATATGGCTGTGGAAACTAACGATATTTTATCAAATCTCAACCCAGAACAACTCGCGGCTGTAACACATATGGAAGGCTCAATGCTGGTACTTGCAGGAGCTGGAAGCGGCAAAACTAAAGTATTAACCACCCGTATTGCCTGGTTAATTGAATCTTTTCAAATTCAGCCTCATGAAATCTTAGCAGTAACATTCACTAACAAAGCCTCCAAAGAAATGATTCACAGGGTTACCAGTTCAATGAAATTGAAAGCAAAAGATTTATGGATTGGCACATTCCATTCTATAGCACTCAGAATTTTGTCAAAACACCATCAAGAAGCTGGATTAAACGCTTATTTCCATATATTAGATATGCAAGATCAATTAAATGTAATCAAAAGAATTATTAAGCAAGCGAATCTCGATGAAGACAGATACCAAGCTCGCGAATTACAAAAATTTATAAACTCACAAAAAGAACAAGGATTACGCTCTCAAGATTTAGTAGCAAATGGACTTAGGCAAGAGTATTGGATTAACTTATACGCATCTTATGAAGAAACATGTAATAAAGACAACCTAGTAGATTTTACTGAGCTTTTACTGCGTAGTTTTGAACTATTATCTGTTAATGCCCACATTTTAAGCCTCTATCATAGACAATTTAAGCATATTTTAGTTGATGAATTTCAAGATACTAACCAGTTACAATATAAATGGCTAAAACTGTTTAAATCAGAGCAAGCTAAAATATTTGCCGTTGGAGATGACGACCAATCAATATACTCCTTTAGGGGGGCTCAAGTAACTAATATGCAATCATTCCTGATTGATTTTAAAGTAGAATCACCTGTAAGACTAGAACAAAACTATAGATCAACAACTAATATACTACAAGCAGCAAATGCAGTTATTGGGAATAACAATGGCAGAATTGGTAAAAACCTGTGGACTGAAAACACCATTGGTGAAAAAATAAAACTATATGAGGCTTATACTGAGGAAGATGAGGCATTCTTTGTTATGGATGAAATCCGCCATTTATCGACTAAAGGTTTACTTCTATCAGAAATTGCGATACTTTATCGCTCCAATGCACAGTCCCGAGTATTTGAACAAATATTTTATAGTCGTGGCATCTCATACCGTGTCTACGGTGGGCTACGCTTCTTTGATCGCCAAGAAATAAAACAAGTTTTAGCATATTTGCGCCTACTGATAAACAATAAGGATAACGATGCTTTCTTAAAAGTAGTAAACTTCCCAACACGTGGAATCGGAGCCAAAACTATAGAACACTTACAAGAAATATCATCTACCCAAGGCACATCATTATATGAAGCATGTAATATAGTTGAAGGAAAACAAAAGCAGCATCTATCAAAATTTACAGATTTAATTAATAAAATACAGCTAGGATGTAAAGGCTTAACCTTACCCGAAACCATTGGTTATGTAATTGAAACTAGTGGCATCACAGAACATTATAGCAATGACAAAAAAAACGGTAACGAACGCCTAGAAAACCTTAATGAATTAATCAATGCAGTTACTAATTTTAAAAGTGACGCTGAGTCTAACAATGTTGTTGCCGAATTCTTAGCCCATGCAATACTTGAATCTGGCGAAGGACAAGCCCAACAAACCGAACAAGCCGTACAGCTAATGACTGTACATGCAGCCAAAGGTCTTGAATTTAAAGTAATATTCATTGTAGGGCTAGAAGAGGGGCTATTTCCACATGATAACAGCATTGAATCTGCCAAAAACCTTGAAGAAGAACGAAGGCTAATGTATGTTGCAATAACCAGGGCAAAAGAAAATCTTTACTTACTAAGAGCATGTAGCCGCTTAATGTGGGGAAAAAGACAATTAGCCCCATTATCTCGCTTCGTTAATGAAGTCCCAAATGACCTTATCTCAAATATATCTGGGATTAGCAAAATAGGTTGTGACACATTGTCCTCAAAAGATATGCTTAATAACCCTGATAACATAAATCTAGTTAACCGCAATATAAGTAACCCCGGATGCAAAACCTCCCATATTGAGCTTACTGATAAAGACTTGACGCTAAAAATTGGAGATATTGTCCAACATAATAAATTTGGCAATGGTAAAATTATGCAACTAAATGCTGAAGGCAAAAAGCTATCTGCGGAGATCTTCTTTATTGGGCTTGGAAGAAAAACCCTAGATTTAAATATTGCAAAAATAGAAAAAGTCTAATCACCATGTCAGTCATTATTCAAAAATATGGCGGAACATCTGTTGGCAACATTGAAAGAATATTAAACGTTGCCCAAAATATTTCTAAGATGTATAAAAATGGATACCGCTTAGTGGTGGTGGTTTCTGCAATGTCAGGAGAAACCACCCGTCTCCTAGATCTAGCACAAAATATTACAAATGATAATAAAAATAGAGAGCTTGACACTATAGCTGCAACCGGAGAGCAAATAACAATTGCACTTCTAAGTCTTGCATTACAAAAAATTAATATTCCAGCAAAAAGCTACTGTGGTTGGCAAATCCCAATTATAACGACCAATGATTATACCCAAGCTCGGATTAAAACTATTCCCATAGAAAAAATCAAGCAAGATTTAAATGACAATATTGTTGTTGTTGTAGCTGGTTTCCAGGGAGTTACTCAAAATGGGGAAATCACCACTCTTGGGCGTGGAGGTTCAGATACCTCAGCGGTAGCTCTAGCTATTGCATTAAACGCACAAGAATGTCAAATATATACAGATGTAAATGGTGTATATAATGCTGATCCAAATAAAATCACTATTGCGAAACGAATCGAGGTTATTAATGGTACATGCATGCTAGAATCAGCATCTTTAGGTGCTAAAGTACTACACGTAAGAAGCTGTGAGCTTGCTTATCGCTATAAAACAAATATTCGTGTGCTATCTACCTTTGCACCAAAAGATCAAGGAAGCCTCATTATGAATCAATCTGAATTAGAAAACTATCCTATTATTAGTGTATCTACCCAAGATGCGCAAACAATAATTAAATTTAAAAGCTTAAATATTAATATTAGCCCAATCATGGTTCAGATTTATAATATATGTACCATAGATATGTTGCAAATTAGCCAAGATGATATATCTTTTGTAGTTGATGAAATACATGCTGAGCAGATTGAATTAGCATTAAAAAAACTTAATATCAAAAACATAACTATAATTCATAATCTAACTAAAATATCAGTAATCGGTAGCGGTTTTAGATCCAATAATACCTTAAATCAAAAAATATGGCGACTACTTAACGAAGTAGAAATTTTTGCCACATCACATAATGAAATCAGCATCTCCATACTAATACATAATTTTGATGCAACTTCAGCCAGAAACAAATTAGCCAATCTACTTACTAGTTAAACCAGTTACTCCTTATAGCGTTTATCTACAATAAGAGCGCATACTCCAGAACCAGTTACATTAGTTAATGTGCGCATCATATCAACTATTTTATCAATACCAATTACTAAAGCCATCCCCTCTAATGGCAAGCCAACACTTGTTAAAACCACAGTTGCCATAATTGATGCTGTACCTGGCACCCCAGCAGTACCAATAGTTGCTATTGTAGAAGTAAGTATTATCAAAATATATTGCTGAATTGATAAATCAATATGTAGAATATTTGCTGTTAAAACGCATACGATTGCAGGGTAGATTGCGCCACACCCATCCATTTTCATAGTAGCTCCCAGTGGAGCCACAAATCCAGCTACTCGTTCTCTAATTTTTACTCTATCAACCAAACACTCTAAAGAAACGGGTAACGTGCCAAGGGTTGAAGAAGTTGTAAACGCCATAATCATTGCGGGCCAAAATTCACGTATAAAGGTTATTGGATTTTTTCTTGCAACAAAGATTACTAAAAGCATATAAGCAATAAGCTGTAAAAAACATGCAGCATAAATTGCAAAAATAAACTTCCCTAATGGATAAAGCATATCTAAACCATAATCATGCCCCACCTTTGCAGTTAAGGCAAAAATACCAATGGGGGATAAGCGAATTATCACTCGTGTTATTTTAAACATCGTTTGTGAAAACTCATCAAAAAACACTCTTAAATTTTGCCCGTTTTCATATAGAGATGTTAGTGCAATGCCAAAAAATAAAGCAAAAATAATTACAGGAATTACTTTACCCTCAGAAATCTCTCCAATTAAGTTACCGGGAACCATATTTAAAAGGGTGCTAGAGATGCTAGGAATATCTCGTGGCATATAAGAAGATGCGGCACTATTACTTATATATAAGCCATTACCTGGGGCTAAAATAAAACCAACTCCCACACCAATAGAGCTAGCTATTATCGCAGTTAGTAAAAACCAGAATAACGTACTAATACCCAGCTTTTTTACATAAGATATATGTCCTAGTTTACTAAAACTAGCTACAATTGTACTAAATGTTAGTGGCACAATAACTAACCTTAATAATTTTAAGAAAGCCTCACCAAAAGGTGTGATGAATGCCAATAAATCATTTGAAGCAAAATGCCCAAAAGTTATCCCAGCTACTAGAGCTAACAAGCATTGATTACCTAAACCAAGTTTTTTCATCAGCGCACCTTTAAAAATATTATTGCATATTTTATCTAAATTTGATATAATTCTCTCGCAACTATCGCATAGATAGTAAATTAATCCTCGTAATTTAATTATTATGGGGATGCATTCTTATTCTCACCTAAATGCATAACTCCAAATGCTAAGAAGCATAATACAGCAAATGCCAAACCTAAAGGCAACGTGCTTGTTGTATGAAATCTACTTAGTATTGCAATTACAATAAATCCAACTAATAGTCTAGATGAACCACTAATTGCTGCGGCAACTCCGATATTTTCATAAATAGTAGCAAACGATAATGCGCTGGCACTTGCAAAAATAAAAGCAGAACCAATAACCATTGGAGCAATTGCTATCAAAAACATAGTAACGTTAAGTTTAAAAATCGGAAGAAGTATTAACATTATTGCAGATAACGCCACAAAAACATATCCTACTATAACCACATTATGTATGGATATTCTATTTAATAACTTGCCATTTAAAAAAGAGAAAAATGCATACAAAAAAGATAAGCATAATGTCATTGTTCCAAACCATATGGGTGACTTACCAATTAATTCTTGAACAATAAAAGTAGCAACAGCAATGTAAGCCATAAAAATAGAATATATAATTGCACTGACTAAAGAATAAACCACAAAATCTTTATTCTTACATACAAGAACTACTTTTAAAAATAAATCAGACCAATTAGCCTCATAAACCTTTATGAGTAAAGTTTCTTTATAACGATATGCTAAATAAATAACCAATAGGTTATAAAGAAGAATCAGTACAAAAATTATTCTCCAGCCAAACCACTCTTGTAAAAACCCACCAATAAAAGGTGCTAAATCAATAGATAAGGCAAAGGCAATCCCCAAATATGATAAATACTTAGCATATTCAACACCATGAAATTTATCCCGTAAAATTGCGTTACCCATGCCACTAACACCGCTAAACCCTACCCCTTGGCATAATCTACCGATAATTAACCAATAAATATTTGGAGCCGCACAACAAATAAATGTGCCTATAGAACTAATTATTGAGGATATTAATAAGATTTTACGCCTACCAATAAAATCTGAAATATAACCAAAGAAAATTGCAGTTATCCCCATACCTAATAAAAAATAGCTGATGGATAACTGAACCAAACTATCACTAACATTAAACTCGCGCGCAATATATGGCAGTGACGGGACATATACCTCTGCTGACATTTGCCCTATTGTGCTTATTATGACAACAAAAGCAAAAAACTTTATCTGTTGTTTATTTATCATTAACTCTCTCAATCTTCAATAGCAGCTTTATCACCAACATTCAATGTATTTATATTACCACTAACAACTAAATCACCCACTTTTAATCCAGAAACTCCGCTAACCCCCAATATCTTATTCTCAATCATAATTATAATTGGTTTTTCTACTATTTTCCCATTAGACAAAATTAATACATATGGTTTATTATTAGCATACCTAATACCCCGTTTTGGAATATAATTAATATTATTTAACTGTTTTACTACAATTTGCCCCTTAACAAATTGCCCAGCTTTCAATTGATACACTAAATTATTAAACTTTATATAAATAAAATATGACCTCGTTCCAGATTGAGCAACAGGATTAACCCTATCAATCTGCCCAACGTAAATTTGTTTTTGTGTCTCAACTTGAAAACTGGCATCCTTGCCAGGATTAATCTCATTTATCCTATCTCCAGGAATAGATGCCGTAATTTCCATTACACTTAAATCAGCAAGTGAAAACAACTTACTATTTTGATTAGTTAACTGTCCTGCATCAATAAATTTTTGATAAACATACCCAGAAAAAGGCGCTTTAATAATAGTATTGGATAGCTGCTTCTTAGACCTTTTTAGTGATGCCTGTTGTTGGTTAATTTTTTGTAATGAGGCTTGGTAATTTGTTTTTAGCTCATCGTAGGCAAATTTTGAGATAAAACCCTGTTCATATAATTCCTTTTCTCGATCCAATTTGGTTTTATCAAGCTGAAACTGAGATTTAGCTGTTGCTAATTGTGCCTCCTGTTCGATCATTGCTTCTTTTAATTCTGTATCATCAAGTATCGCTAGAACTTGTTCTTTTTTAACATACTCTCCAGCCTTTACTAAAACCTTAGAAGCAACGGCAGTTACTTCTGATGAAATCGCTGTTTGATTTAATGGAGAAAGGTCTCCAGTAAAAGGAACAACACTTGCAACAGACCCTACATTTACAATAAAAACATCTGACTTACTTAACAATATTGTTGAAACCTCTTCCTTAGCCTTAGCCACCTTACTGGATTTATGAATTACTATAAACAAGATTACTAGTATCAAAAACGTCCCAACGATTACTTTTTTTGACTTAAATATTTTTTTCAATTAACGCCCCTATTTAATTAATTTAGATTTGATATATTTGCCTAGTTTATCAAAATATACATACACAACTGGTACAACAATTAAGGTTAACAAAGTAGAGGTAGTTAACCCGCCAATTATTGCATATGCCATCGGTTTTCTTACTTCTGAGCTATCACCATGAGACAAAGCTAGTGGCAGCATACCAAAAATCATAGCTAAAGTTGTCATAATAATAGGGCGAAGCCTAACTGTTCCTGCCTCAACAATAGCCTCAGTTTGATCAACTCCATTCATAATTTGTTGATTTATAAAGTCAACTAACAAAATCCCATTTTTTGTAGAAAGACCCATTAGCATTATAATACCTATTATTGAAAACATGTTTAATGTCGTTCCAAATAAGAACAGTGCAATAAATACGCCAATAAAAGAAAGCGGCAATGCAACCATAATCACTAAAGGTAAAATAAAACTCCTAAATTGTGCAGTTAAAATCATATAAATAAATACCACCCCGACCATAAGCGCTGATACTGCATAGAAAAATGATTTCTTCATATCTTCGCTATCACCATTTTGGCTTATTTCATACCCTGGAGGTAAATAATATTTATCAATAATATGTTGGATTTGAGAAAATACCTTTTGATTATCCAAACCTTCTATATTACCTGTTATGGTAATTTTCCTATGCAAATTAAAATGATCTAACTCACGTGGAGCATACCCTGGCTTCACAGAAGCAATAGCAGATAAGGAAACCATTTCAGGAAACCCATTGCTAATTACTTTATTGCTCGGAACTTTAAGTAAGTCTAAAACACCAAAATCTCTGCTTCCTTCTGGAACTTGCACCACAACATCATAGTTTTGTCCATTTTCAGGATCTTCCCAGGTGCTAACCTTATTTCCAGCAAATAAAGTAGATAAGGTTCCCCCCACATCCGATAAATTAACCCCTAAATCACTAGCAATCTCACGATTTACCTCTATATTAAAAGAAGGATTACCTTTATCAAAAGAAGTGCTTAGATCTGTGACTCCCTTTATTTTTGATATCTTAAGCATTAATTCTTCTGATATCTTATTTAATATCTGCATACTATCACCTTTAATATTTACATTAATAGGCGTATTATCCCCACCTGGAGAGCCAAGTGGAGCGATACTAACTATTTTGACTCCCCCAATATTATTTAATAAATTTCTACTTTTAGTCATAACATCTACTAAACTAACATTTCTAAATTTTTTACGCCCAATGTCAATAGTAAGGCTAGCATTATTAGCCCCATCGCCCCAGCCACCACCTATTACAATTGAAACACTTTTAATCTGAGGAATTTGCTTTAATAAAATTTTATTAATTTGTAATGTTTTATCATAAGTATAACTAATATTAGCCCCAACATCTGTTTTAAATTTAATCATATATTGCCCTTTATCAACCCGAGGCATAAACTCCCCACCAATCAAAGGCACTAGCATGAAACCACCAATTAATAAACCAAATGAAACTAATAAAGTACTCTTTTTAAACTTTAGAGATACCCTAATAAATGACTCATACCATGAAGCTATTTTTAAAAACCCATCCTCGAATTTATCTAAAATCTTCCCTATCTTTGATTTTGCAAGCCATCCACCATCAGCAGGTTCATGCCAAATACTAGATAACATAGGATCCAAAGTAAAACTAACAAATAAAGAAATTAATACTGATACAGTAACGGTAATACCAAATTGAAAAAAGAATTTACCTATTATGCCTTCCATTAATCCAACAGGTAAAAACACTGCAACTAAAGTTAATGTCGTTGATAATACTGCCAACCCTATCTCTTTAGTACCCTCTAATGCAGCCTGAATATGGGACTTTCCCATATGTAAATGCCGTACAATGTTTTCACGAACAACAATAGCATCATCGATTAATAAACCAATGGATAAAGACAATGCCAGTAAGGACATCATGTTTAAAGTAAACCCGCAAATATAAATTGCAAAGATCGTTCCAAGTAGTGCAATAGGCAAAGTAAGACCTGTAATTACGGTAGAACGCCATGATTTGAGAAACATAAATACTATAGCTATAGTTAATAATGCACCTTCAAATAAAGTGCTTTCAATATTATCTAAGGATGATTTTACTGACTTGCTCTGATCATAAGTAACTGAAATCTCGGTTCCAAATGGTTTTATTTTATTAAGTTCCGCTAAGGCAACATAAACATCTTGAGCAATATCTACCACATTTGCATTGCTGGTTTGCCTAATTTCTAACCCTACGGCTTTATTTCCATTGACTATAGACATACTAGTATATTCATCTTGTCCATCTGAAACAGAAGCTATATCAGAAATTTTGATTGGCACATCATTTCTATATGTAACTACAATGTTCGCAAAATCTTGTGGGGTTTTTAATTTTCCATTTAAACGAACATTAATATTTTTATCTTTAGTTTTAATATCTCCAGCTGGATAATTGTCATTTGCGTTTTTGATAGCGCTTATAACATCATTAGCCGAGATTCCTAAAGATTGTAGTTTATAAGGCTCAAGATTAATCCTAACCTGCCTACTAACTCCACCAACAAGCTTGACATCACCAACTCCAGAAATTGTTTGTAACTTTTTTTTCGCAATTTGGTTTACCCAATCAGATATCTCACGTAATGGAACACTATTAGAACCAATAGCAATAGTCATTATAGGGTTATCTTGTATATTTACTTTAGATACAGTAGGTATATCAATCTCTTTACGAAAATTTGCAGCAGCAGTTGAAACCTTATCCCGAGTATCTTGCAATGCAGTATCTGGATCAATATTTAGATTAAATTCAGCAACTACCGTTGAGCTTCCCTCAAAGGAATAAGACCTAACCTCTTTTATACCATTAATTGAGTATACCGCCTCTTCTAATGGCTTGGTTATATCAGTCTCCACCACCTCTGGAGAAGCGCCTTTATAATTGGTAGTAACAACCACAAAAGGAAATTTAATACTAGGAAATTCCTCTACCGAAATCCTGTTTAATGAAATTATCCCCATTAGCAATATTGCAAACATAATAACTGTTGCAAAATAAGGATTTTTAATCGATATTCTAGTTAGCCACACAATGCATCTTTCTTACTTAATTATAAACTCTAATTACCACATATTTATCTAAATTTTGTTGTAGTTTATCTGGATGAAGCATATTTGCTAGGAAAGTTTCTATTTTGCAGCCATAAATATTATTAATCAACTGAGAATTTGGAAACTTATCCATTACCTCTGGTAATATATTTTGAGCTGTAACTAGATAAAAACCATTCCGAATACCCCCTATATCCCCCAAATTATTAACCAATCTGTAAGAATTTTTACTGTATAGATCTAAACTCATCAACTCTATTTTATAGCCAATAACCTCTAAGCTCTTTTCTTGATTTAAGTTTAAAGCAATTTGATATCCGGCATCATATTTTGCATACTCAATTCCGTTAACACACATTGCAAAAACAAAAAATACAGCCATTGCAATAGTAGGAAAAACTACTGTTTTTAATTGCCTAGAATGCTTCGATAATATGACAAAAAAGCCACCGCTAATCAATGCCAAACACACTGAAAGATATCGCACTATTCCGTGTAATACTACAAAACCACCGAATAAGACTACAAATAATACAACCAAACTAATAAAAATCTCAATAAAATAAATATTCCTTATGCCTCTATCGGTGCCTTTTAATATAAATAAATCATTCATCCATTTTGCACATATTATACTAGCAAAAGGGAAAATAATATTTGTATAATGGTCCACCTGAAAAGATGTAGCACTAAAAAGCACAAAAGTAACAAAAAAAGATGCTAGAAGATAAACATCAGCATCTGGTAATTTTTTAGATACCAAAAACCTTTTCAACATGCACCATAGAGCTGCAAAAAACATTGGCCACCAAGGTAAAAATGCCCATAAAAAAGTATGGACAAAAAATAACCAATGATATGGCATTGGATTAGTTGTCATTATGGGGCCTGTATTAAAAAACCGACCAAACTGGCTATCCCAAAAAAACCAACGTATCCCAGAAAATCCATGGGTCCCAAAAATTATTTTTTCTGGATGTAAGTTAAACTGTAAATATAAAGAAACCACTTCTGGAGCAACAAATATAAACGCAAGCGCAATAACACAAAGCCACTTAACACTTATAAAGTTACGCCATTTCCTATGATATATCCATAACCCAATCAAACCACTACAAATGGTAACTAATACAAAAACCCCTTTAGTCATCATTGCTAAAGCACTAAAAAAAGCAGCTAAAAATAAATATTTTATTCTTGATTTTTGTTCATATAGCAGCAAATAGTAACAAGCAGGCATAATTTCACCCACTAAATAAGCTTCTGCCCTCACATCAATTGAAGATAGCATCAGATGCAAACAACTAAAATAAAACAATACTGCAAGTAAAGACGTCTTCTTATCATACCAAATATTAGCTACTTTGTATGTATATATTGCCCCAAGTATATTAAATAAAAACCCCGGTAAAATATAAGCAAAAGAATTTACGCCAAATATCTTAAATGAAATTGCAGTTAACCAAAATGGAAGATGAGGCTTATCTAGCCAATCTTTTCCAGACAATGACAAATCTACCCAGTTATCAGTTAAAAAAATATGTTTAGCAATACTGCCATAATATGGAGAGTAATTGCTAGTAAGTAAAGGGAAAAACATTCCTATACTGGAGGCAAGTAAAACAGCAACAATTAAACCTAATATAAACTTATTATTCATCCTAACCCCTAACATTTACTAGAACAATATTATACATCAATTCTATAAAAGATTATATGCTATAATTACGCAGTATATAATATATGATTTTTTAGGAAGCCAAATATGGGAAACAATAAAAATAAAAAATCCAGAGGATTTACACTTATTGAGATTATGGTCGTTTTAGTAATTATTGGTATTATGGCCGCATTAATTGTTCCACGTGTAATAGGAAGAGCTGATGATGCAAGAAAGGTTGCTGCCAAATCAGATATTTCAGCAATGATGAACGCATTAAAACTATACAATTTAGATAATATGCGCTACCCAACAAATCAACAAGGATTGCAAGCTTTGGCAACTAGACCAAATGTGGCACCTATTCCAAACAACTACAAAGATGGTGGATACTTAGATAAATTACCACTTGACCCTTGGGGTCATCCATATCAATATCAAAACCCTGGTAAGCATGGAGAAGTTGATGTATATAGCCTAGGTCCAGACGGAGCAGAGGGTGGAAATGAAGATAGTGGTGGCATTATGGGTAACTGGCAGCAATAAACTTAAGCATATTAAATAAAAACAGTAGACAGATGAATATATTACAAAAAGGTTTTACCTTACTAGAAATATTAATTGTACTAGCCATAGTTGGTATTATGTCTGCTGTTGTTGTACTAAATGTTGGAGCTCCAACATATTCGACCTTTATATCTAATGCAAGAAAAATCGCGGCAACAATGAATATACTAAGTGACCAGGCAGTATATACAAATAGTGTTATTATTTGCAATGTCAACCCTAATAGTCTAGGCTGTCAAAGCTATAAAAACGGAGAATGGCACGATCTGGATATAAGAAAGTTCATATCTTGGGGGTGGCCTGGGGATTTAGTAATTGAACAAACATACACCAATGGTATCCCTCTAAAACAAGGGGAAAAAATTAGATTTATTCCAACAGGAGATCAATTCCCCATATCCTTACAAGTCACTAATGGAAAACACTATACATGGGTTGACGGAGATCTCAATGGCAACTTTCAGGTTAATAACTAATATGAAACAGGGGTTTACGTTAATTGAATGTCTAGTTGCATTGCTAATCTTAGCTATTGTCCTAGCATCAGCTACAAGGGCTATTGGGTTATCGATTGATGATGTACGCAACAACTATATTAGAGAAGCGGCAATGTGGACTGCAGATAATAATATTGCCCAATATTACCTTGATGATTCATATCCTAATTTGGGGTTAAATAAAAAAGATGTATCTATGGCAGGGGTTGAATTTACAATGACAACGGATATCACATCAACTGGAAATCAATATTTTAGAAAAATTGAGATTTCCATGAGTGAAAAAGATAAACCAAATTACTCAATATATCGTACAATCACTTTTATATCTCAATATTAATGAAAAAAAATCAAGGCTTTACCTTAATTGAATTGATGATAGCAATCATGATATTTGCAATTATATCAATAATTTCTTATAGAATCATATCATCTTTGCTGATAACTAAGCAAGTAGTGACCTCTTCACAAAATAAATGGGGCAACTTAGCTCAATCAATTAACCGTATAGGTGTAGCAATAAATCACTCTATCCCTCTAGTTATAAGATCTTCGGATGGAGGACCGCTTTCAGCCGTTTTAGGCAAACAGAAATTAGATAATGCATTTGATGCTCAACTAGAGCTATCTACAAGTGGCAGTATTGGAGACCCAATATACGGGACAACTCCACCAAAACGCATTGGCTTTAGATTTGTGGGTGATACCCTTTATATTGTAAGCTGGCCAGTATTAAATCGAGTAATTACTTCTACCCCACGAGTAGATGCACTACTAAATAATATACACTCATTTCATGTTACTTTTCTTTATCCTGATAAACAATGGCGGGATACTTGGCCATTAGACGAACCAAGCATTAGCATATTGCCAACAGGAATAAAAATTGAATTAGAAATGAAAAGTGGGGAACAAATTATGAGGCAATGGGCATTATGGTAAAATACCCAACTAAGCACCAGCTCTGCAAGAAAAACACAGGAGCAGCCTTAATTACAGTATTAGTAATCGTATTTATGATTATGGCTATTATTACCAATATTACCGTAGAAAACTATCGCACCATTAGACGCCTTTCTAACCAAAAGGTGCAAGCCCAAGCTCAATCTATACTAACCGCAGCCACTTCTTTTGGTCGTGGACTTCTCTTAACTAGTGGTGCCACATCCAAAATTGACACATTAAGTGATATTTGGGCATTACCCATACCCAAATCAAGCATATTAGATGACATTCAAATGAGTGGATCTATTATAGATGAACAAAGCAAATTCAATATAAATGATATGGTCAGCAATGGAATGATTAATAAAACAGTTGTGACACAATTCACAACATTACTGAGCTATTTAAATATTCCAACCTCAATTGCATATAGTATAGCAAGTTATATGGCCTCTCCGCAATATGAGCAAGAAATAATGGATCAATACACCACTGGAGCTCCAGCTTATCGACCATCAGGGCGACCATTAATTGACCTATCGGAACTAATCTTAATAAAAGGTATGCAACCTCTGTGGGTATATAAACTTAGCCAATATGTTACAGCCATTCCACAAAATTTTGACTATAAAAATGAAAGCTCAACAACTAACCAAAGCTTTCCAGCTGTATCAAGCTCTACAAAAAACAACCCACAGCAATCACCAATGGGTAATGGATCAATTTTGGTCAATATAAATACAGCATCTGCTGAGGTAATATCTGCTAAAAGTGGGATTCCATTACCTGTAGCACAACGCATTATAACCACCAGAATATCTACTCCATTTCAAAGCGGATCAGATATTACAAATTTTCTAACTAGTAATGGTATAATTATGTCACAAAATAGTGTGCAAGGCGCTCAAAATATTCAAATAAGCACACTCACAACATCCTCACAATATTTTACTATACATGCAGTAGTCAATAGTGGAGATTACGAATTTAAACTTGTTACATTAGTATTTAGACAAACCAGAAGTGGTAAATGGCCACAAATTTTATGGCAGCATATAGAATGAGAATATTACGCTTATTTATCAATGATAATCTTGAAAGTTCAATTAACTGGTCATTAATTAACAATGATAATAATATCGAAAAAGGTTCCTCGACATGGGGTGAGCTTGCCATGTTTGAAAATGTGCAGCTCGAAGTTTATCTAAATGCCCATTGTTGTAGTATTCTAAAAACTGATGTTAAAGGCATTAGTACTAAAAGGCTTACTGAAGAGCTAGTATTAGGGATGCTGGAAGAGTCAATTGCTGATGACATAGAAGAAATAAAACCTATTATTCTTCGTATCGAAGATGAAACAGCCTATATTGCTATATTTAGTAGAGCATTTTATGATAATTTAATGACTAAACTAGATAACATGAGTAAATCGATTCGATTTATTCAGTCATTTGCATATAGTACAGCGTTTACTGAAGATAATTGGACACTATTTATTAGTGAAGAACAGCGTTTTGTTCGCACTTCAAAATATGAATATTTTTCACTTGATAATAAGGACCCTATCCCAACACTATTAAAAGATATGCTACTTGAACATACGCCACAATCTTTATCTATTTATACAAATAACCCAGATATTTTAAAAATTATTACTGAAGAATTTAATGTTCCGTGTAATATAGCAACTGAGCTAACATTTGGAGTACTAAATTGGAATTTTTATAATCAGAAAAGCACACACTTTAAAATCAAATTGGATGAAAAGACAAAAACCAACTTAAATAAATCATATAAACTAGCTAGAATATTTGCTATAATACTAATTAGCCTTTGGACTATAAACATTATACGAATTGGCATTAATAACATAAAGTCTGGATCCCAAATAAAAGCAAATTTGCAAGCAATTCAACCCATTACAACAATTAACAAAAACACTCTCCAAAATGTGGAAAATAAAATACAATCTATGCGTCATGAACGTGGAATATATGATTCTGCTGATGCAATTCCAATGTTTAGCAATTTTCTAGAAATTGTATCCACAGCTGGAACAAATAGTATTATTCAACTTAATTATGAACATAAAGCATTAGAAATAGTTTTAAATAATAATTTTGATATAACACAATTTAGTAGTTACCAGAATATTTTAGCCACTAAAAATATAAATGCTGTAATAGAAAGTTATAAAACGTACCTAAGTGATATAAAAAAATCTGGAAATAACAATGACAAAGATAATCAACCAGATAACCAAGCACAACGTCTAGATGATGCAGCATGGGTTATTACACTACAACCCTCACTTATGCTAGAAACCAGGGGTAAAAACTAATGAGTGGTAATTTTAAATTTAAAGCGCTAAAAATAATAACTCAACATAAGTATGACCGATTTATTAATGATTTAAAAATCAGATTAAAACCACTGCTTATGCGTTGGCTGCAGCTTTCAATCCGCGAAAAACAGTTAGTTATCGCATTATTATCTGCATTTGGAATCTTTATTCTTGTATCTATCGTAGGATCAGCCATTGACATTACTGATAGGATGTATAATAAAAATATAATTCTACAAACTTACCAATTAGACTCTCAAGTCCTAAATAGAGAGTTTAAAGAATTATCACAAACCACAGCAAATGAGTTTAGTGAAGTAAGTGTAGCAAGGATTAAGGGCGATGTAACTCAAGCACTGAGTGTTAAAGAACCAGATGTTACCCTACAAGATAACATGCTAATTCTTAAAGGTGACAATATTTTATTCGAGTCTGTTATTCTGCTGCTAGAACAACTACGGAAAAGCTACGGGATATTTCCTACTAAATTAAAAATGACACAGTCTAGATCTGGTTATATAAATTTCAATGCAACTTTTTTGGTGAATCAATAATGTTAATAAATCAATTTTTAAGACGTTATAAAAAGCTGCTAATAAGTTTAGCCTTTGCGATTATATTTTTAATTACTATGTTTAATAATATTCCAACTTGGGTATTAGCAAAAACATTAAACCACTACTCACAAAACAAAATAAAATTATACGAAACCAGGGGTACATTTTGGAAGGGCTCTGGATTACTTGTTGCTATAGAACCACAAACACAACAAAGCGCACCTTTAGTTCTATTAAATTGGAAAATTAAACTTGGCTTTAGTAAACTAGTTGACATAAATTTTATGATAGGAAACAATTCAGTTGCTGATGTCTACCTAAATAAGCACGGCTTAAACCTAAGTAATTTAAACCTATCCTTATCTATTGCTCAGGTATCAGAGCTATTTGGCTTAATCAAAAATTTTGATCTTTCAGGAAATATAAACATTTCAACTAAAGAGATACAATTAGGCAATAAAAACCAAGGTATTTTTAATATTGCCCTATCAAGTTTATCTTCAGGTAGGGCACCTATTAATCCACTTGGAGACTATGACGTGATGTTTAATGTAAATGATGGTGCAATTGATATAAGCTCTAGCAGTGATTCTACATTGATGCTAAATGGTAATGGGACAATGAGTAATCTATCACTCAAAGCTCGAATTCAAGAATCTAAAAAAGAAAAGATGTTACAATTTATCTCGGTAATAGGAATCCCTCAACCAGATGGATCTTACAATTTAAAAATATTCCCTCAATAGGAGACGAATATAAACCTTAACCTCAAGTTTAAAGAACATAAATATGAATTTAATTAGTGGCTTTCACAGCATTATAAATCAAATAAAAATAAACTCTAGTAATATTTCTACAATATACATTGATAATAAAAGAAAAGATAACCGTTTATCTGAGTTAGTTGAATTATGTAATAATAATCAATTAACTCTTGAATACGTTGATTCTAAAAAGCTGGATAAAATTGCTAACAACAGCAATCATCAAGGCATTATTGCTAAACTAAATGGACCCGTAGCACAAAAATCATTTTCTCTGGGTGAGATGATTACGGAATTAAATAATAAAACTAATGCTATAATTATGGTATTAGACGGCATAACTGACCCACATAATTTGGGTGCAATTATTCGTACTGCAGACTGCTTTGGAGTTGATGCAATAATTTTACCTAAAGATAACTCTGCGAACATAAATAACATAACTATTGCTAAAACTTCTAGTGGCGCAGTATACAACATCCCAATTATTAGTGTCACTAATTTAAACCGAGCGTTAGAAAAACTAAAAGAAAATGAGTTTTGGATTGCAGGTACAACCCTTACTGAAAGCTCAATTTCATTGTTTGAATTTAATTTTTCTGGAAAATTAGTCTGGGTACTTGGCAATGAAGGCAAGGGAATGCGGCGTCTTGTGCAAGAAAACTGTGATTTTCTAGTAACAATACCAATGTTTGGTAATACTCAATCGCTTAATGTCTCTGTAGCTTCTGGCATAGTTTTATCTTATACAAGACTAATGCAACATAAAAATTTATAGGTTAACTCAATGGAACTATCTCAACAATTAGAAATCATAAAAAAAGGCACTGCCGAAATATTACCAGAAGAAGAGCTTATCGTTAAATTAAAAGCTAACAAACCGCTAAATATAAAAGCTGGCTTTGACCCCACTGCACCAGATTTACACCTTGGGCATACAGTATTAATAACTAAAATGCGTCAACTGCAAGATTTAGGACACCATGTATCATTCTTAATTGGAGATTTTACAGGAATGATTGGAGATCCAAGCGGTAAAAACACCACTAGGCCACCATTAAATAAAGAACAAATAGCTATTAATGCCCAAACATATGCTAATCAAATCTTTAAAATATTAGATAAAGAAAAAACCACTATTTGTTTTAACTCAAAATGGTTAAGCCCCCTTGGTGCTGAAGGAATGCTAAAACTAGCAGCATACCAGACTGTTGCCCGTATGTTAGAAAGAGATGACTTTTCTAAACGCTTTAAAGAGCGACGTCCTATTGCTATTCATGAGTTTATGTATCCACTGCTACAAGGGTATGATTCGGTAGTCATGGATTCTGACATTGAGCTTGGAGGAACAGACCAAAAATTTAACCTGTTAATGGGACGAGAATTACAAAAGCATTTTAATAAACCGCCTCAATGCGTGCTTATGATGCCACTTCTTGAGGGTCTTGATGGTACTAATAAAATGTCAAAATCTCTCAATAACTATATTGGAATTAATGAACCAGCAACCGAAATTTTCGGGAAAATCATGAGCATTTCAGATGAACTAATGTGGCGTTATTATGATTTAATATCCCTAAAAACATCAATAGAAATAAATGCTCTAAAATCCGAAATTAAAAATGGTAAAAATCCTAAAGAAGCTAAAGTTATGCTCGCCATGGAAATAGTAGAGCGCTTTCATTCTATAGAAGATGCCCAAAATTCACTATCTGATTTTGAGCTACGGTTTAAGCAAGGCGGAGTCCCTGAACACTTAGATACAACTGAAATTCATAGCAATTCTGGTTTGAATATTACTGCGGTGTTAAAGCAAACAAACTTAGTAGCCTCAACTTCTGAGGCTATTCGAATGATCGAACAAGGCGGGATAAAAGTCAATAGTGATAAGATAATAGATAAAGCCTTAATTTTATTACCAAATAAAGAATATATAATTCAGGTAGGAAAACGTAAATTTGCAAAGGTTAAGATTAGCTAAATGAATTCTAAAATATTAGATGGCAAAAAACTATCAATAAATTTGCTAGATGAGATAAAATCTAAAATTGATATATTAAATATTGAGGGAAAGCGTTTGCCAGCTCTTGCGGTAGTTCTTGTTGGAAATAACCCGGCATCCGAAATATATGTCCGCAATAAAAAAACCGCTTGTAGCAAGGTGGGGATAAAATCTGTTGAATATCTCATGTCAGATCAAGCCTCACAAATAGAACTACTAGACCTAATAAATAAATTAAATATTGACCCTACTATTGACGGAATTTTAGTACAACTACCACTTCCAGCACATATAAGTAGCAAGATTGTAATTGATGCAATTAATCCACATAAAGATGTTGATGGGTTTCATCGTTATAACATGGGTTCTTTAGCACTTAGAGATCCAAATATTTGCCCCTGTACTCCACATGGAATCATCTATATTTTAGATAGTATTAACTTTAAATATCATGGAAAGCACATTGTCATTATAGGGGACTCTAACATAGTTGGTAGACCAATGGCATTAGAGCTCTTAAATCGTGGTAGCACTTTAACTATTTGTAATAGTAAAACCATAAATTTACCTCAATTTACCAAAATAGCTGATGTTATTATTGTGGCAGTTGGTAAACCAAAATTTTTACAAAAAGCGTTGGTTGGCCCACAAAGCATCGTAATTGATGTTGGAATTAACCGTCTAGCGGATAACTCTATTTGTGGAGATGCGGATTTTGAAAACATGCTGGATATTGTTCAGTATATTACACCAGTTCCAGGTGGTGTGGGCCCAATGACAATTGCCATGTTAATGAATAATACCTTAACATGTTATAATAACCATTCAACATTTATAGAATAGAAAATATATTATGAGTAAGAAGAAAAAACCTAGCCATCATCAAGATAAGATTAATACTACTACCAAGACCTGCATTTACCATAGAAACAAAAACGGATTTGCCGGTACAGCCATCGAAATCTCGACAAATATTCATATTGATATTCGAGCAGATCGAGAAAACTTTGCCTTAGACAATGATGAAGTTGAAGTATCATGTAGCTCCGATAAAATAGATCGCTGGTCTGGTTCTATAATAAAAATTATTAAACACAATACAAAAAATTTGATTGGCACTATAATAACCCACGATAATAAATATTTTCTTCGAGTGTCTAATCCTAAATTTGGCAACTATTTAGTGTTAGCTAATAATGTACCAAGCGCATTTAAACCTGATGAACTATTTCACAGCATTATCAGCGAATTCCCAACTTCAGCAAACCCTTATTTTACCGTTCAAATTGTAAGCTCTATTGGCAGTGTGGAAGAAGACAAAGCATTTATTACGCAAACAATTATTGAAGCTAACTTACCAGTAGAGTTCAGCAAAAAAGCCCTTGAGCAAGCAGAAAGCATCCCTGATAAAATTTCAGCTAAAGATTTAAAAGACCGAACCGATTTGCGAGAACTACCATTTGTTACTATTGATGGCGAAGATGCCAAAGATTTTGATGATGCGGTTTATTGTGAGTATCAAGATGAAACTTTTACTTTATACGTAGCAATAGCTGATGTAGCTCACTATGTAACTCATGAAAGCTCATTAGATATAGATGCTTATCAACGTGGCACTTCAGTTTATTTTCCACGTAGAGTGATTCCTATGTTGCCAGAAAAACTTTCTAATGGATTATGCTCTTTGAATCCCAAAGTAGATAGGTTGGTTATTTGCTGTAAGATGCAAATCGACACTGAAGGTAATATTGATAAATACGAGGTATTTAATGCGGTAATTAATTCTTCTGCTAGATTAACTTATAACCTAGTACAATCATATATAGAAAATATTAGCTCTACTCCAAAAGAGTTAGCACCTAATATTTCCAATCTGTATTTAGTCTTTAAAACACTACTTAAAAGTAGAGCTGCTCGTGGTGCAATAGATTTTGAAACAGAAGAGCCATACTTCTCATTTGATAAAGATGGGGTTGTGGATGGAATTCACCCCAGGGTTAGATTAGATGCACATAAGCTAATTGAAGAGTGCATGTTAGCTGCAAATGTATCTATTGCCAACTTTATGGTAGCGCATAAACAGCCATGCTTATTTAGAATACACGACAAACCCAGCGAAGAAAAATTTAATAACCTAAAAGCTTATCTAAACTCTCTGGCAATCAAGTTTGAGGTGCCATATGCACAATTATCTCCTCAAGATTATGCGACTTTACTAACCCATGTGCATGATAATGAACAGTTTCCAGCTATTCAACAAACAGTGCTTAGATCTATGCAACTAGCTATATATTCGCCAACAAATATTGGGCATTTTGGGCTAAGCTACGAGAGATACCTACATTTTACTTCACCTATCAGACGTTACCCAGATCTATTAACGCACCGTGCCATAAAAAAGATACTGCAAAGTAAAATGTATGAGTACGCTACTCCAATTGAAGCCATTGGTGAACAAACATCATTTAATGAACGCAGAGCTGAAGATTTAGAACGTAAAGTTGATTCTTTTTATAAATGTCAATATGCAAAAACTCATGTGGGCAGTGTATTTAAAGGTATGGTAACTTCAATTGTAAATTTTGGGTTATTTATATATATTCCGGATCTAATGCTTGATGGATTACTCCATGTGACAGAACTAGGTAATGATTTCTTCGTTTTTGATGAAAAGAAGCAGGTATTGGTAGGAAAAAGAAGTGGCTTACAATATCATAACGGGCAAGAGCTTATGATAGAAATTGCTCATGTTGATATGACAAAACTGTTCATAGATTTTTGTATTGCTGAAAGTGATAGCGAGCAAGATAAAACCACTTAATATTTGTTAAGTTCGCGTAATAAAATATCATTGCGAGACGTGCATAGCACGTCGTGGCAATCTACTAATTTTTATTTTTTCATTATTTAATGACAACTAAAAGCACACATGCTATAAGAATAAAAGTGGGATACTCATTAAACACTCTAAACCATTGATGGGATTTAGTATTACAATCTTTAGCAAAGTCATCCATTAGCTTAAAGCAATACACATGATAAAATACTAAAGTACCAACAAGAGCAACTTTAATATGTAACCAAATCCCATTAAAACCAAATCCGTGAGCTAGGAGTTCCCCGCTTATTAAAGTAAAAATAGCTGCTGGGGTCATTATATACCAAAATAGCTTATGTTCCATTATTTTAAACTGATTTTGTGAAACTTTATTATCTGTCATTGAATGATAAACAAATAATCTAGGTAAATAAAATAGCCCAGCAAACCAACATATAACAGAAATAATATGAAATGCTTTTAAATATCCATATAAGTTATAGTATTTCAAAACCATATCAGGCATTTGGTACATATGTGTTATTCCGCCTCTTCAAACCTTAGAATGGAATATCGTCTGATTGTAAGCTATTAACTGCTGAATTGCTAGAATTCATTTCAGGCAAAGTGTATACTGGATCATTATTATAATCATTACTTGGAGATACTTCATCTTCTTTTCTGCTCAATAACTCCATAACATTTGCATATACTCTCATAGATGCAGCGGGCTTATTTTCTTTATTCATGTAAGCACTAACGGTAGGGAAGCCTTCAACTAATACTTTAGTACCTTTTCTAACATAATTGCGAGCTACATCTACAAGTTTACCACCACAGCTAATTTCCAACCAATCTGTTTTAGGATTTTGTTTTGTTCCAACACTCACACCTATTGAGAATGTAACAAACTGATTACCTGATTGGTCAGCTCTAACTTCTGGGTCACGACCCACGTTACCTGTAACGATAATTTTTTTCATAATGTACCTTTTTCATTAATATATATTTCTTAACTACCTATTTTATCACCTTTTTATTTTTAGCATCGAACATTATATTAAGCTAACAATTTCTTTATTGTTATAACAAGGTATTTAAATAAAATCAATAAAAAATGCTTGAGTTGATGAATGTTTAAACAAGAATAATTAACCTTATTTTCGTTAATGGAGGTTTTGATATGGATAGATTCATATTAGATGATAGCAATATTTATGAAATTATTGTTCATGTATGCGCAAGTATTTATTCGAAAGATATAAGTGGCGATTATTTAGGAACTAATAGAAAAAGCTAATCATTTAAAATTAATTCCATTTATACTAGATAGCTTTATTAGTAATTAGCTGATTAAGGCTCCACTCCATACATTATAACCATGATAATCTTGGTGTCTAACATTTTTTGTGACGTTATTGCGAGCATTGCAACACACTTGTGTGATGCAATGCGTGGCAATCCTGTTCCTACTTAATATAAGACTGCCACGCCTTAACTAAAGTTAAGTCTCATAGACGACTGGTTCTTATCATTTTGCCAGGTATCTGATTTTGTGATAAAATCACGCATAAACATAACTTATTATTAATTAGGCAATAACCAATATGCAAGAACATTATAATCACAACGCAATTGAAAAAAAATATCAAAAACAATGGCTAGACTCAAATACTTTTGTTGCAACAGAAAATTCAACTAAACCCAAGTATTACTGCTTATCCATGTTTGCATACCCTTCAGGCAAGCTACATATGGGTCATGTAAGAAACTACACCATTGGTGATGTGCTTGCACGGTTTCACCGATTTAATAGTTACAATGTAATGCAGCCATTTGGTTGGGACTCTTTTGGATTACCTGCAGAAAATGCAGCAATTCAGAATAAAATCGCACCTGCAAAATGGACATATCAAAATATTGAATACATGAAGTGGCAACTACAAAGCCTTGGTCTTGCAATTGACTGGTCAAGAGAGTTTGCAACATGTTCTCCAGAATATTATCATTGGCAGCAATGGTTATTTACTAAACTATATGCAAATGGGATTATTTATCGTAAAAATGGTGTAGTTAATTGGGACCCTGTAGACCAAACGGTTCTGGCTAATGAACAAGTTACCGATGGAAAAGGCTGGCGATCAGGAGCTACTGTAATAAAAAAAGAAATTCCCATGTATTACTTTAAAATTACCCAATATGCTGATGAATTGTTGAAAGATCTTGATACATTGGCTGGCTGGCCAGATCAGGTTAAAACAATGCAACGTAATTGGATTGGCAAATCCTCTGGGCTAGAAATATCGTTTATACATATGGAGACTAATTCTAATCTTACCGTATTTACTACCAGACCAGACACCCTAATGGGAGTAACTTTTATTGCAATATCAGCAGAACACCCTTTGGCGCTGCTATCTTGTGAAAACAATCCACAACTAAGCACAATCATCAATGAGTATAAACAAGGCGGAACATCTGAAGCAGAGCTTGCAACCCAAGAAAAAAAGGGAGTATTTAGTGGAATCTATGTTCAACATCCAGTAACTAAAGAAAATATCCCCGTATGGATTGCTAATTACGTGTTAGCAAGCTATGGCACTGGGGCTGTGATGGGAGTACCCGCACATTGCCAACGTGATTTTGAATTTGCAAAAAAATATAACCTTGAAATTAAAATTGTTATACATGAAAAAGCTGCGGAATTAACAGAGGCTGATCTATCACATGCAATAGCAGAAGATATTATACCTAGTAATATACTAATTAATTCTGGAATATTTGATGGGTTAAATTACGAACAATCTTTTAAAAAAATTAATGATTTTCTTAATGATAGCGGTTTGAGCAAAATAAAAACCAACTATCGCCTTCGTGACTGGGGTATTTCACGCCAACGCTACTGGGGTTGTCCTATTCCGATAATTCATTGTAACATTTGTGGGGATATCCCCGTTCCAGATAGCCAATTACCAGTTATTTTGCCTGAAGATATCATTCCAGACGGAAATGGATCTCCTCTAACAAAAAATGCTACCTTCTACCAGACTAGTTGCCCTAAATGTGGTATGGATGCCAAACGTGAAACAGACACCATGGATACTTTTGTCGATTCTAGTTGGTATTATGCTCGATACGCATCTCATGATTGTAATAATGCAATGCTTGATGAACGTGCAAACTACTGGGTGCCTGTAGATCAATATATCGGTGGCATTGAACATGCAATTTTGCATCTACTGTATGCTAGATTTTTTCATAAATGCTTACACGACTTAAACTTAGTAAACTCTAATGAGCCTTTTAAAAACCTATTAACCCAAGGAATGGTTCTTGCTGAAACATTCTATCGAAATAATAACGATGGTACTAAAGAATGGTTTAACCCATCTGATATATCATATACTAAAGACGAAAAAGGTAGAATCATAAGCGCTAATAATAAAAAAGATAATAAAGCTGTGAATATTGGTGGTATGGAAAAAATGTCTAAATCAAAAAATAATGGCGTAGACCCACAATTTATTGTGGAAAGATACGGAGCAGATACTGCACGTTTATTTATGATGTTTACCGCACCACCTGAATTATCATTGGAATGGTCTGATAATGGCTTAGAAGGATCTCACCGCTTTATTAAAAAAATATGGCGAACAGTTTTAGAGCATGTACAAAAAGGAATCACAACTAAATACACAAACGGTGAATTAACCAGTGAACAAAAAAAGTTACGCACACAACTACATCAAACTATCACTAAAGTTACTAATGATATCTCCGTAAGAAAACAGTTCAATACAGCAATTGCAAGCATTATGGAATTACTCAATAGCTATGCTAAAGTAGCCTTTATTGATGAAGTTTCCAGGCAATTTGCTCAAGAACTTTTAGAAAGCGTTATCATAATGTTATCGCCAATGACGCCCCATGTTTGTGAAGAGTTATGGCAAGAACTATGCCCAGGCACTGATATTAACGAGCAATCATGGCCAATGGCAGATAAATCAGCTCTGGAGTCAAGTGAGGTCGAAATAATTATTCAAGTAAATGGAAAATTACGTGGCAAAATCATGATAGAAAAGGGATTGAGTAAAGAACAAATTGAAACATTAGCAAAACAAAACCCTAATGTACAGAAATTTATCACAGGAAGTGAAATAAAAAAACTAATTGTGGTACAAGATAAACTAGTAAACATCGTGGTATAAATAAAGGGTTGCAATAGCAACCCTTTAGTTATACTCTAATCATAATGCAAATTTGCGTCAAAAACTCGCAACTTATCTAATACTGCTTTTATTATATCAAAGCCAAACCCTCTACTTTGTAAGAATCTAACTCCACGAGCAATAGTTTTTTGCTCTAAGACTTCAAAACTATCACCAAATTTTTTAATCCATAGTTGATAAGCAACTTCAAGCTGATCTACATCTGAAGACTTAAGTAACTCATCAACTAAATCAATATCCCCGCTTTTGCGGTATAATAAATGCTTGATTTTTAATAATCCATATTTTTTACTTTTACTATTAATATAACTACTAATAAATCTCTCTTCAGATAGCCAACCTTTTGCCTTTAATTCATTTAATACAGTATATATGCTATCCTCTTCTTGTGTGTAAGAATTTAATTTCTCAAATAATTCATGATATGCATAATCTCTTCTAGCTAAAAAATATAAAGCCTTCTTTTTTAAATCACTCATGTTTCATAACTACCAAATAATAACAGTGGCATTACTGCCACTGTTATAAAGTTATATTATATCCCTAATCTACTTCTGCTTCAAGCATATTATCAACTTCACGTTCAGCAATCGGCATTTCTGGCAGATTGTGTGCACTAGATATTTTTCTTATTTGCGCTTCAATGTCTGCAGCAATTGAAGGATTTTCTTTCAAAAATAGTTTTGCATTCTCTTTACCCTGACCAATTTTGGCACCCTGATAGCTATACCATGAACCGGATTTTTCAACAAGGTTGTTTAGTACGCCAAGCTCTACTAACTCACCATTGCGTGAAATCCCCTCGCCATATAAAATCTCAAAATCTGCTTGCCTAAATGGAGGCGCAACTTTATTTTTTACTACCTTTACGCGAGTTTCACTACCAATTACTTCTTCACCTTTTTTAATTGCTCCAGTACGTCGAATATCTAAACGAACTGATGAATAAAATTTTAAAGCATTTCCACCAGTGGTAGTTTCTGGTGAGCCAAACATTACACCAATTTTCATGCGGATCTGATTAATAAATATTACTAATGTATTGGTACGTTTAATATTTGCGGTTAGTTTTCTTAATGCTTGAGACATCAATCTTGCCTGCAACCCCATATGGCTATCCCCCATATCGCCTTCTAGTTCGGCTTTTGGAGTTAATGCCGCCACCGAATCAACCACAATAACATCTACCCCACCACTTCTAACCAGCATATCAGCAATCTCTAAACCCTGCTCTCCAGTATCTGGTTGAGAAATCAATAAGTCGTCAATTTTTACTCCTAGCTTTCTGGCATAAACTACATCTAAAGCGTTCTCAGCATCTATATAGGCACATGTGCCTCCATTTTTTTGTGCTTGCGCAACAACTGACAAACATAAAGTGGTTTTTCCACTAGATTCTGGTCCAAATATTTCAACCACACGACCTTTTGGTAACCCACCAATTCCTAATGCAATATCAATAGTCAAAGAACCTGTGGATATTACCTGAATATCATTTGCAATTTGAGTTTCATTCATACGCATAATTGAGCCTTTACCAAACTGTTTTTCAATTTGGCTTAAGGCTGCTTGCAAAGCTTTGCTTTTTTCATTTTCTGTCATTTTTTATATTCCTAAAAATTAAAATTGTCTGTATTTTCTGTTAGCAGATAATCTGCGCTTGTTTCAAAAAGTAGTTTTTCTTCATATACATCACTGCTTATTCTCGTTAATTTTACCCCATGCATTATTGGATTGTTTCCAACTATTCCAACTAACATACCGCCAATAGCCAATTGGCTTTTCAAAGCATTGGGTATTTTTTTTAATGCACCCCCAATAAATATTTTATCAAATGGTGAGCTATCCATAAATCCTATGGTTCCATTACCACTATAAATACTAATATTATTGATTCCCATAGATGTCAAATTCTGCATTGCAAATTGCTTATTTTGCTCATCTATTTCTATTGAATACACAAACTCTGAAAGCTTCGCAAGTATTGCAGTTACATAACCACTCCCAGTGCCAACTTCAAATACTCGATCTTGTTTCTTCAATTGCAACTCTTGTATTAATATAGCATCAATACGCGGATAAAACATTTTTTGCTTACCAGGTAACGGAATTTGAATATCTGAAAAAGCTATATTCTTGTATTCTGGTAGCATAAATAACTCCCGCTTTATACTTAATAATAAATCAAGCAGCCCTTTATCAAATATATTACATGGCCTAATTTGTTGCTCTACCATGTTATATCGTGCCTTTTCAATCTCCATATATGCTACCCCTTTTATTTGTTAGCAGTTGATTTTGTTACTAATGCATTAACTACTTCAACTAATCTAGCAGGTAGTGCAGGACTAACAATATATTTATCTGCAACAATAAATGTTGGCGTACCGGTTATATTATATTTAGGGTCCTCTGTCATTGTTTTATACTTTGCAACAATAATGCTTACATCAAATGAATTATACATATTCATAAATTTACCTATCTGATCATTATTTAAACCATTACTTTTTAGGAAGGTCTTTAGAATTTCTGGATCATTTATATTTTGTCTGCTAAATACAGCATCAAAAGCAGGAATATATAGTCTATTTAATTTCATTATTTGAATAGTTGCATTTAATTTTGCAAAAGACCTCATATTTAAATCATCTCCCCACACTGCTTGGATTTTTTCTAACTCAACACCTTTCCTAGAAGATACAAAAGCTTCGATTAAAGGCTCTACATCTTTGCAATGAATACAGGTAAAAGAAAAAAACTCTTTTACATTTACCGTTTTACTTGGTTTTGTTTTAACTTTATTAATTGCTTGGGGTATTACTGCATAATCAACCCCCTCCTGTGGTGCGCTACTGGCAAATGCAGCAGCCATAAATAAAAAACTAATACACCCTAATAGTATTTTTTTCATAATGATTCCTCTTTCCTTCTTAATTTATTTTTAATATTATTGTTTTTACACCATTACTTTTTAAGTCTTGCTGTACATATTTGGCATCAGCCTCAGAACCATACGGACCCAGAACAACTTTGTTCATAGCTCCATTACCACTTCGCATAGTTTTCACCGATACATCATACCCCTGAAGAGATAACTGAGCTTTCATATTATTTGCTGCGGATATATCAGAAAACGATCCAGCTTGGACATAATAAGATGAACTTATGCTCTTAGAGTTATTGTCTTTTGACTTATTATCAGTATTTGTGTTTTTATTTTGTAAAATTCTATAAAAGTCATAATCCTGACTCGACTCTTTTGATGTGTTACTATTATCTGAATTAGTTTCAGCATCTTTTAGTTTAGTACTCGGAGATAATATAGTAGGGGCCGAACTAGCATTTATTTTTGCATCCGAAACACCATTCATTTTATTTACAAACTGTGCCGAACTATTATTTAAATAAAAAACAGCTCCACCAGCTACTACAATACCCAGAATCAACCCAATAAGAAACTTTCCCATAATAAATCCTAAAATATTCTTTTGTATTGTGCACTTTGTGCAATATGCTCCGATGTAATATAATCTTTACCAACTAAATCTGCAACTGTTCTTGCTACCCTAATTAACCTATAATAAGAACGTGCTGATAACCCCATTTTATCAGAAATTTGAACCAATAGTGTTTTTGCTTTTGTGTCTAATTCACAATATTCTTCAATTTCCTGATTATTTAATTCATAATTTAACTTATTTTGGCGCTGGAGTTGCAGTTTTCTTGCTAGAATTACTCTATCTTTAATTTCTTTTGTTGATTCTCCAGTAGGCATTAATTGTAAATCTTCTGGTTTAACTTGAGGTATCTGAACAACCATATCAATTCTATCTAATAAAGGCGCAGATAATTTACCTGTATAGCGAAAAACCTGTTCGGGAGTACATCTACATATATTCTGTGGATGACCTTTATTTCCGCAAGGACAAGGATTCATAGCGGCAATTAACTGAAAATCTGCAGGAAATTCAACTTTCTGACTAGCTCTTGCTATATTTATTTTTTTAGTTTCAAGCGGTTCACGTAATACCTCTAGCACCTTTCGGTCAAACTCTGGAACTTCATCTAAAAATAAAACTCCGTTGTGTGCCAAACTAATCTCTCCTGGCTTAGGATTTGACCCTCCGCCTACCACAGCAACACTAGAACTTGAATGATGTGGCTGCCTAAATGGCACTTTGCGCCATTGTGATAATTTGAAACTATTACTTAATGAATATAAAGAAGCAGTTTCAATTGCCTCATCCATCGAAAGCAATGGTAAAATCCCACCCATCCGCTTTGCAAGCATAGACTTACCACAACCAGGGTTACCCACCATCAATATAGAATGGCGCCCACTAGCGGCAATCTCAATAGCACGTTTAACGCCAATTTGCCCCTTTACCTGACTAAAGTCTAAGCCATCTTCATCAAGTATATCGATATTTGTATTTAAATTAAAATAAGGCTCTAAATCTTCTTCTTTGGTTAATAACCTAACTACCTGATTTAGATTTTCAACTGCAAATATTCTTACCCCATCAACAAGAGACGCCTCAATAGCACTTGACTTAGGTAAAATAAAAGCTCTGTCGCTTTTTGTAGCATTGTATGCAATTGCAAGTGATCCATGAATATGCCTCAACGCACCATCTAGTGCCAACTCACCAGCAAACTCAAATTGATTAATATCTATCTTACATTTAATTAACCCACTAGCAATTAAAACCCCAAGCGCAATAGCTAAATCATACCTTCCAGAATCTTTAGGTAAATCTGCTGGGGCTAAGTTTACTGTGATTCTACGTGCTGGAAAATCAAACCCTGACATTTGAATTGCAGAACGCACTCTATCACGACTTTCTTTAACCTCTATATCAGGTAAGCCAACAATCGAAAAACTAGGTAAGCCATTTGCAACATGAACCTCTACAACAACCTCAGGAGCGCTAACACCACGTAAAGCACGAGCATGCAACTTTGCTAAACCCATTTTTATGAGTTCGCTTTCTTCAAAACATCTTCTATTTCATCTAATTTTTTTCTAGTTGCAATAAGAACCCTCTGCTGGGTATCAAACTCTTCACGAGTTACCAGATCTAGCTTGCTAAATACTGCCATAATAGCAGCTTTTATATTTCCTTCGATCTCTTTATTAGTTGGCTTATCTTGCATAAACTGACTAACCATCTCATTAACATGCTCTATTATTCTTCTAGTAACCATAAACCTACCCCTACATTTTGTAATAAAATTTAGCTCATATTAAGCATGTCTCTGGCATGCTTAATCGTTGCATCTGTTACTTCCATTCCACTTAGCATCCTGGCAATTTCATTCACCCGATCTTCTGAACTAAGTTCAGACACATTAAGCTTCATATACTCACCTTCAACTTTTTTACTCACAACCATATGGTTATTGCCAAAACTAGCGGTTTGCGGTTGATGAGTGATGCAGATCACTTGCTTACTAATACCTAACTCTTTTAACATTTGCCCTACTATTGCGGCAATTTTACCACCAATACCAACATCTATTTCATCAAATATGATAACCTCAGGTGGGTTATGAATACTTAATAACAGATATAACGCTAATGCAGTTCTTGATAGCTCTCCACCTGAGGCAACTTTAGCTAGAGGATGTAAGTCCATGCCTTTATTAAAACATACTTTATACTCAATATTTTCCATACCAAAAATATGAGGAAAATCGTATTTTACTACATTTACATTAAACTCACCACTAATTGCTAATTTATGTAATAAACTAGTAATTTTGTTAGATAATATACTTGCTGTTTTATGTCTTACCTCAGTAATATTTGTGGATAAATCCTTATATTGAGAATTCAACAACTCCAAATCCTGCTTTAAAAGATTAACATTACTGTTATCTATCATGTTGGCTAATTTTTCTTTAAGTTCAAAGGAAACTTTTATAATATCATCTGGAGCGATTTTATATTTTCTGCCAATATTAAAGATTGTATTTATTCTATCTTCTACAGTAGATAATTTATCTGGGTCTTGCTCAATATTATTGGCAATGAAATTTACCTCATGCACAGCATCAACTAATTCAACATCAACACTTCGCATTATTTCAATAATTTTTTTGCAAGTTGGCACAATATGCTCTAGCTTTTCTAATCTATTTAATAATTTAGTAATACTATCCCGCACTGACCCATCCAAAATATTATTAACAAAATCTAACTCTTGCAATACAAAATTTGCATTAGCTAGTTGTTTTTGCACAAAACCTAAATCGTTCCATTCACTATCTTTTAAATCAAGACTGTCAAGTTCAATACTCATATCAAGTAACTGCTGCTTTTTTATTTGATCTTGTTCACTTTGAGTCAATAATAGCTTTATTTTATTTTCTAGCTCATATATCTTTTTAAATACCGCACCAATTTCTTGAACTTTATCAACTATTCCCGCATATTCATCTAATAGTTTTCGCTGCATATCTTGCTTCAATAAGGTAATTGAGGCATGCTGTACATGAACATCTAATATAAAATCCCCAATTTGTTTAATTTGGGAAACAGTGACTACATTTCCATTAACATACATTTTATTTTTGCCAGATCTATCAAATACCCTCTTACATAATAAATTATACGGATTATCTTCATCTATCAAATCATTATCTGATAACCAATCCATCACCGCTAAGTTAGTCAAATGAAACTCTGCTTCAAATATTGCCTGCTTCTGATCTGGCCTTATAATGTCTGCGGTAATACGCATGCCAAACACAATCATTAATGCATCAATAATAATTGATTTGCCACTACCTGTTTCTCCTGTGACAACAGTAAAACCAGAGGAAAAATTAAGCTCTAATTCCTCAATAAGTAAAAAATTAATTATTTTTAGTCTAGTTAGCATCTTAGTTTTCCTGTCAAGAAACGCGCTTTGACCATTCAAGCTTTTTTCTTAATGTTCGATAATAATTATAACCCCTAGGGTGAATTAATCGAATAACTTCTGGGTATTTTTTTAAAACAACCCTGTCGTTTAACTGTAAATCGAAGCACTCTTGTCCATCAAAATGAATCTGCGTAGCATTTTCTCGTGCTAAAATAAACTCGATTACAGAATCATCACTAGTAACAAATGGCCTATTGGTTAATGACTGCGGACATATAGGAACAACAGAAAAAACATTAGCGTTAGGGTGTAAAATAGGACCACCAGCTGCTAGTGAATACGCAGTGGATCCTGTTGGAGTCGCAAAAATAATACCATCAGATTTTTGAGATAATACAAATTGCCCATCTATCTGAATATCAAATTCAATCATATTACCTATGGCACCTCTTGAGATAACTACGTCATTTAAGGCAACAGAGTGGTATTCATTTTTATTATCTCGAAGCACATTAGCATGTAATAAAGTTCTACTTTCTATCGTATAGTTACTCTTTAAAATAATATTTTCAATAACCTCTATCATTTCCTCTACAACAACATCAGTCATAAACCCTAGTTTTCCTTGATTTATACCAACAATAGGTATCTTAAAATCAATAACCTGACGCGCTACAGACAATAAGGTTCCATCTCCACCAATAACAATAACTAAATCAATATGCCCAAGCCAGTCAACTAATTTACCTATATTAACATTTTTATTAATAAATGAATCATCTTCTTGATGGCAATCAATAAAGACATTCATTTTAATTTCAATCAAGTATTGTGCAATATGTAATATATGCTCAATCATTGCTTCAGATTGATGTTTGCCAACTAACGCGATATTTTTAAACTGCATACTATTCCTTAACCCCGCTTCTTAGGAACATATAAATCAGTTATGCTACCATCTATCATTTCACAAGCAAGCCCAACAGACTCCGACATTGTAGGATGAGGATGAATCGATAATGCTATATCATGTATATCGCAATCCATTTCTAAAGCCAATACTGTCTCTGCTAATAACTCTCCAGCATTCACTCCAACAATACCTGCACCCAATATTTTATGTGTATTTTTATCCGTTATTATTTTTGTAAACCCATCATCTCGACCATTTCCTAATGCGCGACCCGAGGCTGCCCACGGAAATTTACCAATTTCAATCTGCAACCCTTGTGCTTTTGCATCGTTTTCAGTAACCCCCATCCACGCTATCTCTGGATCAGTATATGCAACACTTGGAATGGTCCTTGCATCAAAAGACGCCTTAAGTCCACAACAGTTTTCAGCAGCTATTTTACCCTCATGGGTTGCTTTATGTGCAAGCATTGGCTGAGAAGCAACATCACCTATAGCATAAATATGAAACACGTTTGTTCTACACTGTTTATCAACCTTAATATACCCCTTATCATCAACAATTATTCCTGCTTTTTCTGCGGATATTTTTTTCCCATTAGGTACTCTACCTGCTGCAACTAATACTTTATCAAATTTTTCAGTAGCATTAAATCCATCTTTACCATCAAATGTCACATATATCCCATCTTTTTTTGCCTCTACTTTGCTACATGTAGTATTAATATAAATATTACTATATCTTTTCTTTATTCTATTTTCTAAAACCTTTACTAAATCTTTATCAGCACTTGGAATTAAGCCACCACCTAACTCCACAACTGTTATTTTAGTCCCTAAAGTAGAATATACTTCAGCCATTTCCAAACCAATAATTCCTCCGCCTACCACTAACATTGACTTAGGGATATCCTGTAACATAAGCGCACCGGTGGAATCAATAATTCTACTATCATCATAAGGAAAATTTGGAAGCTTAAATGATTGTGAACCAACCGCAATAACTGCTGAAGTAAATTTAATATTCTTAACTCCATCTACTGATAAAGTATACGGCGAAGTAAATTGTGCCAATCCACGTATAATTTTAACGTTTCTTTGCTTAGCTAATGAATCTAGTCCGGAGGTGAGTTTTTTTACTACCGTGTCTTTGTATTCTCCAATTTTTTTTGTATCTGTTTTAATTTCACCAAATACCACACCATGGGCACTCATTTCAGTAGCCTCATTTATAACCTTAGCAACATGCAGCAATGCTTTTGATGGAATACAACCAACATTTAAACAAACACCACCTAAAGTTGCATATTTTTCTACTAAAATAACTTTCTTACCTAAATCAGCAGCCCTAAATGCTGCAGTATAGCCACCAGGTCCAGCACCAATAACAACAATATCACACTCTTCATCATAACTTAAATCAACTTCACTTTTGCCAACTTGCTTAGTTTTGTGTGATTCCTCTATAGATAATATTTTATCAACACTTTTATCAAGCTCTAATTTTAAAACAACATCACCCTCACTTACCTTATCTCCAGGTTTTATCAGTATTTTTGTTACTTTGCCTGATTGTAATGCCGGTACATCTATTGTAGCCTTATCTGTTTCTAACATTAGAATATCATCACCCTCTTGGATCATATCCCCAATATTCACATATATTTCTGCAACATTTACATTGCTATCACTACTAATATTAGGAATAATTAAATCAATTTCTTTCATTCTATGCTTACTGCTCCATAAATCTTTAATGTTAATTTAATTTGTATTTTCTAAAGAGTCTGTAGATTTTTTATGACTACCACTCTCAATCATGCGTTCATTATTTTGCTTTGTAGATGTTGGTAAATAAAGTGGCCCTTTAAAACCACATCCAATAACTACAGTCATTAAAAAAACTATACTTATTACTTTTTTAATCATTGAATTTTATTACCTTTTTCATACCGAAGGAGTAAAAGCGTCTGAGTAAAAAAACTCTTTATTTAAATTTAAATCCTGAGTACAAATTTCATAAACATCTTCTATCATTTTCATATTACCACAAGCATAAACTTCAAAATTGCTAAGATCAGAAAAATCATTTTTTATCTTGTTAGTAACCCTTCCATTATAAAATCCGTCATATTCTTCACGTGACAAACACATTGACTCTTTTAAATTCAAAGATTTTTTATTATCTATAATCTGCCCCATCAAATAAAAGTCCTGATAAAACCTATTCCCCCAATAAAAATAAATTTCTCTTGATGAGTTAGACAAAACAAGCTCTTCCAAAATAGATTTTATCGGCGCAAAACCAGTTCCAGTACAAACCAATATTAGAGGTTTGTTTGACTTTTGCAATTTAAAATTGCCTAATGGACCTTTAAATCTTAGTACGTCATTTTCTTTTAAGATGTTCCATACAAATTCAGAAAATACTCCATCTTTATGGTATTTAACATGAACCTCAATTTCATTATCTGCTTTATAACAATTTGCTATGGAATAACTTCTATTTTTACCATTCAATATTATATCTATATATTGACCTGCAAAAAAACCAAACTTTTGAGCTTGAGGGGTTTTAAATTTTATTATTGCTATACTATTTTGTTTTACTATTGAAACCACCTTAGCAGGCATGATTTTTATAGGAAAATTATCTACTAACCCTGGTATATAAAGCTCCGCATTACTATCAGGATGAGCCTTACACAAGAGCGTGTACCCTTGGTTTTTATCATAATCACTAAGTACTGTTTTATTATAAGGCTCTAGCCTAAGGTCTCCAGAAATAACCTTACATTTGCAAGCACCACATGTACCACTTTTACACCCATGCGGCAAATTAAGATTTTGCTTTAGCGCAGCATCCAAAATTGTTTCGTTAGATTCTACATCAAATGATATATTATCTGGTTTTATTACTATTTTTGTCATATATATAAATAAGCTCTTTAATTGATCAAAGTACAGAATTATAACATACCCAATTGCACATATCGATTTTCATATATAATTATGTATTATCACTAAATAATCTAGTTAAAAACTATACTTCATAGTCTTTGAATGCCTGAGCTTTGCCACAAGGTACGCCCGACACAAGATATTCTGGCAGACTTTATTTTAGAAGAAACCCCATGAAAAAAATTTTATTTATTTGCGATCCTATACAAAATTTTAAGATTTTAACGGATACTACGTATTCTCTAATGCTTGCTGCAAATGAAACAAAATACAGCATTTACTATGTTTTGCCAAATAATATTTACTTTGAAAATAATGCTATCATAGCTAAATGTAAAAGCCTTACAATTTTATGTAAATCTGAAGATTTACCTATAATTAATAACCCGTGGTATTTGGAAGATGATGTTTTTCAAATTTTAAACCTAAATGAGTTTCATAGCATATTTGTTAGAAACGACCCCCCATTTAATATGGAATATTATTATTTAACTCAGATATTATCAATTGCAGAGCAACAAAATATAAAAATAGTTAATAATAGCTATGCCTTACGCAACTTTAATGAAAAAATGTCTATATTAAATTTCCCAGCTCTAATAACTCCAACAATGGTAACTAAAGATCCTGAATCTATTCATTCTTTTTTATTAGAGCATGGGGACTGTGTAATTAAGCCTCTTGATATGATGGCAGGAAGGGGTGTTTTTAAAATATCCATAAACGATGTAAACTCCAGTGCTATTATTGAAGCAGCTACTAATTATTATACTCAAACAATCATGTTACAGAAATTTATACCTGAGGTTATTTACGGTGATAAAAGAATATTTATAGTAAACGGCCAAATTATTGAGTATTGCTTGCATAGAATACCTCAAGGTACCCAGATCAGAGGAAATATAGCAGCCGGAGGACGTGGGGAAGTACATAAAGTATCACCTGAAGACTTTAACTTAGCAACTCAGGTTGCATCATGGCTAAAACAAAACAAGATTTTGTTTGCTGGACTTGATGTTATTGGTAATAAGTTAACCGAAATAAACATTACTAGCCCAACTGGAACAAGACAAATTCTCACACATACTGGAATTAATATCCCAAAACTTATAATACAATCATTATAGAATAAGCAAAATATGTTGAATTTCGTTGAAAAACTCTATAGTATACTTGATGCCTCTTGTATAATTGTTGACACAAAATTAAAGGTTTCACATGAAACAGATTGGAGAAATAAATATTTTTGTGAAAGTTTAGCAGTTGTATTTCCTAAATCGACTAAAGAAATCCAACAAATAATTTTATTATGTAATAAATATCAGATTAAAATCACCCCACAAGGAGGAAACACTTCAACTTGTGGGGCATCAGTTCCAACTAATAATCTAGGGGCACATATTATACTCAACCTATCTAAACTAAATAAAATTATTGAGCTGGACATTGATAACCTGAGTATAACCTTAGAATCTGGTTGCTTGCTACAACAAGTTATAGATGAGGCAAATAAAATAAACTTGTACTTTCCTCTTAAAATAGCCTCCTCTGGTATCTGTCAAATTGGAGGTAATATTGCAACTAATGCAGGTGGTATACATGTAGTAAAATATGGAACAATGCGTGATTTAACCCTAGGGTTAGAGGTTATATTACCAAATGGAGAAATAATCAACCAACTCCATAAACTCAGAAAAAACAATACCAATTTTGATTTAAAACAGCTTTTTATTGGTAGTGAAGGAACACTAGGTATAATAACCAAAGCCACCCTAAAATTATTTTCTAAACCTTTAGATTTCTTTACTCTAATGTTTGGGGTATCTACTATTGAAAATGCAATCAATCTATTATCTGAATTTAAATTAAATGGCATCATCCCAAGTGCATTTGAAATCATTAACAAGCACACTCAAAAAGTTTATAATGATAATTTTCTTGATAATCAGCTTCCTATACAAGATGAGTGGATTATTTTATGTGAAGTTGAGTGCAATGAACCATTTAATAATGATAAAATAACTGATATATTAGAAACCTTTGGTATTGATTTTAATAAAGTTGTTATTGCCTCTAATGAAACAGAGCGGAAAAATTTATGGAGCATAAGAGAACACATCCCCATTGCTGAAAAAACATCAGGGTTTGCTTTAAAATACGATATATCATTACCAATCAGTAATATACCAAAGTTTATACAAACCAACTCAGGAAATTTATCTTCTTTAGATATAAATCTTAACATAATCATTTTTGGGCACCTTGGAGATGGAAATCTACATTATAATATTCCATTAACTAATAAGATAAAACCTGACTATGAAGATAAAATATCTAATATTGTTTATAGCGATGTGGTACTTCTTGACGGTAGTATTTCGGCAGAACACGGAATAGGGCAATTAAAAAAAGAATGGTTTAAAAAATTTTATGACTCAAGCAGTTATATACTTGCAAAATCAATAAAACATCTTATAGATCCAGATGATATATTTAATCCTGGCAAAATCTTTTAAATTTAGGCGAAATAAAATGAACTATCATGTAATTTTTTCAATGCTTGTATGTATAACTGCAATTTCTGCTTTTATTAATGATAGATATTTCAAGTTACCTAAAACTATTGCTTTAACAATCATAAGTGTAAGTATTTCTATTATTATTACACAGTTAGCTAAGGTTTCACCTAATGTGATATACCCTATTCATAAGCTTTTAAGTAGTGTAAATTTTAGAAATACAGTATTAGATGTAATGCTTGGGTATTTACTTTTTGCTGGATCATTGCATATCAACTCTGTTGAACTGAAAAAAAACTTCTTGGTAATTATATATTTAGCGAGTGTTGGTGTTATAACTTCAACTGTTTTAACTGGAGTCATATTATGGCATATAACAAAATTCATCCACTTTAATTTATCCTTTGCTGATTGTTTAATTTTTGGAGCCATAATATCACCAACTGACCCAATTGCTGTTATGTCCATATTTAGAAATGCAAAAAATATCCCTAAACAAATAAAAGCTAAAATTACTGGAGAAGCACTTTTTAATGATGCAGTAAGTATTTTGTTACTTACTATACTAATTAGAGTATTTTATACTGATGGACCTAATTCTTTCTTAGTTAGCCACATAACATTTACTCTGGTGCAGGATATTATAGGTGGCATAGCTTGGGGTGGTTTTGTAGGGTACGTGTCTTCATTCTTTTTATCTCGTACAGATGACAACGAAGCAATAATTTTATTAACTGTTGCAGCTGCAAGTGCTGGGTATATAATTTCTGGGTATTTACATGTATCTGGTCCAATAACAATGGTTGTTGCTGGATTACTCATAGGGGAGTATTCTAAAAAACAAAGATTTAGCAGCAAAACCAGTTATTCTTTAAATCAATTTTGGGAATTAATTGATGGCATTTTAAATGCTTTTCTTTTTGTCTTAATTGGCTTGGAATTACTTACCATAGATATTACATTTTCTACAATTGTCATTGGTTTTATTGGCTTATTTATAATATTTATCTCTCGTTTTATAAGTATTCTCATACCAAGCTCTATAAGATTAATATATAAAACAAATAATAATAAACCAAATTGGAAAGAAAACTTTTTGTTATGTTGGGGCGGTATTCGTGGAGCCATTTCTATAGCATTAGCTCTAGCTACTCCTAACCTACCAACGTATCTAATTGCTATAACCTATTTAGTAGTTATTTTTTCTATTTTGATCCAAGGATCTACCTTAAAAATAATTATAAATAAATTTTACTCAAAAACATCATAAATTTTATATTTTATTGAAAATTCAAATAGCTTACAACTAAAATGTTTTCAGATTATAAGTGACATAAATAAACTATTTTTTACTTTTTCTGCTAAATTTTCCACTATATAATATGCATAACTTTATGATATAATACGATTATATTTTTAATATAATTATCTAGATCAAAAAAATATTTACCAAATTGACTTTTTATAAATCCCCATATCAATTTATACAATTCCAATAAGTAAGATTTAATATTTCTATTTTCAGTTTATCAAATATTACTGAATTAAAATCTATATTTTAAATTTGAAGCGTCCTATTTACTATTTTTTTAAACGGAACAAATAAATTATGAACATTTACAATCATCAACAAACTCCATCAACAGCATCTAAAAATAACCAACTAATGCCACCAAAAGCATCTGATAATAAAATCAGATATTTTTATAATAGTGCTGATAGAACAACTTACGTACCAACATATTTAAATCCTTCAAAGATGCAATATAATGGATCTCAAACTTTTAAACATCTTGCCGACTATATTAATGTAGAAATCCCATCTAAAATAAATAATCTTAATTTACAGATCGGTAATTATAAAAAAACATTAAAACTATTAGAAGTAAAAGTAACTAAATCTAATATAAATAGAGAATTCTCGATAGTAGATAGGAATCCACATAAGCTTGTAGAAGAATCAGAAACTTATAAACACGATCAAGTACTGAAACAAATCATTAAAAATTTTAAACTCATTGATGATTTAACCAACAAAATTAACGAATGTAACACAAGTAAATTAGAATTAGAAGATAAAATAAAAAATGTTTCTCATGTAATAGAAAAAATAATATATTTCACTAAATTTTTAAATATCTTATCTACAAGTAAAAAATTATATTTAGAATCAAATAAAAATATAGTTGAATCAATTAAAAACGTAATCAATAATATTTTAGAAACAATTAAAATTCCAAACATAGATACTAACATATTATGTAAAGAAATGATATTATTAGCTACTCCACGATACAGCATAACTGAACCAGTTTTTGTTAGTGGTATGTTCCCACAAAAACCAATTGAAGTACCTAATAATTCTTTATACAATAACGCTATATCACAATTAACAAACATTCCAAACTATAAAGACTATAAAGAATCTAACTTTTATAAAAACGTTCCCAGCACATCACAAATTAAAAAACTCTGCGAGAAATTTGATAGTGATTCTAAAACCGTTATCTCACTAATAGGAGATCAAGTTTTTGTCTTGGATAACCTTGGCTATTTAGTAACAAGAAGTACTGATTTGACAAAATATTTTAAAAAATAAATATTTTAACAGTTAGATGGCGTAGATAATTATTTTAGTTACGCCATCTAATATGTTTCACGTGAAACATTATAAGTATCTTGAAATATCTTCGACTATTCTTTCTGAAGCTCCACTGTATTTATCAATAAAAATTCCACAATTACTAACTAAATAATCATACTGCTCTTGATTACTAAATATCTCTTCTATTTTTTTAAAACATTCTTCTATATTATTTACCTGAATTGCACATTTTTCATTTAAAGCGTTATATGCTATAGTTGTGAAATTATACATAGAACTACCAAAAATTACTGGTTTATCTAAATAAATAGGCTCTAAAAGGTTTTGTCCGCCATTATTACTAAAACTACCGCCAATAACAGCCAAATCACACATTTTATAATATAGCATCATCTCACCCATAGTATCACCCAAAAAAACTTCCGTACCACTATCTATGGGCTTATTATCTGTCTTTTTTTGATATATTACTTTATTTTTTATTAATAAATTTTCAATATCCATAAATCTTTCAGGGTGTCGTGGCACTATAATTATTAAATAATCTATTTTTGATGGTATATTTTCAATTATCATTTTTTCTTCACCTTCACGGGTAGAGGAAAAAATGACAACTCTCTTATTACGTATATGTTGATTAAAAAATTCTAGCGTATTAAAGCAATTTTGATCAATCAACATATCAAACTTAGTATTTCCAACAACATTAATTCCTTTAATATAACCTAATTTAATGAAATTATCTTTGGTTATATTATCTTGACAAAGTATTTTAGTAAATTTATTTAAAATTGGAGTTATGAAATAATTAAATTTTTTATATGAATTAAAAGACTTATCAGATAATCTGGCATTTATTAAATACAAAGGAATGCTTAATTTATTGGCATAAAATATAAGATTAGGCCAAATTTCAGTTTCCATAATTAAACCAATTTTTGGCTTAAATGTTTTATAAAATTTAATAATCGCGTGGGGCATATCATATGGGATATAGTGAATCAATGCTTTTGAATAAATACTTCTTGCTGTTTCTCTGCCAGTTGGCGTCATTACTGTTATTAATATTTTGTAATCTGGGTGTTTTCTTTCTAAAATATCAATGAGTTTTACCATAGCTCTTGTTTCGCCTACAGAAACAGAATGCAGCCAAATTATTGGCTTGGTTTCATTGTTTTTAAGATTAATAGAAAATCTTTCACTCCAAAATAATTTATATGCTGGATTTTTTTTTGACCTTTTTATTAAATAAAATGGAATTAGGGAAGAAATTAAATAAACTAACAAAGAATAAAAATATATCATTGATTTAAACTTTCATAATATTTTCATATATTTTAATAACCTCATTAGGATTAGGAATAACATTGATATTACCAATATTTTTTGCTATATCTGATTCTATAATCCCTGTTTTATTAGGATTAGTTTTTGTATATATGGCTATAGTTTTTTTATTTAAAGCATTTGCTAAATGGATTAATCCAGTATCAACACCTAATATAATTTCTGCATTATATATTAAGAAATGTAATTCATCAAAACTAAATATTTTTTTTGGAATAATAATTAAATCAGAATTTAATATTTTTTTTATTTCCCTCGAATCTTCCATTTCGTTATTATTACCGTATGGCAGTATAATTTTATAATTAGTGTGTTTTATAATATATGAGGCAATATCAGCCCAATATGCATAGGGGTATTTTTTACTATTTTTAGAGGTGGCATGAAAAAAAACCACATATCCATTTGAATAAATTTCTTTTTTTATTTCGGAAAAATATTCAGATATTCCAAAATTTATTTGCTTAATGTTTATATTATAGTTAAAAATTTTTTGACATAATATTCTGTTTTTTATCGTAGCCAAATAATTTTTACTAACATTTATCTTATATTTATAAAAAGCACTTGCTAGTTTTTCACGAATTGAAAATTTATCGTAACCATAAACATTACCTATAAAAAACTTTGTTAGCAGTGCACTTTTTATAAGGCCTTGAGAATCAATAATATAATCATAGTTTTTAATTTTTATTTTTTTATACCAATCAAATAAATTTAAGAAAAAACCAAACTTGTTTTTTTTCCATTTACGAAGTGGGATATAAATTATATTATCAATACCCCTATTATACTTTAATAAATCTTTAAAACTTTCATCTACTAACCAATCTATTGAGCAATTTTTTACATTATCTTTTATATCTTTTATCATAGGATAAGTATGTACAATATCTCCTAATGAAGATAGTCTAATAATTAAAATTCTAATCATAAATATTCACAAAAACTATTTAACAACTAAGTATATCCTGTTATTAACTTTATATTATTAACTATATCATAATAAAATAATTATTTAATAACATATTAATAACCATGAAATATATATTTACTAACATGTATACACACAAAGTAAGATACTAATTATACAATACTTTAATGACTTATTAACTACTTTCAGCTTAATTAATAATAACTATAATATTATATATT
>JAJTDW010000011.1 GCA_021298175.1 Pseudomonadota bacterium
TGTGAAAGTAGGGCATCGCCAGGCTCCTTTTTATTGATGAGTAGTATTTATATACTACCACAAACTTTAAAGCCAGTTATTTTATATAACTGGCTTTTTTGTATTTCTGTTATGTTGAATTTCACACTAGTCAATAAAATATGTTAGAATAACTATAGTGATTATATGGGGAATTAATAATGTTTCAGATTATTGTTATTATTTTATTAATATTTAGCACAGCTTTTTTTGCTATAGCGGAGCTATCTCTAGTTGCTTCAAAGAAGCAGCGCTTACTTGCATTGGCAGATGATGGTAATTCTAATGCTAGATTAGCTTTGGAAATGGCGAAAAAACCTAAAGGAATGATTGTTGCTGCCCAAATAGGGCTTACTTTTGTAACTCTAATTGAGGGTGCAGTAACAAAAAATTTACTTGATCCATTTTTGTATCCTATACTTATAAAAATTAATTTTTTATCAATTTATGCTACTTTAATTTCTACAATTCTAAGCTTTATATTGGTTACTTTTGCTACTATTTTATTTGGTGATATTATTCCTAAAAGAGTAGCGCTACTTTATCCTGAAAATATTGCAATTACACTTGTTCCAATCACTTCTAAAATGCTTAAATTATTAACTCCTTTAATTAATATATTTTCTTTTATTTCTGATAAAATATTACAAATTTTACGTATGCCAATAGAACTAAATAATCATGTCTCAGCAAAGGATATTGAAGATTTATTTGAAGCTGGAGCACAGTCTGGATTATTAGATCAAACAGAAAAAGGCTTACTAGATAATGTTTGGCGTATGGATGAAAGAAGAGTTGGGGCTTTAATGACTCCCCGTTCAGATATTGTTTATATCGATACTACAGCTTTGTATAAAGATAACTTAGAAATTGTATTAAATAATCCATCAAAGCGGATTTTAGTATGTAAAGGAAATCTTGATCATATCTTGGGTGTTGGCTTAGCATCAATTTGGTTAAAAGATTATTTACAACAACTAAATTCTGGGACTCAAAATCCAACGATTTCTTGGTTAGATTTAGATAATCTAATACCAGTACATTCTATTCCTAACACTCTAACTTTAATTGAGACATTAGAATCTTTTCGTAAATATAAAACCCATATGGTTTTAGTGTATAACGAGTTTGGGCATCTTGAAGGATTAATTACTATGGTAGATTTAATGGGTGCTGTAGTTGGCGAATACCCAGAAACTCTTACTGAAAATCTTTTAATTCATAAAGACCCATCAGGTAAATGGCTAATTGATGGATTAGCCCCTATAGATGATGTGAAAAATGCCTTGGGAATTGTAGAGTTACCAGATGAAGATTTAGGTAATTATCATACTGCTGCGGGGTTTGCTTTATCTATTTTAGGCAGTACTCGGGGACGGTTACCAAAAGAGTTCGACAGTTTTATCTACGAGGGCTATATTTTTGAGGTAGTAGATGTTGATAGAAGTAAGGGTTATAGAATTGATCAATTAATGGTGCAGATTTATACTAAACCTATAACAAACGATAACAAAAATTAAAAGCTAATATATATATTTTAATTTAGATTTCTAAAAACATTTTCAACAGCAAATTATAATAAAGCTACAGCGCAACCACTAATACTAAAAAGCGAACAACTTATTATAAAAACTTCTAAAATTATACCTAACGAATTAATGGAATAACTAAAACCCAACTGGAGTATGCTTAAAATTTGGGTTTTTATTATCTTTATAGGTAACTTTTGCTAAATAAAGCCCATCTGGCATAAATGTTGGTGGTGCTTTGATTCTATTTCTTGCATCGATAATACTGATAAACTCAGCTAAATTTAGCTTACCTTTTCCAATATGAATTAGTGCTCCAACAAGATTACGTACCATATGGTATAAAAAGCTATTAGCAGTAAATTTAAAGCATATAATATTAGGATTAATGATACTCATTTCACTTTGTGTCATGATTTTTACTGGATTATTGGCTTGGCAATTACTTGCTCTAAAACTTGAAAAATCATGTTTACCCAATAGATACTGGCATGCTTCTTGCATTTTTTGAAGATTTAACTCACCATGTACCCAGCCAATTTTTTTACTTAATACTGCTGGTCTAGTTGGTGAATTGATTAAATAATAATGATAGGTTCTGGATATTGCATCAAATCTAGCACTAAAATCATCAGCTACTGGGATACATTCATGTATCACTATATCATCAGGAAGAAAAGAGTTAGTTCCTCGTATCCAGCCATATAATCCACGATTTACAGTAGTTTTAAAATTTATAACTTGTCCTAAAGCATGAACACCAGCATCAGTACGACCAGCAGTTATTACATTAATAGAGTGATTAGCAAACTTAGATAATGCGCGTTCTAGTTCAGTCTGTATTGTTCTAGTATTAGGATTCTGATGGTCTTTTTCTTGTTTCTGAAAGCCATAAAATTTGCTGCCATCATATTCAATTAAACATGCAAGATTAGTTGTTTTTTCTTCTTCTTTAATCATTTTAAATAATGTTTATCTTCCTAGTTAATTTATTATCACATCGTCATGTTGGGCGCTATTTCTTGTCATCCTGAACTTCCGAATTTGTTATCCTGAAATTGTTTCAGGATCTTGTTTTTAAGAAATTATGAATAATAAACTAGTTTGAAAGTAAGCCATGACAGTTTATTTATTTTAAATAGCTTACCACTATATTTAGCATACGGCGGATTGGCTCTGCTGCTCCCCAGAGTAATTGATCACCAACTGTTAATACAGTATAGGTGTTTTCAGCAATTGATGATTTACGTAAACGTCCCACAGCTATTTTTAATGATCCGCAAACTGCAGCAGGAGTCAGAGACTTTAAAGAATCTATTTTATTATTTGGCACATAATTTACCCATTTATGAGAATTTTTAATCTTTTCTTCAATATCTAATATAGATAAATTTTTATTAAGTTTTAAAGTTATTGCTGCACAATGACTTTGTATTGCTCCAACTCTTATACATAATCCATCAATTTTGACTGTTTGAGGTGCTAAACCTAAAATTTTATTAGCTTCAACGCCACCTTTGCATTCCTCTTTACTCATTCCATTGTTTAAATCGGAATCAATCCATGGGATTATACTTCCAGCTAACGGGGCACCAAATTCTTTTTGTGGAAAATCAGTATGGGAAATTGTATGGTTAACTTGTTTAATTAGCTCTAATATTGGAGTGTTAGTATCATTAATCAGGTTACTATTTTTATCACTTATATACATCATCTGGTTTAATAGCTCACGAATATTTTGTGAACCTGCACCTGATGCAGATTGATAAGTCATCATGCTCATGGATTCTATTAGGTTTTCTTTAAATAAACCACTTAATCCTAATAAGCTAAGAGTTATAGAGCAATTGCCGCCTGCATAATTTTTAATACCAGATTTCAAACCCAGCAAAATTTGATCATAATTTACTGGATCTAAAGCAATTATTGTATCATCTTGCATACGTAGGGCAGAACTTGCATCTATCCAGTATCCAGTGTAGCCTCTACCACGTAATACAGGCAATATTTGATTAGTATACTCGCTACCTTGGGTAGTAACAATACAATCCAGCTCCATTAAAGCATCGGTATTGTAAGCATCCAATAATTTACTATTGTTAATATTGCATATATTACCAACTTCAGAAGTAGAAAAAAATATGGGGAGTATTTTACTAAAATCATTTTCTTGTTGCATTCGTTGCATTAAAACTGAACCTACCATGCCACGCCAGCCAATAAATCCTACTTTTAACATATACTATTTATTCCATAAACTTAATCATTATAAATTATTCTTTATTTAGAAGCATTGTAATTATTTTAGAAATCTTTTCTTTTAAATCATGACGCCTTACTATCATATCAAGCGCACCTTTTTCTAATAGAAAATCAGAGCGTTGAAATCCCTCAGGTAGTTTTTCTCTAACTGTTTGTTCAATTACTCTAGGTCCTGCAAAGCCAATTAACGCCATAGGCTCTGCAATTACGACATCACCAATAAAGGCGAAACTTGCAGATACCCCACCCATTGTAGGGTTAGATAAAATTGAGATAAAAGGTAAGTTTTTTGTGCTAAGTAAAGTTAATGCTGCACAGGTTTTAGCCATTTGCATAAGTGAGCTTACACCCTCCTGCATTCTTGCACCACCAGAAGCAGTAATACAAATAAACGGGCAGTTTTTTGCTAAAGCTTCTCTAACTCCCCGCACAAACTTTTCTCCAACAACAGAACCCATAGAGCCACCAATAAATTTAAATTCAAAACTAGCAATTACTACTTCTTGTTTATTTAAGGTTCCACTCATCACAACTAAAGCATCATTTTCTTTGAGTTTTTTTTGGGCTTGTTTTAAGCGGGCGCTATATTTTTTACTATCGGTAAAGTTTAGAATATCCACAGGCATTACATTTGTTGCAATTTCTATTCTATTTTCAGTATCAAGCAACATATCTAATCGTTCGCGAGCTGATAGGGTATGATGATGATCGCATTTAGGGCATACTTTAAGGTTATTATCTAAATCCGTATGATATAAAATTTCATTACAGTTATCACATTTACACCACAATCCTTCAGGAACATTACTTTTACCACTATCTTCTTTAATTTTGGGTGGTAATATTTTACTTAGCCAACTCATAAATAATTTACCTCTTTTATTGTTTGCATCCATATTTTTGGAGCGCTATTATGAATAGAGTCACCAGTGCTATCTACAGCAACAGTAACTGGCATATCTTCAATATCAAATTCGTAAATCGCTTCCATTCCTAGATCCTCAAAAGCTAAAACTCTTGATTTTTTAATCGCTTTAGATACCAAGTATGCTGCGCCACCAACGGCAATCAAATAAACAGCTTTATGCTCTTTAATTGCTTTAATTGCGGCTTCTCCTCGTTCTGCTTTACCTATCATCCCCATTAAACCAGTGTGCTCTAGCATTTGCTGTGTAAATTTATCCATGCGTGTTGCTGTTGTGGGTCCTGCTGGTCCTACAACCTCGTCACCAACTGGGTCTACTGGACCTACATAATAAATAAAACGGTTAGTAAAATCAACGGGAAGTTTTTCTTTATTATTTAACATTTCAACTATGCGTTTATGAGCTGCATCTCTACCAGTTAAGATTTTTCCGCTAAGTAAAATTGTATCTCCAGACTTCCACGATTGAACGGTATCTTTAGTTATATTATCAAGATTAACGCGATGTGTAGCACTTGATTTATCCATACTAATTTCAGGATAATCATCTAAATTTGGTGGAGTAAATTGCGCCACTCCAGAACCATCTAAGGTAAAATGAATGTGTCGTGTTGCCGCGCAGTTAGGGATCATAGCAATAGGTTTACTTGCGGCATGAGTTGGGTAATCAAGGATTTTAACATCCAACACTGTAGTTAACCCACCTAAACCTTGAGCACCAATGCCTAGAGCATTAACTTTTTCATAAAGTTCTAGCCTTAGCTCCTCAAGTTTATTGGATGCACCACGAGCAATTAACTCATGGATATCAATATCTGCCATTAGTGATTGTTTGGCAAGTAACATTGCTTTTTCTGCTGTTCCGCCAATTCCTATGCCTAGCATTCCAGGTGGGCACCATCCAGCACCCATTTGCGGTACAGTATTAAGAACCCAATCAACGATTGAGTCAGAAGGGTTTAGCATGGCAAATTTTGATTTATTTTCTGAGCCACCACCTTTAGCTGCAATCTCAATATCAATAGTATTACCTGGAATTAAATCAATATGCACAACAGCTGGGGTATTATTTTTAGTGTTTTTACGCGTAAATGCGGGGTCTTCTACAATAGATGCCCGTAGTTTATTTTCTGGGTAAAGATAAGCTAACTCAACCCCTTTATTTACCATTTCTTGAATAGATAGGTTATTATTAGTAAATCTAACATCCATGCCTATTTTTATAAAAGCACAAATAATTCCAGTATCCTGACAAATAGGGCGCTTGCCTATAGCACACATTTTAGAGTTTATCAATATTTGGGCAATTGCATCACGTGCTGCCTGTGATTGTTCTTTTTGATATGCATTATTCATAGCTTGAATAAAATCTTTAGGGTGATAGTATGATATAAATTGTAAACTATCTGCAATTGATTGAATAAAATCATCTGATTTAATATACGTAGTCATTATTGGGAAGTTCCTTCTTTATTATGGCATTATTATAGCATATTTGATGGTATACCCAATTAACTTGTAATCTAAATATACCACATACATAAAGTTTGTAATATAGCTAAATGTATTGAGGAAACATTAAATAGATTTTATGTGGCATACACTATGGAGAAAGGTATTGTTAAACTTATTAATAAGTATTAAGTTCCTCAGTGTGGTTTTTGCATCTTATTGTCTTTGTTATATAGTATGCTCCGGTTTAAGTGTGGTAGAATATTATATAAAGTAATAGCAGATTTTATAATATAATCCTTAATCTCCTCCAATATTCTTTAGTTTAATAAAATAAATTTGTAAAGGGTACTGTTATGTTAGTTAATCCTCAAAGCACTACTAGTGAATTAAAACGGTTAATCAGACACTCAACTAATACTAGTGGATTTTTTGCTAAAAAATCATCAGATATAAAAGATTGGGGTAAAACTTATTTTAAAAATAGTGTTGAAACTTTTAAATTGGATCGCCCATTAAATCAGCTATGTGATGATTTAATGCTTATGGTACAAAAATTAGAAGATAATTTAGCCGAGATAACTCCTGAAAACCAAAAAATTTTTCTACAACTAAAAAAGCTCTACCAGATTAACCCAAATAATCATGCCGATGCTCTAGCTGCAGCTACCTTAATGAGTGATATTTTTCATGATGAATCTACTCATTTAACAATGAATACTGATTTAAAAATACTTACTTTTTGTGTTTTCAAAAATATTGCATTAAAAGTACAACATAAATATCTTAAAATTTTGAATAAACCTAATAATAATCTTGCTATAGCTCTTAATAAGGCTTTTAATTATACTAAAACAGACATTCATAATCTTAGTAATAAAATAACTAATATGAGTGCTAATTCTAAGAATGAGGTTAGTAAATTTTATATTCCTACTGAAAAAACTGATATAGCTGCTATGGAAAAAAAACTTCGGCAAGCAGCAAAAGATAATGCTATTAAGCATGGTGAGCAGCTAACTACAAGGCTTGAGGATTTAAATAAACAAGTAAGTGGTATGCAGGAAGAAAGTGACGATGCCTTAAAAAAACTACTACCTAAGATGAAAAGATTTTCGGAGAATCAATTTAATACTTGTTCATCTTCTCTTAGTAGTTGTATTGGTATGTTAGACTTTATATCTTCTAGTTGGGGTAAATTAATCCATAATGCAACTAGTCTGGCTCACAATGAGTATAAAATAATAGCAAATAGGTTAAAGGAAATACAAAAACTAGGTAATAATGAAAGTAATTATAATGAGATTACGAGCCTTATTCTTACAGCTGATGAACTAATTGAGCGATCATTTTTTTATGATAACTCTGGTAATAAACTAGCATCTGTTATACAAGAATTGCAGACACACCCATTAAATGTTCCTATATTGTTAATGCAGAATATACAAACTGAGTTACGTAGCATACTTGAAGATATTAAAAATAAGCAAGAGCTTAATAGACAGCTGAATCAAGAATTAATAAATTTAAGTGAGGCAAATAATTATATATCTAAAATAAGTACACTTAAGATAATAAATGAAATTATACATGAATTAGAGCCAAAAGGCTCAGGTAGTACTTTAAAAGCTGAGATGCTTAATCTCAAAAAGCAAATTAAAACTATTGATTATACCCGCCAGATAATTAATAACTATATAGCTAGGGTTGAGTTTTTAACTCTTGAGTTTAGTGCTACAGACTTACTTCAAAATATAGATGATGAAATCGCTAAAGATCAAAAGTTAACTTCAAGATTAATGGATTGTGAAACAGATATTGCTGAACTTACACATACTATATCGCTATCATCTGCATATCAAAAACAAATAAATTGTGAGAGTAATTCTAGTAAAAAGACTTTGTTGCTTGATAGCTATAACTCAATAACTAACGATATAAATAAAAAACTTGCTAAATTAGATTTAGATAAAAATGTTAATTCAGAAGATGCCGCATCTATGATTGATAGCAAGAAAGATATGACCGCTGCAATTAACAGGTTAAAACTTTCTGTAAAATCTCCATCTCTAAAACGTTCTGAGAGCATAGCTAAAAGATCTAGCAATGCTCTTACTAATGTTATGAATCAATTGGTTCAGTTTTCTGAGGTTTTAGATATTGACTTATCAAACATAAAAAAGATGTTATCCATTAGTAATTTTAATGATGCTCATCTAACTATTAGGCAGCAAATAACCTTACTAGGGGTGATACTAAATAGTCTTTCTGTTATGAATGAACAAGCTAGTATTATGGCTAGCCCGATGGTATCTTTTATCCAAAATGATCAACGGGATTCTAAGTTTGAGCAGTATGATAAAAAAGTTGGTTCTAGAGTAGAATCTCTCAATGGTAATTTAAATAATATCTTAACTCCAGAATTATTGTCACCTCTATTAAAAACTGCTATTTTTGATTTAGTAGCATCAGATAAGTTTACTAAAGTTAATGCTTTGATTTTATCTTCAAAACATCTAAAAAAATCAGCTGAAAAAATGTTACCAGATGATCTTAATTTAAGTAAGGCTTTATGGAAGTGGTATTCTTATTTGAGGGGAAATAATAAGGCGCATCATAGAACTTTCTATACAGAAAGTAGAAAGCTATTTAACTTAATCATGTTATATCGTTATATTGATACTTTATCTCCAGAAAATAAGAGCAATATGATAGATACAAATCAACTATATGATGCTCCACCATCATATACCGCTTTATTTGGTGATAAGGATGTTTTTGGTTTTGATTATAATAGTAAAGATGCTGGCATAGCACATATAATAAAAAACATATGGAAAGACCCAGCAGATAAAGATGGCAGTATAAAAAAGATAGCTCGCTTCATTACTCAAAAATCTAAAGGTAAGAATAAGGGTACCGAGATGGGCTTAGTATTAAAAGCTCTTTTTGGCTATAATAAGGATTTTTTGGCTGCACAATTAAAACAATTAACGGATGAGGCACAACTAAATAAATTTAAAGAATCTCTTGATACTCAAGGAATTGATGTAGGTAATTTAATGGTTAGAAATTTAGTCAAGGCAGTTATGAGTAATGAATTAAATAGCGATAGTGCTTCTGGAGAGATAAAAACATTACTTGGTTTATTGGATAATCTTGAAATAGAAAAAATCTAATCACTTAGCAATATGGTGGTTTAGCTTAAAGTAGCATAAATTTTGTATAATCTCATTTTTTGTGCTACTTATTTTATTCTACGTTCAATAGCTTTTTTAATCAAATTTAGTAATGTTATAAATATAGATATAGATATAGATATATTTATAACATTACTAACAATTAAGGAAGGTTTTGAATAATTCTTTTAACCCATGCTGAAAATTTGTCACTTATTGTATTTGCAACATCAACAACTGCTTGATGTTCATGCTTAGTTTTGGAAATTCCTGTTGCCATATTAGTTATACTAGATATTCCTAAAACATTCATTTTAAAATAATTTGCCATCATAACTTCAAAAATGGTGGACATCCCAACAGCATCAGCTCCAAGAACGCCAAATGCTTTTATTTCTGCACGGGTCTCATATGTTGGTCCTGATAATCCAATATATACACCTTGTTGTGGTTTTATGCCAAGTTCGACAGCTGTTTGATGCGCTATATCAATTAATTTCTTATTATATGGTTCTGTTTGGTCTAAAAAGCGTGGACCTAACTGATCGTTGTTTTTGCCAGTAAGGGGATGGGCACCAAAGAAATTTATATGATCATTAATAATCATTAAATCGCCAATTGTAAAACTAGGGTTTATCCCACCAGCTGCATTACTTACAATCAGCGTTTTTATTCCAAGTAAGTGAAATACTACAATTGGAAAAGCAACTTGTTGTGGTGTATATCCTTCATAATAGTGGAATCGTCCTTCCATGATTAAAATAAGTGTGCCATCTTCTATAGTTGCAAGTGTAAGATTACCCTTATGTCCTGCAACATGGCTTTGAGGAAATGAGGGTATATCTTGATATTTAATTGTTTTTATAATCTTAACTATTTTAGTAAAATTACCTAATCCTGAGCCTAAAATCACAGCGGTTTTTGGGATTTCACTTTTAAAATGAGCTTTTATATATTGTGAAGCAATTTGTGCTTCTTCTAGCATGATATTATTCAATTTTTTCTCCAGAGTTTTTTATTATTATAAGTTAAGTTAATGAGAAAGGTTATAATTGGTTATATGCGCAATTATAACAAGGCGATTTGGCACGCTGTGTATTAAATATACATCAGTGACAAATCAACAAAGTTAGAATTGAGGCAGATAGGCGATCATTAGAGTGTAAAATTCTCACCGAGATATACTTCCTTAACCTTCGGGTTATTAACCAGCTCATCAGGGTTGCCACTAGCTAAAACATTACCATCACTTATTATATATCCACGGCTACATATTCTAAGGGTTTCTCGCACATTATGATCGGTTATGATTACGCCTATGCCTTTATTTTTTAAAAATACTATGGCTTTTTGAATGTCACTAACAGCTATAGGGTCAACCCCAGCAAATGGCTCATCAAGCAATATAAAACGAGGGTAATTTGCTAATGCACGCGCGATTTCACAACGCCTGCGTTCACCACCAGATAAAGCCATTGCATTTACATCACGTAAATGCTCGATATTTAGCTCATTTAATAGGCGGTCAACTTCTTGAGTAATGATTGGTTTTGGTAATTTTTTTAATTCTAAGATAGCTCTTACGTTTTCTTCTACCGTCATTTGTCTAAAAATTGATGCTTCTTGAGGTAAATACCCCAAGCCTAGTGCTGCACGCTTATGTACAGGAAGGCTTTTAATGTTTTGCCCGTCTAGGTATATATTACCACCATCTAGGGCTAAAAGACCTGCAACCATATAGAAGCTAGTTGTTTTCCCTGCACCATTTGGACCAAGTAACCCAATTACTTCGCTACTTGCTACATGAAAGGATACGTCTTTTACAACCAAACGTCTTTTAAATTGTTTACGGAGGTTTTGTACATCTAGTACGCTATGTTTATTTTCCATTTTGCATTTGATCCAAAATTACGCTAACTCTGCCAGATTGCTTTTTATTAACACCATTTGCAGCTAATCCTTTGGCGCTATACGTTTGGGTTTTTGTATTATAGGTGATTTGTTCGCTTATAATTGAGTCCTTATTTTTTTTAATTTTAGCATTCCCACTTAAAATAGCAAGATTAGTTTTAGTATTATATTCGAATTGATTACATTGTCCAGTAATTTTTTGTTTATCATCTTGTATTTGTGAGAAAGTTATTGGAGTTCCATATAATATTACAATATTATCTTTATTAGCATCTTGGCTTGCTATACCTTTATTTGCATGGACTATAATTGATCCTCTGGTTATTATAACATTCCCAGTAAAAACAGTTGTCATGTTTTTTTGGTCTAAAGTTGCATTATCTGCATCGATTTGTAAGGGCTTGGTTTCATCACCAGTTAGGGCATAAACTTGGCTTATCGTCATATAACATAATGATAAAATAGCTAGCTTTAAAAATTTATTGTACATGGTAACTCCTACTTATTATCTATTATCACTTTGGCAGATGAGTTTATGGTTAAAAATTGAGTATTTTGATCATAACTAAAGCCATGCCCAGTAACAATTGATTTATTTTGTACAGCTTTTATATCAGAATTACTCCAGAAATAATTTTTATTTAAGTCAAGATTAATTTGATCACCAAATATTTTAGTTATTTGTAATGGATCTTGATTATTTAAGGTTAGTATGGAGTTTTTACCCATAAATCCAATCTTCTTATTATAATTAATCCATCCATCATTACTGGTTAAATTATATTTTATGATTCCATTACTTTCATTATAGGTAGTAGCAGTTAGATTCTTCATAAATAATCGTTCATTATCGGGAAACTGCCATGCGCCTTCACTTTTTAGCTGATACATTAATGTGCCATTATCGTTATATATTTTCCCGGATACACCAGAAGCTGTGTATTCTGGTGTATCCTTGGGAAACTTTATCTTGGTAAAATTAATTTGAGTTAAAGAGTTAAGCAATAAACAAAGAGATGCCATTAAAAAAATGGTAAAAAATCTGAATACTCTTGGCGAATATAATTTGAACATCTGTATTACTCAATATATTGGTTTAAGAAGTTATTATATTTATCTTGTGATTTTAAAATTAATTCTACAACTTCACGTAAAACACCCTCACCACATTTTGTATTAGTAATATGGTCTACCCGTTGTTTAACTTCCTCAACTGCGGTACTGGGTGCAAAACTCAATCCAGAAATTTTAATTGCAGGCAAATCAATTAAATCATCCCCAATATAAGCTACTTCATCATGGCTAAGTTTTAGACGTTTTATTATTTCTTCTAGTTTATGCTTTTTATGTAATACCCCAGTATGTACTTCATCTACTCCAAGTAAGCGGTTTCTAGCTTCACTACATAGGGATTGTCTTCCAGATATAATCGCAATTTTAAGATTGCATTCATTAGACATAGTTACTGCAAATCCATCATAAATATTGAATTTTCCGAAGGATTCTGTACCATCAGAATTAAAATATAGTTCACCTTGAGTAAGAACCCCATCTACATCACTAACCAGAAGTTTTATTTTTTTTGCTTTTTCTATAATTTTTTGTGTGATTTCCATACCGGACCTTTTAATATTAATTTAAGAACCTTTTCAACATCTTCCAATTTGCTATGAAAAGCAATAATTAAAGATATTGAAGAGGTTCTAAGTTTTTACAAGAGTTTTGCTCTAAATAAATCATGCAAATTAAATGCACCAACTAGTTTGGAGTCATTATCAACACATAGAAACCCTGTGATTTTAAATTGCTCCATTAATTCAACTGTTTTTACAGCTAACTCTTTTGCATTAATCACTTTAGGTGATTTAGTCATTATATTTGCAGCTATGATATTTTTAAAATCAATTTCTTTATCCATTACTCGTCTTAAATCACCATCAGTAATAATTCCTATTACTTTTTCCTGTTCATCAATCACACTGGTAAATCCAAGTCCTTTTTCACTTATTTCAATTACTATATCTTTTATTTTACTATTTGTTTTTACTTTAGGTATGGCATTTCCTATATGCATTATATCTTGATTTGTAGTTAATAGTTTACGTCCTAGGGATCCACCAGGGTGAGACATTGCAAAATCTTTTTCTTTAAATCCCTTTATGGTCAATAAACAAATAGCTAAAGCATCTCCTAAAACTAGGGCAGCTGTAGTACTTGATGTTGGGGCTAAGTTTAATGGACAAGCTTCTTTCACTACATTTATATCAAGTGTATAATTAGATATTTTAGCTAAACTTGAAGTTTTAGAACCCGTCATGCCGATAATTACAATATGTCTACGTTTTAAAATAGATAGTATTGAGCTTAACTCCGCTACTTCTCCAGAGTAAGAAAGGGCAAGCACTACATCATTATCGTTTATCATTCCTAAGTCACCATGTAATGCTTCTGCTGGATGCATAAAGAAAGCTGGGGTGCCGGTTGATGCCAAAGTTGCTGCAATTTTTTTTGCTATATGTCCTGATTTTCCAATACCTGTGACAACTACTTTACCCAAACAATTTAGCATAGCATTAAGGCTATCAATAAAATTATTATCTAGATTAGATAACACGTGGTGTAATCCAGCAATTTCATCTATAAATACCTGTTTAGCAACAGATAGTATTTCATTTTTATTTAAATTTATAAGATATCCCCTATATAAAAAATAGTATGAAAACTGCTTAGATGCACAATTATGGCGATATTTTTTAATAGCGCCGTGTATTAAATATACATAAGCTATTAAAAGCCATTAAAAAATATTGCAAGAATTGATGCAGGTAAGTAGTTACGTTGATGTATACTAAGTAGAAGCCATTATGTTATATCCAGCATCTACATACAGCACTTCACCTGTAATTGCACTTGCTAGTGGAGAGAATAAAAACGCTGCCGCATTTCCAACTTCTTCTGCGGTAATATTACGTTTTAATGGTGCGCTTTGAGCAACGTGGGTTAGGATTTTTGAAAAATCACTAATGCCGCTAGCTGCTAGGGTTTTAATTGGACCTGCTGATACAGCATTAACACGAATGCCTTCACTGCCTAATCCGTATGCCATATAGCGCATAGTAGACTCTAATGCAGCTTTAGCTACCCCTGCCATGTTATAATTTGGAACTACTTTCTCGCCACCTAAATAGCTTAGGGTAATTAGTGAACCTTGTGCTTTTTTTAGCATTTCTCTGGCGTATTTAGCAAGGGCAGAAAAACTATATGCTGTTATATCCATGGATATTTGGAATGTGTCACGGTTTACATTATCTACAAAATCACCTGTTAAACCTTCTTTAGGTGAGTATGCAATAGAATGAAGAATTCCGTCCAGACTATCCCAATGGTTGTTTAAGTTTTCAAATAGTTGTTTTATTTCTTCATCTTTAGTTACATCACATTGTAGTACTATTTTCCCGTCAAATTTTGCTGCCAAGTCTTTTACTCGTTGTTCAAATCTTTCGCTTTGATAGGTAAATGCTAATTCTGCCCCTTGGGCTTTACATGCTTTAGCTACACCATAAGCGATAGAACGATCAGACAATAAGCCTGTTATTAATATTTTTTTCCCAGTTAAAAATCCCATGACTGTGCATCCTTTCTAATGTTTAGCATTAAGAACCTGTTCTAAGTAACTTACCGCTCTAGATTATACCACAATATTTAATACACCTGCTTTTGCTTTTTAGTGTAAAATAACTTCTTAAAATATCAATAGTTATTAAATGGGTAAAATTATGAATTTAAATATTTTTAATTCGCAAAATGAAGAGATTGCAGCTATTATTAACGAACTTACATTAGTAATTAATAAATTGCTGAAAACCCATTCAGTAATTACTATTGCTGTTTCTGGTGGTAAAAGCCCTATTCATTTATTTGACAAGCTTAGTAATACGGACTTACCTTGGGATAAGATTAACATTACTTTGGTAGATGAACGTATTGTAGATACTTTATCAGAAGATAGCAATGAGCATTTAGTGAAAAAGCATTTATTAAAAAATAAAGCTAAAAATGCAAAATTTATTGGCTTAGTAGATAATTTACTTGATATAGAAGGTATGCTTTTAAGAAACCAGATTAATACCCCCTCAATTGATATTGCAATTCTTGGTATGGGTGAGGATGGGCATACCGCATCGATATTTCCTGATTGTAAAGAGTTAGAGCAGGCGGTTGATTTAAAAAATGAGTCTAGCTATATTAATACTAATCCAATAACGGCTAAATATTCAAGAATAAGCTTAACTTTAAATAGCTTAATAAAAATCCCGTATATATTTTTTAGTATTAATGGTGAGCTAAAACTAAAAGTATTTAAAGAAGCAGCAAGAGGGAATAATCAAAATTATCCAATAAGCTATTTATTAAAATCCCGCAGTGATGCTAAAACTTTTTGGTATATATAAAAATATATAATGAATCCATAAGAACCGGTTTAGGATCTTTAATGCTTTTTTAATAGCTTAGAAGATTCTAAACGAGTTCTAAAAATGTGTTAAGTTGATTTACTACACATACTCTCTATATATAAAGAAAGATTGGTAACCAATGAAGATTCTTATTACTGGAGCAACATCTGGAATAGGGTTAGCCCTATCAAAACTTTATAATTCACATCACCACGAAGTTATTGCTATTGGAAGAAACAAGCAAGCTCTAATTGCTCTTGAAAATGAAGGAATTGAGGTATGGCAACTTGATTTAGTAGACTTAAATAGCACACGCAGCACTTTCCAGAAACTGAAAGAAAAACATGGGCTAATCGATTTGGCCATACTTAATGCTGGTAACTGTGAATACGTTGATTGTAAAAACTTTAATGCAGAGCTGATAAAGCGAGTTTTTGATGCCAATATAATTACTTTGGCCAATAGCATTGAAGGAGTTTTGCCTTTATTACGCAACTCACATAACCCTCATCTTGCTGGAGTGGCAAGTATGGCTGGGTATCTGCCACTATCACGTGCAGAAGCTTATGGAGCAAGCAAAGCTGCGGCGAATTACTTATTGGAAACTTTGGCAATTGATTTAAAAGAAGAAAACATAATGGTTAGCGTAATAAATCCTGGGTTTGTAAAAACTCCATTAACCGCAAAGAATGACTTTCCAATGCCTTTTGCTCTGGAGGTTGGTAGTGCTGCAGAAATTATTTTTAATGGCTTAGCAGCAAAAAAAGCAGAAATTGATTTTCCACTACGATTAACAATTCCTATGAAATTCATGAGTATATTGCCACGATCTTGGTGGCGTAAACTCGCAGAGAAACTAAAGAGAAAAGATTAATTATGAAAATTGCAATTATAGGTAGCGGAATATCGGGTTTAAGTACAGCCCATTTATTATATCAACATCATGATGTAACTGTTTTTGAAGCTGATTCTAGAATCGGTGGTCACACTAATACTATTGATGTCAACGGAATGGCTATTGATACTGGTTTTATTGTATTTAATGATCGAACCTATCCAAATTTTAAAGCTTTAATGGATAAGCTCGGAGTTGCTTACCGTCCTTCAGAAATGAGTTTTGCTGTACGAAATGACAGTTGGGCTTTAGAGTACAATGGAAATAATTTAAATACTCTTTTTGCTGATAGAAAAAACTTATTGCGTCCAAAATTTTACTCTATGATTTTGGATATACTTCGTTTTAATAAGCAGCTCAAGTCTGGTAATTATAATCGAGAACTTAGTTTGGGTGCTTTTTTAGCCGAAAACAACTTTGGAGAATGGTTTTCTAATGGATATTTGCTACCAATGTGCTCTGCTATATGGTCAATGGGAATCTTAGAAACACTTGATTTCCCCTTGGAGTTTTTTGTGAAGTTTTTTATTAATCATGGACTGCTTGATGTTTCCAATCGTCCCCAGTGGTATACTATTGAGGGTGGTTCACGTAACTATATAGCAAAACTAACTGCTGGATTTGAATCTAAAATCAAACTTAATCATGGTGTAAAATTAGTTAAGCGCTTGGTTGATGGGGTGGAGTTAATATTCATGGATAATAGCACTGCAAAATTTGATCAGGTTGTATTTGCATGCCATTCAGATCAGGCTTTGGAGATGCTTTGCGATCCAACAACATCTGAAAAAGATATTCTTGGAATGATTAAGTATTCTAGTAATGAAGTTGTTGTACATACTGATATTAGTTTGTTGCCTAAACGTAAATTAGCTTATGCAAGTTGGAATTACCTTGTATCAAAAAATAGTTTTACACAAGCAACTTTAACTTATAATATGAATATTTTGCAGGGACTAATTAGCGATAAGACTTATTGCGTTACCTTAAATAGTAGCGAATTGATAGACAAATCTTGTATTTTAGCAGAATTCAATTATACACATCCAGTTTACTCTAAAAATGCACTTACAGCTCAAGCACGTTGGAAAGAAATATCTGGGGTTAACAATACTCACTATTGTGGCGCATATTGGGCAAATGGGTTTCATGAAGATGGCGTTGTTAGTGCATTAAAAGTTTGCGAAAATCTGGGAGGGTAATGTGTATAAAAATGCACTTTGTCAGGGATGGGTATGGCATAAACGTTATGAACCTAAAATACATCAATTCAAGTATCGTCTAAATAGTTGGTTGATAGACTTACAGGATATCGGAGCACTTAGTAATGGTTCTTGTTTATTTAGCTCCAAAAAATTATCATTATATAGGTTTAATCAGGATAACTATTTACCGGATTATGAGGGTGATTTATTGACGCGATTAAAGAAACGGTTTATTGATTTAGGTGCAGTTTTAAGCGGCTCAGAAAGGTTTTATTTACTTGGTCAAATAAGTAATTTAGGCATTTATTTTAGTCCGCTAAACCTGTATTTGTGTTATTTAGAAAATTCATATCCTTATATTTTAGCCGAAGTAGCAAATACACCATGGAATGAGCGTCATTACTATTTACTTAATACGCATAATCCACATATTATAACTAAAAAGAATTTTCATGTGTCGCCTTTTTGGGGGTTGAATCAAGAATATCACTGGGAATTTAAATTAAGTAAGCAGAAGATTTTCTTTAAAATTGATACTTATCAAGATCAAAAGTTGGTTTTTAGTGCGGGCTATATTGGAGGTATGAGTTTGCTTTCTTGCAATAGAACCTTGCTGAAATTACTTAGAGCTCCAATTACAACATACAAAATACTTAGTGCTATATATTTTGAAGCTTTCAGAATATGGCTTAAGAAGATTCCGTTTATTGCACATCCTAATCGAAAATAAAAAATATAAGGTGAAATATGTTTGATAATTATTTACGTAAACAATTAATTATGTCCCTCAATAAAGTAAAATATGGTACTCTACAAATTACTCTCCCAGATGGAGTAACCATGCAGTTCATGGGGGATTTACCGGGTGGGGTTGCTGATATTCATTTATCTGACTGGCGTGTAGTTGCAAACGCTACTATCAAAGGCGATGTGGGTTTTGCAGCTGACTATCGGGATGGGTTTTGGTCAACAAGCAATCTTGAGATGTTAATTCGTTTTGGAATGGAAAATGATAAATTATTTAGCCATTATGGCAATGGTAATATTATTTTTAAACAATTTTCTAAGTTACTTTATTTAACTAAACGTAATAGTTTAAAAGGTAGTCAGAAAAATATTCAGCAACACTATGATTTGGGGAATGATTTTTACCAGTTATGGCTCGATAAAAGCATGACCTACTCATCAGCTATTTTTAGAGATAATTGTCAGGATCTTACCCTTGCACAGTATCATAAGTACGAACGGTTATTGGCAAAGATCGATAAACCTAATGCTAAAATTCTCGAGATAGGCTGTGGTTGGGGAGGGTTTGCCGAGCGTGCCTTATTAAAAGGTCATTCATTAAAGGGAATTACTTTATCTAATGAACAAGCTACATATGCGCAAAAGAGATTGGGTGAATGCAACGCTGAAATAGTTATTGAGGATTATCGAGTACAGAGTGGAACCTATGATTACATTGTTTCAATTGAAATGTTTGAGGCGGTTGGGATTCGTTTTTGGCCGGTATATTTTAATAAATTGAAGCAGCTTTTAAAGCCTGGTGGCAAAATTCTACTACAAACTATTACTATAGCTGATGATATATTTAACCATTATACTAAAAATGCAGATATGATCCGTACTTTTATTTTTCCAGGTGGAATGCTTCCCTGCGAGAAAGAATTAGGGCGTCAATTTAAACAAAATGGGTTGGTCTGTAAAGATGTTTATCGTTTTGGGGGGGATTACTCTTCTACATTACAACGTTGGCTTCATTCTTTTGATAATGCTTATAATCAGATAAAGAATCTGGGATTTGATGATGGGTTTATTCGGCTATGGAGATTCTATCTTGCTGCAAGTAGTGCAGGGTTTGCATTAGGGAGGATTAATGTGATACAGTTTGAATTAGAGCATGCAACAATGGCATAATAGCCTGCTTAGGTTCTTATTTTGAGCGTTAGGTTTTTATAATAGGAGAAAGACCATGCGGTTATTATATTATGTTTTTTTGCTTTGTGTAGCTTCTTGTTCTCATATAGATGTTGCCCAATATAAGCAACAACAGCCAAAGCTTGATTTACAGCAATATCTGAATGGTAACATTAAAGGTTGTGGTATTGTAGAGGATCGCAGTGGTAATATCACTAAGCGTTTTGACTTTAGTGGTAAAGCAAATTGGGATAGACAAGGCGGACACTTTTATGAAAAAATCACTTATTCTGATGGTAAGATTGAGAGCAGAGTTTGGACATTTACCAAGATTAGTGAGAGCAGTTATGAAGCTACTACTGCTGATGTGATTGGAAAAGCTACGATTAAGGTTGCTGGGAATGCTATGAACTGGCAGTATACTATGAATATTAAAGTTAATAATTCAAGTTATGCTATTAATTTTGACGATTGGATGTTTCTAATGAATGACGGACGAATAATTAATCGTAATTATTTTCATAAATTTGGATTTAAAGTTGGAGAACTCACATTATTTATGCAAAAAGAAAGCCAATGATTATTTTAGAATAGTACATAAGGCGTGAATCATGACGTATAATTAAAAAATGGGATTGGTATAAATGGTAATTTTGCGAAATAAGCAAATAATGGAGGTTAGATATAGTTGAGTAAAAATATTACTATTCATTGGTTTAGAAAGGATTTGCGTTTATCCGATAACCCAGCTTTATATAATGCCGCATCATCTGGAGTGGTATTACCAATATATATCTTGGATGACATAAATTCTGGTGTATTTAAAATGGGATCGGCAAGCAGATGCTGGTTACATCACTCCTTAAAGTCACTAAATCAGAGCCTTGGAGGTAAACTGCAGGTTTTTGTTGGTGATCCATTGAATATATTACCTGAATTAGCTAAAAAATATAAAATTAGTAATATTACCTGGAATCGTTGTTATGAGCCGTGGCAAATCAAAATAGACACTAAGCTTAAGCAAATATTAATTAACCTTGAGATCAAGGTTAATAGTTATAATGGTTCTCTTCTTTGGGAACCGTGGGATGTTTTAAAAAAAGACGGTTTAGCTTACAAGGTATTCACGCCGTTTTATCACAATGGTTGCCTGAAAGCCAAAGAACCTAGATTACCATTACCCTCTCCGCCGAAATTATTATTGATTGAGACAGAAAAATCCTTAGATAAAATTGAGCAATTAGGGTTGCTGCCGAAGCTTGAATGGGGAAAAACTTTAATTTCACATTGGCATATTGGTGAATTAGCAGCAAATGAACGTCTGGCTGATTTCTTAGATAAAGATATTCAATCATATAAAGAGGGGCGAGACTTTCCCGCCATGTCTTCTGTTTCGAGATTATCTCCACACCTCCATTTTGGGGAGATATCTCCTAACCAAGCATGGTATGGTGCGCGTAGTTTTTCCTTAGATAGCAATATTGATCATTTTTGCCGTGAGCTTGCTTGGCGAGAGTTTTCCTATAGTTTATTATATTTTAATCATGAGTTAGCTACAAAAAACTTACAACAAAAATTTGACTTTTTCCCTTGGCGCTATGATTCTAAACAATTATCATTATGGCAAGAAGGCAAAACCGGTATTCCTATAGTTGATGCAGGAATGCGTCAACTATGGCAAACTGGCTATATGCATAATCGGATACGTATGGTTGTTAGTTCTTTTTTAGTTAAAAATCTTTTATTAGATTGGCGAGATGGTGCGCGATGGTTTTGGGAATGTTTATTTGATGCTGATTTGGCGAATAACAGTGCTAGTTGGCAATGGGTGTCGGGATGTGGAGCTGATGCGGCTCCGTATTTTAGAATTTTTAATCCGGTTACTCAGGGGCAGAAGTTTGATCAATCAGGGGAATATACACGATATTTTGTACCGGAGTTAAAGCTATTACCAGACAAATATCTGTTTAACCCTTGGGAAGCTCCGGTGGAAGTTTTACAAACTGCTAAAGTAGAACTTGGAATAAATTATCCTCTACCAATTGTAGATCTTTATTCTTCACGTGTGCGGGCATTAACGGCATTGAAATCATTAATAAGTTAAATAAAACTTGCTAAATTTTTACTATATCCCTTTTACATTACATCACTTTTTCTAATGGAAGTTTGCTTAGTCATGTTAAAATATTATGCTCATTTGATTTGTTGAGGCACAGTTTTGTGGTGCTAAGACATTTGCAATGACGATATTTTTAGATAGAATTGAATTTGTAGTAACCAATGACAAAAGGAAAAGATAACTATGGATAACAGCTCATTTCCACGTTTAATTGCTGATATTGGCGGTACTAATGCGCGCCTTGCAATTGAAACTACTCCTTTTAAGTATGAATACATAAAGGTTTTAGCGTGTAAAGATTACTCAGGGTTGAGCCAAGCCATAAATAGTTATTTAGAAATTACTGGATTTAGCAATTTGATTAAAGGTGCGGCTTTAGCTTTACCTTCACCAGAGATTGGTGATACATTTTTTATGGTAAATAGTCCTTGGCAATCTTTATCAGTAAAACAAACTGCAGCAGAAATTGGTTTAGAAAAAATTATTTTTTTAAATGATTTTCATGCTTTAGCATTAGCAATACCTTTTATTAATCACTCAAGTTTAAGACGTATTGGCGGAATTGGTGAGCCAGATACTAAAAAACCAATAGCTATTCTTGGACCAGGTACAGGTCTTGGTATGGCAACATTATTTAGACATCCAAGTGGGGATTACTTTGCGATTCCAGCTGAAGGAGGTAGATCTAGCTTTCCTCCAGTGAATGAGGAAGAGGTAGAGCTTTGGAAGTTTGTACATAAAAGGTTTAGCCATGTCTCTGCAGAAAGGTTTATTTCAGGACCAGGGCTACAGCTTATTTATGAGGGGCTAAACTCAATTAACAAAAGAGTAATAGATGTTTTACCCAGCCCATCAGCAATTGTAGAAGCTGGAATTACTGGTAAGGATTGGTTATGTAAACAAACAGTAGATATTTTTTGTCGAATGTTTGCAACTGTTGCTTCAAATTTAGCTGTATCAGTTAATTCATTTGGTGGAGTCTATATTGGTGGTGGCATTATTCCGAAAATGATTGATTATTTTGTGCGTTCTGAGTTTAGATCAAGATTTGAAGATAAAGGGCGTTATCGCCCATATTTAGTGCAGATTCCAGTTTATGTAATTATGCAAGAGTTTCCAGCATTTTTGGGAGCAAGTTATGCTTTGGATATATATCTAACCAAAAAATACATCCCGTGATTATTACTTAGACTATATGGAAGTATCGTCATTGCGATGCAGAATGCCGTGGCAATCTTTAATAATTTAAAAAAATAAGGAGATTACCATGAAATCTTAAGATTTATCGTGATGCCCCTTAAGTAGTAACATGGTTTTTATTGTCTGCATCAATTTATAAAGGATAAATAATATGAGTGCTATGGTAGATGCTGCTTTTATGCGTAAAACCTTAACAGGTAGTAGTTTTGAAATGACTTATGGTGGAGCATTAAGTTTTATGCGCCGTAATTATACGAAAGATTTGACTAATGTAGATATTGCAATTAGTGGTATTCCATTTGATTCTGCAGTTACTTACAGAAGTGGTGCTAGGCTTGGACCACGTGCAATACGTGAGGCATCAGTTCAAGTGGCTGAATTATTGCCTTATCCGTGGGGCTTTGATCCATTTGAAATATTATCAGTTATTGATTATGGTGATTGTATGCTAGACCCACACAATCCCATGACTATTAAGCCTACAATAATTGCACATATTGATAATTTATTAAATCATAATGTGTTTCCTCTAACCTTTGGAGGAGATCATTATATTACTTATCCAATTTTATGTGCATTTGCTAAAAAATATGGTAAAGGTATTTCAGTAATTCATTTTGATGCTCATTGTGATACTTGGGCTGATAATAATGAAGATTCTATCAATCATGGCACAATGTTTTATAAAGCTATAAAAAACGGTATCGTAGATCCACAAAAATCAGTACAAGTTGGGATTAGAACGTGGAATGACGATTTTATGGGTACTAATATTTTAGATGCGCAGTGGGTACATGATAATGGTTGGCAAAAAACCTTAGATGAAATAAAAAAAACTGTAGGTAATAATCCGACTTATTTAACTTTTGATATTGATAGCTTAGATCCAGCTTTTGCTCCAGGAACAGGTACTCCAGTGCCAGGAGGTCTTTTTACATCACAAGTATTACCAATTATTCGTAATTTACAGGATGTAAATATTATTGGGGCAGACGTTGTAGAGGTTGCGCCATGTTATGATCATGCAGAAATTACCGCTCTTGCAGCAGCACATATTGCACGGGATATTATTGCCCTCATGGCAGATAAAAAAAGGGTTCAGATACATGAATAAAGAAAATATTGCTGCACATGTTTGGAATAGCAAAAAGAGTCGTGATTTTTATAATATATCAGGGTGGGGTAATAGTTATTTTGATGTAGATAAAAATGGTGCTATTACTGTTAGGCGTGGCAAATATTTAGCAGATAAAGCTGTAGCAATTCAAGATATTGTAAATGAAGTGAAAAAACTTGGATTTAGTACTCCAATGGTAATACGGTTTAAGGATATAGTACAAAATCGCGCTGAAAGAATTATTAAAGCATTTGCAGATTTAAAAAAACAAATTGGCTATTCAGGCAACTATACATTAATTTATCCAGTTAAAGTTAATCAATATAAAGCGGTGGTAGACAGTATTCTAAATATTAAAGATTGTAGGGGTCTAGAGGCTGGGAGTAAACCAGAATTATTAGCTGTGCTTTCTTTAATTAAAGATAATAAAACCCCAATTGTATGTAATGGATATAAAGATAGAGAGTATATAAAAACCGCATTAATTGCTAAAAAACTTGGACGCAATATAACCATTGTTATTGAGAAAATGCCTGAGGCAAAATATGTAATTGAAGTAGCAAAAGAGTTAGATGTAAAGCCGTTACTTGGGGTAAGATTCCGTTTAGCTTTGACTTTAGCTGGGAAATGGGCGCATTCTGGTGGAGAAAAATCTAAGTTTGGTTTAAATACCACTCAAGTATTAGAGCTAGTTAAATTACTTAAAAGTAATAATTTGTTAGATTCTCTACATTTATTACATTGTCATCAAGGTTCACAGATAGCTAATGTAAAAGATATTTTTCATTATATTAATGAATTATCAACTACTTATGTGGAGCTCTATAGGCTTGGTGTTCCATTAAAAGTTGTTGATATTGGTGGTGGTTTAGCTGTTGATTATGAGGGAAGTAGAACCAGAAGCTTTAATTCCACGAATTATACTTTAAGTGATTATGCACATGTTATTTTATCTACCATAAAAAGCACTGTGGAACAAGCAGAAAACGTACCTATCCCTGATATATATTCTGAATCAGGGCGTGCTGTTGCGGCTCATCATGCAGTTTTTATTACAGATATTGTAGAAGTTGAAAGCGTTGTTGGGGAAGAAGTACCCGAAGTAAAAAGTAATGATGAGGATTTGTTAGAGTTAGAGGATTTATTAGATTTATTTGATAAATTACCGATAAATGAGATATTTTCTTCTAGTATACTTGCAATAGAAAGTATACAAAATCGGTTTGCAGATGGTAAACTGCCAATTGAAAAACGTGCAATTGCTGAGCAATTATTTTCGCATATTAAGTTAAAGTTAATTAAAAAATTAAATCGCGAATATCGTGCACATAGAGATTTATATGATAGGTTAGACGAAGATTTAGCTAAAAAAGTAATTGCCAATTTTTCTTTATTTCAATCTATGCCAGATTCTTGGGCAATCCAACAATTATTCCCTGTGATGCCGCTTACTCATCTAAATCAAGAACCTAGGATGCGGGCAATTATTGAAGATATAACCTGTGATTCAGATGGTAAAATTTCTAATTATTTGGACTACCAGGGCAATGAGCCATCAATTAAATTGCCTCTATATGATGCACAAGATCCTTACTTACTTGCAGTATTTTTAGTTGGTGCGTATCAAGAAATTATGGGTAACCTACATAATTTATTTGGTCCAGTTAATACTATAGAAATAAGTCTTGATGGCAAGGGTGGATTTTCTATTGATAAAGTAAATGCTGCTTTTAGTAATGCAGATTCTTTAGAATATGTTGGTTATGATAGAATGCATATTGTAGGAAGCTTGATTAAATTTATTAAAAAAGCTAAGCTTAATAAAAAAGAAGAAGATAGCATGCTTTCAAGTTTAGAAAACACTTTAAAAGCGCATACTTATTTAAGTTAATAATTTATTAATAAGAAAACCCTCGCCTAAGCGAGGGTTTTTCCTTTGGGATTGCTTCCCCAATAAAGCAATCCCAATGGTCGGTATAATATAGAGTTGCAAGATTTGGGAGCGTCTCTACTAAATGTTATTTAACTTAACATAATTGTAACATAGTTAGATTTTAAAGTCAAGTTATTTATTTAAAAAGTATCTAAACTCTTATTAATAGTTTTGGAATTAAAGACTAAGTTCCAGGTTGCCAGTTTTAGAGTCTATATCTAATTGAAACTTTTGCTCTCAGCTTCTTTTATCATTATTATCAGCATCTGTTGCGTATTTATAAATACCCCCTCATTTGTTAATACATACACATATTTGTAAAATATTTTGATTTTTTGATGATTTTTGATATTAATGGTAGCTTTTGAATGCAAAAAATACTATTAAAATGTTGAATAATAATAAAATTGTGTTGGGGTTTGTATTGCTTATATTAATGAAGGTGTGCAGACAGTATCTCCAGCCCTCGAATAAATAATTATTTATTTAATTTCTAATTAATAATGAATATTAGACTTAAACTTACCTAATATTTTATCATCAGCTATATCTTTTATTACTTCCACTGCTCCATTCGCTAGCACTTTAACTTGATCATTAAGGATTTTTTTGATTACAAATGGGTATAATATATGTTCTAGTTTGAGTATTTTATTGCATAAGGTATCCACGTCGTCATTATCATGGTTTATAGCCATGGCTCCTGATGCTATGATAGGACCATGATCTAGTTTTTCTGTTACAAAGTGAACAGTTGCCCCAGTGGTTTTTACTTTTGCATCAAAAGCTTGTTGTTGTGCGTTAGCTCCAGTAAATGCTGGAAGAATCGAAGGGTGAATATTTATTATTTTCTGTGGATATTTTTCTATAAACCATGGGGACAATATGCGCATAAAACCAGCTAATACGATTAATTGTGATGGGAAATTATCTATTACCAAAGATATGGCTTGCTCAAAGTTTTCTCTAGAAATAAAATCTCTATGATTAACGATGCATACGGGAATATTATTTTTTTTGGCTATTTCTATTCCTTTAGCGTTAGGGTTATTGCTAATTACACAGCTAATATATGGAGCTAGTCCAGCTTTACACATTGCTGCTAGATTAGATCCACGACCAGAAATAAGGGTAATAAATTTGTGCATAATCAAACCTATATGTAGAAATAAATGTAAGATTAATACATATTGCCTATAGCAAATTTACGTAGGCTGTGTATTAATAATAAAAGTTGCAAATTATAACATACAATATGGGATAATATGGTGCTATATAATAAAATTTTAGGTATAAAAACTAGATGTCAATAACAATTAAACGCGCATTAATAAGTGTTTCAAACAAAGAGCATCTTTTAGAGTTTGCTAACCAATTAAAAGATTCAGGGGTGGAAATTCTATCAACAGGTGGTACTTATAACTATTTAACTCAAAATGGAGTTGAGGTTATAAGTGTTGAGAGCATTACTAACTTCCCTGAAATTTTAGATGGAAGAGTAAAAACTTTACACCCAATGATTCATGGTGCAATCCTAGCACAACATGATAATAAAGATCATCAAATACAATTACAAAGTCATAGAATTACGCCCATAGACTTAGTATGCGTAAATTTATATCCGTTTGAGGGCGTAACTAGCCAAGAAAATTGTACATTTGAGGATGCTATTGAAAATATTGATATTGGAGGTGTTGCACTAATAAGAGCAAGTGCTAAAAACCATCAACATGTATTGATTTTAACTAACCCTAAAGATTACTCACTAGTAATGGAAGAGCTATCTACAAATAATACAGTAAGTAAGCAGATGCGTTTGAAGTTAGCTCAACAAGCCTTTAGCCATTGCGCTTATTATGATAGTGTAATTAGCCAATATTTGGTAAAACAATTATCTAATGATATTATCTTTAATGAAGAGTTAACAGTACCTGCAAAATTAATCCAAACCTTACGCTATGGAGAAAACTCTCATCAGATTGCTGCTTTTTATAAAGATAGTGGAAATACAAATGGTTTACTTGCAAGCTTTAAACAAATTCAAGGTAAAGAATTATCATATAATAATTTAGCTGATGCAGATACTGCTTGGGAATGTGTTAGGCAGTTTCAAGAGCCTGCTTGTGTTATTGTAAAGCATGCCAATCCGTGTGGTGCATCTTTGGGTGAGAATATTTTAGAGGCATACAATCAATCTTTTTCATGTGACCCTATTAGTAGCTTTGGGGGCATAGTTGCATTTAATAAAGAGCTTGACCTGAAAGCTGCCATAGCTGTAACGAATGTATTTGTGGAGGTGTTAATTGCTCCTGGGTATTCAGCTGAAGCCATGGAGGTATTGGCTAAAAAAACAAATGTTAGAGTTTTACAAATAGATTTAAATAATAACCATAATAGATTAGACTATAAGCGTATTGGTGGTGGATTATTGGTACAAACCCCAGAAAATAAAAAAATAAGTTTGGTAGATTTAGAGCCTGTTACTATAAATTTACCAACTAATAGTATGTACGCGGATTTGCTTTTTGCTTGGAGTATTTCACGCTTTGTTAAGTCTAATGCCATTATACTTGTAAAAAATCAGCAAACTGTTGGAATTGGAGCAGGGCAAATGTCGCGTATTGATTCTACTAAAATTGCTATAAATAAAGCTATAGGTTTTGGTTTTAATATTAGTGGAGCGGTTTGTGCTTCGGATGCTTTTTTCCCATTTAGAGATAATGTGGATTTACTAGCGGAATCTGGTATAAAAGCAATTATTCAGCCTGGTGGATCAATTAAAGACAAGGATATTTTTGCAGCTGCGGATGAATTAAATTTAGCAATGGTATTAACAAAATATAGAGCATTTCGTCATTAGTGGTTTTATAGAGCTGATTAATTTGTTTCAAAATGACGAATAAATTTCGTCCTGCTTAGATATGAGTATAAGAAATGCTATTTATGTTAAAGATGTACCAAATAAGTGTGTTTTTATCAGTGATATAATTCTACTGAATTTAGACCCAAAGATACTGCAATGATCAATTTTATTAATCAATTCTTAAAAAGTGGTTGCAATGAATAGAAAAAATATTTTTTTGATTTTAAGTATATTTGTGCCGCCTTTAGTTTTAATAATTCTTAGAATGTATTTTGCTAGTTATTTAAGTATATTTTATGTTAATTTAACTGTGTCAAGCATTATTATTCTGATTGTTGTTTCTCCTATCTTAGAAGAGTTGATTTTTCGGTTATTTTTGCAAGATGTTTTTTTAAGTAAAATAAATAATAAATTAATTGCATTATTTTTAGTAAATTTATTATTTGTGTTGGTGCATTATAAAAAGCCAATAAATATTGTCTATTTATTGGCTTTGTTTATATGTGGCATGATTTTAAGTATTATAAAACAAAATTATAAATTAAGCTATGCTATTTATTTGCATAGCTACTACAATATATTGTTTATCATAGTCTTGTAATATAGTACTCCTTCGTAATAATGGTGTGCGGAGCGTTAGTATATTCTGAATATAATGCAGATAGCAAACGTGTGGAATTTTCAATGGGATCTTTATAATTGCCATTTACTACATACATTGTTGTTTCAGATTTATCTTCATCTACAACAAAGTAAACTCCATCCATATAGGTTGTATCTTCCTTTAGGTTCAATTCATCAAAGGTTGCCTTGGTCATTGTATAATCTAAGTAAACTCCACTTTTATCTACCATATAATCTTTAAAGTAATTCTCTAAAGCAATTTTAACAGTACCATTACCAAAAAAACCTTGCATCGTGGTAAATTTTATTGGGGTACTAATTCCTTTTAATAAACCTTTTGAGATTTGTACTAATTCATCATTATTAGTCTTTGCAGCAGGACTAAATTTATTTATTGAGTTAAGTGTATTATTATCAAAAGGAGAAAGAAAATCCTGATATGTTTCACCTATTAACTCTTTTACTAGATTTTCTTTTTCTACTTCATGCAGATTATTATTTGATAATTTCTCAATTATTTTTTGCATATTCTCAGTTTGTGCTGAACTTGATTTTTTAATAATTTCAACAAAGTCATTTTTTCCAAGTACAGTTAACTGTTCAATTTGTATGCTTAAACTGTTTATTTGTTTTCTAGTTTCGTGTCTAACGTATCCAGGATTGTTTTCTAAGCTTGTTTCAAGTTTTATAATTTCAGTTTTTAGCTTTGATATTTTTATTTGGGATTTATTATCTTTTGCGATATGGGATAATTTAAAAACATCATTAATATATTGTTCTTTACTAGCTGCTTTTTTCTTATCAGAAAAAAGCAGAGTTAATAAAGATGAGATTTTATTTTTTGCATAATTACTTAATTTTACAGTTTTGTGCATAAAGCCTGTTATTTTTTCTTCAACTCTTCTAGAGTCTTTATTTGCTGCAAATAATGAGTTACCTTGTGTGTTTTGATTAGTCTCTGGTGTTTTATTTTGCTTATTGTATTCATTAAACAAACTACTACCTATTGCATCAAATAAAACTGCGTCTTCTAAATTATCGTGGTCTACTGGAAATTTACCCATTATTCCTGAAATTGTAGCATTTACTTTAAAATTTAACAAAAAGTCTTTTTTATTATCAATCATGATTGGTTTATTTAGCATATCATATAAAGATTTTCCTGGATTGTCATTAAGATATTCTTCAAAATAAGTTAGAAAATCCTGGCCATAAACTTTTTTAAATGTATGGCCTGAACGATTAGTGTCAACAAAAAAGCTTCCACTTAGACCAATATCTTCTTTTAAATTATCCCCTATAGTAGCAGTCACTGAATTTGCAGAATTCATCTGATTTATTTGCTGAATATTTGTGATTTGTTTCCATTTATCACTATATGTATCTACAAAAACTTTTGGCTGCTTGCTAAGAAGATGTCCTCTAGTTATAAAACTTTGGTTGTTCCCTAAGATGCTATTATTATCTAAAGCAAAGCTTTTAACTAAATCTTGCATAGTGTTACAACTTCTATCATTTTTCAGGTGTTTAGTTAGCATATTATGTGCTTGGTGTTCTGGGGTTGTGTTCTTATATTTATTAACATCTAATTGCATTGGCAATTTATTGCCTATTTTTGTTTGATCTGTCATTTTTTTCTCCTTAACCAATTTGTTTACAAATTAGTTAAGTCATTTAACTAATTGTACATAGTTATTATATAATAAAAGCAATATTAATTAAAATAGGTTATTTGGATAACAAAGATTATCTTTATTGATTATATTTGGAGTATTTAAAGAAGTAGTCATATTTTTTTGGCTATATGATATAATACATATTGCTAAATACGTTAGGACTATTATATAAGATTATATTAAGGGTGTTCTATGAAAGTGATTATTCAAAAGTATTGCTTTTTATTGTTTTTATTTGTATGTACTTCTAACGCTTTAGCAAATAAAAGATTAATTATAAAATATAAAATAACCCCACAACAACAAAATTTAGTAACCTCAGGTCGAATCACTCAAATGCAACTAAACAATCAAATGATGCAGCCCATTTCAAGCAGTAGAATGGCACAAATTTCTAAATTATCTGGTGTGCAAATAAAAGAAGTCATTCAAATTTCTAATGGTGCTCATGTTGTAGAACTACCTCAAGATGTAGATAGTAAGCAACTCCAAAAAGTTATTCAAAAAATTAGTACCGATCCTAATATAGAATACGTTGAAGAAGACAAATTACTAAAGCCAATGGCCGTTCCACTTTCTAATCCAGCTCAGTGGGATATGTCGGCATCTCAAGGAGATAACTTTGCTGAATTATGGGCTCATTGGAATATTTCATATCCAGCTGTTAGTCCAGGAAATGATACTATAGTTGCCGTTATAGATACTGGGTATACTCCGCATAGTAATTTTTTATCTCAGCTATCAGGTTCTCAATCTTCAACTCCTTGCACCTCAACTAACAAGGCTAATACAACATGCTATGGATACCAGTTTATTAGTGATTGTCGTATTGCTGGTAGTTGCCCTAGCTCCACGCCAAATTCAAAAGCTACTATTGATTATACTCCTGATGGTTTGGACTTGGGGGATTATTTAACTACGGCACAAGCTCAAGCAAGTAATGGTTTTTTTGATAGTAGCTGTGTAGCTCCATCTTCTAGTTGGCATGGTTCGCATGTCACTGGCATAATTGCTGCTAATGGTTATAGTGGAGGATCTGGAATATTGGGTGGAGCTTATGGAGCAAGTGTTTTTCCGGTTAGAGCTTTGGGTAAATGTGGTGGTTATAATTCAGATGTTGCCAATGCAATACTGTGGCTATCTGAAGCGGCAACTAGTTCAACAAATAATATTCCAATAAAAGTTATTAACATGAGTCTTGGTGGGGTTGGAGCTTGTTCAGCAACGATGCAACAAGCGATTAATTCTGCGGTATCTGCAGGTATAATCGTAGTTGTTGCAGCTGGAAATGCTACAGTAAACCAAGATGGCTCAAGTTATACTATACATAATGTGGCTAATATAAATCCCGCTAATTGTAAAAATGTTATTTCGGTTTCGGCAAAAAACTACAATAATGAATTATCTTGGTATAGTAGTTATGGTAATACAACCATAACAGCTTCTGGTGGCGGTTCTTTTGGGTATGGAGGCAACAATATATATTCTACTTTTTGGGCATCTGAAGAGTCATACGCATACTCATCAACTAATTCAACATATATTGAATATCAGGGAACATCCCAGGCAACTCCTCATGTTAGTGCAGTTATAGCTGATTTAATTACTTATTTTAATCAAATTAAAATACAATATTCTGCGTCTAATTTGATTGATATTTTGCAATCTAGTTCATCTGCCTTAACTAATACTTCCAATCTAAGTGATATTACAAGCGGACAAGGTGGGGTAGTGCCCAATCGAACTTTAAATGCACAAAACGCACTAATTTATGCGATTAATAATTATAAAATTTTAGCGCAACCTAGTTCTTTAACTTTTACATCTCTTGAACCCCAAGTTGTTGTATTTACCAATACTACAACTAAGGAAATGAATGTATTAACTGCAGCTATTATTAATAGTTCTAATGTTGGTTTAACTATTGTAGCAGATGAATGTTCTAATATTAGTTTAGATGTTGGTGCTTCATGCTCAGTTACGGTATCGCCTACAAAATTAGGAATTACCCAGGCAACATTAAAGTTAACAAATGATGGCAAAACTATAAATTTAGTCCCTATTAGTGTAAATGACCCAATCTCAACTAATTCCAGCGGTGCTGGAGGCGGTGGTTGTTCAGCTACCCAAAATGGTGATGATGCTAGTTTATTATTTATTTTATTAGCTATCTCAGTTATTTATTATGCACGAAGAAGGTTATATAAAAACAATTAATTATTTTATTTATAAAAGGTATAAAATGAAATCTTTTGCACAGCAAAATAGCAGTTCTTATTTATTTGGTGGTAATGCTGATTTTATTGAGGAACTATATGAACAATATCTCTTAGATCCTAATAATATTGATAATAAATGGCGTGCTTATTTTGATTCTATTCAAGATGGTTCAATTAGAGGCAATGGGTCTAAGGATATTAATCATTCTTTAATTCGAGATAAATTTGTAGCAATTACCCAAAATCCTAATTTTGTATCAAGTGCGAGCAATAGTGAACTAGATACCATGCAAGCTCAGGTATGGCAGTTGGTTGAAAACTATCGTACATTAGGAGTAGAGTATGCTGATCTGGATCCATTAAAACGTGTGGAAGTTATAAAAGCAGCAATTTTGGATATAGATAATTTAGGGTTAAAATCAGCATTAGATAATGAGTTTTATGTAGATTTAGATATTAAAAATAGTGCTAAATTAAAGCTAAAAGATATTATTAAACGTTTTGATGAGATTTATTGTGGGTCATCTGGGTTTGAATATACCTATATCACTAATGTTGAGGAACAGGTTTGGATAAAAAACTATATAGAAAGTAAATATTTAGCTTTTAGTTTGTCAAGTGCTGAAAAAAAACATTTATTACAAAAACTCACTGATTCTGATGGTTTAGAAAGATTTTTAAATACAAAATTTGTGGGGCAAAAACGCTTTTCTTTGGAAGGCGGAGATAGTCTAATTCCAGCATTAGATAGAGCTATAAATAAACTGTGTGCTAACGGCACCAAAGAGTTATATATTGGTATGGCACATCGTGGGCGGTTAAATGTGCTAGTAAATATCAATGGGAAATCCCCAGAAAAATTATTTAGTGAATTTGAGGGTAATTATAAATTAGCAGATTTTGTAACTAGTGGTGATGTTAAGTATCATAAGGGATATAAATGTAATTATGTTACAGATAATGGAACAATCAAAGTTACTATCCCATTTAATCCTTCACATTTAGAAGTGGTAAACCCAGTTTTAAATGGTATGGTTAGAGCTAGGCAAGATAAATTAGATAATAATACTGATTTGGTGGCTGGAATTGTAATTCATGGTGATTCGGCACTAATAGGGCTAGGAACTAATCAGGGTATGCTTAATATGTCAAATACCCGTGCTTATGGTGTTGGTGGGCTAATTCATATTGTAATTAATAATCAAGTTGGCTTCACTACATCTGATACACGAGACTCAAGATCTTCCCGATTTTGTACTGATTTGGCTAAAATGGTTGAAGCACCTGTATTACATGTGAATGCTGATGATGTGGAGCGTGTGGCTTTTATAATGGATTTGGCAGTTCAATACCGTCAGGTATTTAAAAAAGATATTATGATTGATTTGGTATGTTTTAGACGCCATGGACATAACGAAGCTGATGATCCAAGTCTAACTCAGCCATTAATGTACCGCAAAGTAAAAGCGCATCCTGGTAGTCGTATAGTATATGCCAATAAGTTAATTGAGCAACAAGTATTAACCCAAACAGATGTGGATAATATGTTGGAAAACTATCGCTTATGCTTAGTTAAAGGTGAGCATATTAATAAAGATAAAATGCTAGCTTTACCGATGTATGATGATTTTGATATTAAGCCAGTTAAGCATGCTAAAGCATTTGACAAGGTTAAAACAGCAATTAGCGCAAAGCAACTTTCTAACATAGCTTCATTAGTTACTCAATTACCTCATGAGAGTTTTAAGCTACATCCTACTATATCTCGCACAGTAATTGAGCCACGCAAACTAATGGGGGAAGGTAAACAACCCATTGACTTTGGTATGGCGGAGACTCTGGCATATGGTAGTTTATTAGAGCAGGGGATTAATGTTCGTATGTGTGGTGAAGATTCTGCACGTGGTACATTTTCTCATCGCCATGCAGTTTGGCACAATTATGATAGGGTTGATATTACAGATAATGGTTATATACCTTTAAAGAGCCTTGAGAATAAAAGTAAGTTTAGTATATATGACTCAGTATTAAATGAAGAGTGTGCTTTGGGTTTTGAGTATGGATATGGAATCACAAGCCTAAGAGATTTAGTAATTTGGGAAGCACAATTTGGAGATTTTGCTAATGGTGCGCAAGTTATAATTGATCAATTCATTGCTTCAGCTGAAGCTAAATGGGGGATTTTAGTTAATATTACTTTAATGCTACCTCATGGATATGATGGACAAGGTCCAGAGCACTCATCCGCTCGTTTAGAAAGGTTTTTACAATTATCCGCTGAGAATAATCTGCAGATTGTAGTTCCAAGCTCAGCAGCACAAATGTTTCATGCTTTAAGACGCAAAGCTTTAACTAATTATATTAAACCAATGGTTATTTTTATGTCAAAACGCTTATTACGTTATAAAGCTGCTGCAAGCGAGATTGCTCAGTTTACTAATGGTGAGTTTTATCCAGTAATTGGAGAGACAGTTACCAATAATAGTAATGTGGAAAAGGTAATAGTTTGTAGCGGGCAGGTATATTATGATCTATTTACTGAGCGTGAGAATCGCAAATTAGAATCTAAAGTGGCTCTGATTCGTATAGAGCAATTATATCCTTTTCCACTGGATGCTTTAAAAGAAGAGTTGTCTAAATTTAAGAGAGCCAGAAAACTAGTTTGGGTTCAGGAAGAGCCATATAATCAAGGTGCTTGGCTTCAAATACGTGATTGTTTAGATATATCCACTGGCATGAAATTTGAAGCAGTTACACGGCAAGCATCAGCTGCTCCTGCTTGCGGCTTAGGTTCTGATCATAACGAACAATTAAAGCAGTTATTAAACCAGGCTTTTGCATGAAAGCTCTAGAGCTTTTGCTCATAGAATATGGCAAATCACATCAAAATAAGTATAACCAACTTATACATAAAGTGTGTGTGCCATTAATTTTATGGGCAAGCTTGGCATTTGTGTATTGTATTCCTGTTCCTAAGATTTTTAACTCACAAGTTTTTAACTGGGGATACTTAATTGTGCTAATGGCATTTATCTTTTACATACGCTTAGGAGTGATGCCATTAGTAATTATGTTATTTCAGTCATTTATTATATTATATTCCTTAAAGGTATTTAGTCACTGGCAATTGCCAATTTTATTAATTGCGGTAATTGTGTTTGTGATTAGTTGGATATTACAATTTATCGGACATAAAATTGAGGGCAAGAAGCCCTCTTTTTTAAAAGATTTGCAGTTTTTATTAATTGGCCCGTTATGGGTGTTTGTGGGCAATAATTTTGTGAGGTGGTTTTAATATATTTTGTTCCATATATTTATTTCCATGAGCTTAAATAGAATTACGATTGGTATAGTTGGGAGCCTCTTTTACAATTTGTACATCATGCACATGAGATTCTTTAATTCCAGCAGAAGTTATTTCAACAAATTGAGCTTTTTGATGCATTTCTTCAATAGTTGCTGTGCCTAAATATCCCATAGATGAACGTAAGCCACCTAATAATTGATGAATAACAGAACCTAATGGACCTTGATGCGGTACTCGTCCTTCTATTCCTTCTGGTACTAACTTTTCTTCTGCATTAGTAATCTCTTGGAAATATCGATCAGCAGAGCCTTTGCTCATAGCACCTAAAGAACCCATGCCACGATAAGATTTATAACTTCTTCCTTGGTATAATTCAATCTCTCCTGGTGATTCATCAGTTCCAGCAAGCATACTGCCTAGCATAACGCATGAAGCACCAGCTGCTAATGCTTTGGCTATATCTCCAGAAAAACGAATTCCACCATCAGCGATTAAAGGAATATCAGTACCTTTTAATGCTTGAGCTACATTATTTATGGCACTAAGTTGCGGCACTCCAACCCCAGCAACAATTCTGGTAGTACAAATAGACCCAGGGCCAATGCCAACTTTAACTCCATCTGCCCCTGCATTAAGTAAAGCTGTTGCTGCCTCAGCCGTAGCAATATTGCCACCAATAACTTCAATATGAGGGTAGGTTTGTTTAATCCAACGGACTTTATCTATAACACCTTGTGAATGCCCATGAGCAGTATCAACAATTATCACATCAACATAAGCTTTTACCAGTAGTTCTACTCTTTCCTCAGTATCAGCCCCAACCCCAACAGCAGCTCCAACCCGTAATTGCTCATATTTATCTTTATTGGCATTAGGTGAAACAATGTTTTTAGTTAAATCTTTAACTGTAATAAGTCCTTTTAGTTCAAAATTATGATTAACAATTAAAACCCGTTCAATACGATGCTTATGCATTAGTTCTTGTGCTACACTAATTGGGCTACCTTCTAATACAGTAATTAGCTTGTCAGCTGCTGTCATAATATTTTTAATTGGTTGGTTAAGGTTATTTTCAAAGCGTAAATCTCGATTAGTAATAATACCTACTAATTTACCATTTTCTACAACTGGCACGCCAGAAATTTTTCTTTTCTGTTTTAGTTCAATTAGCTGCGCAACACTAATATTCGGTTCAACAGTCACTGGGTCTTTAACTATACCAGATTCATGTCTTTTTACTATTGATACTCTACTTGCTTGATATTGTGGTGACATATTCTTATGAATGATTCCAATCCCACCTTCTTGTGCCATAGTAATTGCCATTTTTGCTTCTGTTACGGTATCCATTGCTGCTGAGACTATAGGGATATTAAGCGATAAATTACGGCTTAATTTGGTTTTTATATTAACATTTTTAGGTAATACGGTTGAGTATCCAGGAATTAAGAGTACATCATCAAAAGTGTAAGCTTTTTCGATAATATTTAACATTTTGTCTCCAATAAATAATTTTTGAATGTATTTACATAAATAAAGTATAAAATCATTGTCCTCATAATGACATACCGCTATAATTGATGCGGGTGCGTTAGTAATGGGAAGCCGAGATTTTCTCGTGATATATAGTATTTATGCGCTGCAAGTTTAGATAAATTTCTAATTTTTGCAATATAGGCTGCTCTTTCAGTGACTGAAATTGCTCCTCTTGCATCTAATAAATTAAAGGTATGTGCTGCACTTAAGATTAGCTCGTACCCAGGCAATACTAAGTCATGCTCTAAAATTCTTTTAGCTTCTGCTTCATAGTTATTAAATTGTTCAAAAAGTAATTTACTGTTACTATATTCAAAGTTATATTTTGATTGTTCAACTTCATTTTGATGAAAAACATCACCATAAGTTATAGTTTTACCATCTGGGGTTTTATTCCAAACCAAATTATAGATATTATCTACATTCTGCAAATACATAGCTAAACGTTCTAAACCATAGGTTATCTCGCCTAAAACAGGCTTACAATCAAGACCACCAACTTGCTGAAAATAAGTAAATTGAGTAACTTCCATACCATCAAGCCATACTTCCCAGCCTAATCCCCAAGCACCAAGAGTAGGGTTTTCCCAATTGTCTTCAACAAAGCGGATATCATGTACTTTTAAATCAACCCCTAATTCAGTTAGTGAATTTAGATATAAATCTTGAATATTCTCTGGGGATGGTTTTAGCACTACTTGAAATTGATAATAATGTTGGAGTCGATTAGGACTTTCTCCATAGCGTCCATCTTTAGGACGGCGTGATGGCTGTACATAAGCAGCATGCCAAGGCTCAGGACCTATACTTCTTAAAAAGGTTGCAGTATGCGAGGTTCCAGCTCCCATTTCTTTATCAAATGGTTGCAGAATTGTACAGCCTGCTTTTGCCCAATATTGTTGCAGTTTTAAAATTATTTCTTGAAATGTAAGCGAGTTGCTTGTATTGTTAGAAGAGTTAGTAGACATTAATAGAACCTTATTAGTAATATAAATTACTTGGTATTATACTAAAAATATTTATAGCCACACAAAATAATTATAAATAATGGTTTTATGTTAAAATAACGGCTTATTATGTATATTTCAACTAATAAGGAGATTAATTGAAGCTGCTTGGTGGTTATATAAAATATAAAGGTATTAAATAATGAATATAAGTAGTAATAAAAAAGCTTTACATGACTACTACATTTTGGAACGTTACGAAGCTGGTCTTGCTCTTCTTGGGTGGGAGGTAAAAGCCATCCGTGCTGGAAAAGTTCAGCTACGTGATAGCTATGTTAAGATAAAAGATAAAGAGGTATGGTTGCTGGGGTGTCAGATTACTCCATTAATATCTTCTAGTACACATATTTTTACTGATGCCAGTAGAGTAAAAAAACTTTTGCTCAATAAAAAAGAAGTTGATCGTTTAATTGTTGCTTCAGAACAAAAGGGGCATACTATAATAGCGCTAGATCTACATTTCAGTAAAGGTCTAGTTAAAGTTAGTATTGCTTCAGCAAAAGGTAAAAAAGAATACGATAAACGTGCAACAGAAAAAGAACGGGAATTAAACAAAGAAGCGGCTAGTGCAATGAAAAAATTGCGCCGCATTTAAATACTCTGCCATATTCAAGTCACATGGTTGTTGATGCTTCTTATCTAGATTTGTACACTGCGAAGCTAATCTACTCCATAGAATTTGAATCTGTTTAAGTATCTAATTTAATTATTCTAATTAAATTTGGAATTGATATTGTAATTGATTATATAATATAATATAATATACTTTGAAAGGGACGTAATATATGATAAGTGAGATCAAGAAAGTTACTGATACTAAAATGCAAAAATCATTAGAGAGTTACAAAAATAGTTTAGCTAAAATTAGAACAGGGCGCGCGCATGCTGGGATTTTAGATCATGTGCAAGTAGATTATTATGGTGCTTCAATGCCAATTAATCAAATTTCTACAATAACTGTTACTGATGCAACTACTGTTACTGTGCAGCCATGGGAAGCTAAAATGGCAGGAAATATAGAAAAAGCTATTCGGGATGCTGGTTTAGGTTTAAACCCAGTATCAAGTAGCTCGGTAATTAGAGTTCCAATGCCAGCACTTACTCAAGAGCGCAGGAAAGAATTAATTAAAGTAGTAAAAGTTGAAGCCGAAGAAGCTAAGGTATCTGTACGCAATATTCGTCGGGATGCTAATTCTGATTTAAAAACCCAGCTTAAGGATAAATTAATTACTGAAGATGATGAGAAACGTACTCAAGATGAAGTACAAAAATTAACAGATAAGTTTATTGCTGAAATTGACAGGTTGACTACTGAGAAAGAAAAAGAACTTTTAACTTTGTAACTACTTACCTGCATCAATTCTTGCTACATTTTTTAGCTATTTATGTACATTTAGTACACATCATACCCACAAGTGGGATAGCTAAAAAAGTATAGCCATAATTGCGCATCTAAGTAGTTAGATTGCGCTGTAGATAAGTATTTATTTATTTTATGTTAGTAGCTGCTCATCTGTAGTGAAATTTAACTGTAAGGATATTGAGAATAGAGTGAATATACCAAAGCATATTGCAATTATAATGGATGGCAATGGTCGTTGGGCAAAAAAACGATTATTGCCTAGAGTTGCTGGACATGTTAGAGGTGTTAAACGGGTTAAAGAGATTGTAGAATATTGTGCCAAAATAGGAGTTACTTATTTAACTTTATTTGCTTTTGGGCGCGAAAACTGGCGTCGTCCTGCTGATGAGGTAACCTTCCTCATGAAACTATTATATGAACAATTAGATAAAGAGTTTATAAAGTTACATGAGCAGGGTGTTAAAATCAGGTTTATTGGTGATAAGTCACGTTTACGCCCCGAAATTCGAGACAAAATTATTAAGCTAGAGACTATAACCATAAATAATACTAGGCTCAATTTAAATATAGCACTAGATTACAGTGGAACTTACGATATAACTCAAGCGGTAAATAAAATTTTAGCGCAGAAGATAACTTCAATTACCGAAGAAGATTTTAGTAAGTATTTACTAACTTATCCAGATGTTGAACCAGAACTTTTAATTAGAACTGGCGGTGAAAGCCGACTGAGTAATTTTATGTTATGGCAAGTTGCTTATAGTGAGTGCTATTTTACGAATACTTTTTGGCCAGATTTTAAAATAAAAGATTTAGATTTGGCAATTAAATGGTTTAACACTAAAGAACGTAGGTTTGGCATGATATCAGAGCAACTAGAATAAACATATTCAAGGTATTTTAGAGAGGGAAAAGGTTTATGTTATGGCATAGGGTTGTTACATCATTAATTTTGTTAGCGTTGACTTTAGTGGTATTTTTTTTAGTTCCAGAGCCCATGTTTATTGTAATAGCAATATTATTAAGTAGTATAGGGGTTTACGAATTATCACGCATGTATAATTTTGATATAACTAATCAAATTGGTTTAGTAGTTGTATACATTTTATTTACTTCTATGTTATGTTTTATTCATTATGATGTGAGCCAATTTGTAAGATTTACATCTATTTTATTATGGTGCTTTGTTGTTCCTGTAATTTTAATTTTACAACCTAAAAATTTTTCTAAAGGTATTATATCTGTTTTAGCTATAGTTACATTTTCTGCAGGTGTTTATACTTTAACAGTATTGCATGTTTTACTTGGTGCTTGGCAATTACTTAGCATTATGAGTATAGCGTGGATTGCGGATATTGGTGCTTACTTTATGGGGCGTAAATTTGGTAAACATAAATTAGCTAAAGCGATAAGCCCAGGTAAAAGTGTAGAGGGTGCTCTTTGTGGGTTGGTTTTTGTAATAATATATTTATTAATATTAAAATATCTTAATTGGGCAATTTATTTACCAGATTATGCTACAGTATTTAAATTTGGCATTACTTTAGTTGCAGTTAGTGTACTTGGGGATTTATTTGAATCATGGTTAAAGCGAGTAGCTGGTGTTAAGGATAGCGGTACAGTTTTACCAGGACATGGTGGAGTATTTGACCGTGTAGATAGTTTGGTTGCAGTTTTAGCCATTGCTTTTGCTTTAATTAGAGGGTATTTATAATATGAAAAAATACATTACTGTTTTGGGTAGTACTGGTAGTATTGGGTGTAGCACTTTAGCTGTGGTAAAGCTAAATTTAGATAAATATCAAATATTTGCCTTGACGGCTAATACTCAAGCAGATAAACTATTTGAGCAGTGTGTTGTTTTTAAACCACGCTATGCAGTAATTTTAGATAAAACAAAAGCGAAGTTTTTACAAGATAAATTGCTTAACCATGATATTAATACGCAAGTATTAAGTGACACTACAGATCTAACAGTTGTTGTGGAAGATCCAGAGGTTGATATTGTTATGTCTGCTATCGTTGGTAGCTGTGGTCTATTACCAACATATAGTGCAATAAAAGCCAATAAGAAAGTATTGTTATCTAATAAAGAATCTTTAATTGCTGGTGGTCAGCTGATGATTAATGCGCTTAAAAACTCTTCTGCAACTCTAATCCCTGTAGATAGTGAGCATAATGCTATATTTCAGTGTTTGGAGGGTAATAAAACAAGCAATGCTTTTAATGAAGTAAGTAAAATTATTTTAACTGCATCTGGTGGACCTTTTCGTACTATGAGCTATGAAGATATTGCAAAGGTAACGGTAGAGTCAGCTCTACAGCACCCTAATTGGTCTATGGGTAAAAAGGTAACTATTGATAGCAGTACGCTAATGAATAAAGGTCTTGAGGTTATTGAAGCTTATTGGTTATTTGGGCAAGATTTAAATTTAATTGATGTAGTAGTACACCCGCAAAGTATTATCCATTCTATGGTTGAGTATGTTGATGGTTCTGTTTTGGCACAGCTTGGTATGCCAGACATGAAAACTCCTATTGCCCACGCGTTAGCCTATCCGAATCGAATAAATTCAGGAAGTGCCAAATTAGACTTTACTAAGATTAAAAGCCTAACTTTTGAATCTCCCGATTATAAGCGCTTTCCATGTTTGCAATTAGCTTTTGATGCTATAATAAGCGGAGGTACTATGCCTGCAATATTAAATGCCGCTAATGAAGTTGCTGTGGCTGCATTTTTAAATAAAGAAATCAATTTTTATGCTATAAGCGATACGATTGATACTGCTATGAATTATTTTAGTAAAACTGATTTTAGTTCAATTGATGAAATTATTGATATAGATAGTGTTGTTCGTGATTTTACGTTAAATACTATTAGAAAGAGTGTATAAGTTGTGTTAAATTTTTTCCGCCGTAAAAAGGCCGTGCCAGAGGATATTTCAAATCAAATAAATCTTGCTGAAAATCTGGTTGAGGTAGTAAATAAAGCAGATATTCCTGTAGAACAGTCTGCTGTGAATATTGTTGAGGCTATCCAAATTAAAATTGAACCAATAGATGATTCTGTATTAGAGGCTGGTACTGATAAATCATTAGATGTAAATTTAGAACCTAAACAGCCAGTAGAGACTATATCAAATCTTAAGGCATTATCTTGGGCAGCAAGGTTAAAAAATGGATTAGCTAAAACTCGTGATAATTTAGGTAAGAAGTTACTCACAGTTTTGGGTGGAGGTAAAATTGATGAAGAATTATATGAAGAATTAGAAACAGTTTTACTTTCTGCTGATCTTGGATACTCTGCAACTACTGAATTATTAGATAATATCCGTAAAAAAGTAAGTTTAAGGGGGTTAAAAGATAGTGCCGAACTAAAAGAGGCTTTAAAGGATAGTATTGTAGAACTATTATTGCCTCTTGAAAAACCATTAGTTATTGATAATCACAAACCATTTGTAATTATGATGGTAGGTGTTAATGGAGCAGGAAAAACCACCTCAATTGGTAAATTAGCTAAGTATTTTCAGTTACAAGGTAAATCAGTAATGCTTGCTGCAGGGGATACTTTTAGAGCTGCAGCTAAAGAACAATTATCAGAATGGGGTAAGCGCAATAACATAACTGTAGTATCACAAGATAAAGGAGACTCCGCTGCGGTATGTTTTGATGCAATTAATTCGGCAATTGCCCAAAAAATTGATATTGTATTAGCAGATACTGCAGGTAGATTACCAACTCAGCTTAATTTGATGGAAGAAATAAAAAAAGTTAAGCGGGTCATTGGTCGTGCATTAGGTGATGCCCCTCACGAAATATTACTGGTATTAGACTCTAATATTGGTCAAAATGCTTTAAATCAAGTAAAAGCTTTTGATGATGCCTTAGGGCTAACTGGCTTAGTTTTAACTAAACTTGATGGTACAGCAAAAGGTGGTGCTATTTGTGCTATTGCCAAAGAACGTCCAATTGCATTAAGGTTTATTGGAGTTGGAGAGACTATAGATGACTTACGTCCTTTTGTAGCTAAGGACTATGCAGACTCACTATTGTAATTACTACGTTGTCTTCATCAATTCTAACGTTGTCGAGCAACTCCTTATGTACTTAAGTACACTGCGGAGTTACTCTCCTAGTTATAATTGCGAATACTCGTAGTAATGGGTTAACGTTGTCTTCATCAATTAATAGCGGAAGTTTCGCTATTGCGAGCCTTCCAGAGTATGGAGTGGCAATCTTAAAGACACATAATATAAAATTTTTTCAGAGGTGATAAAAATGAATACAGCAGAAGAAATTATAACTCCCAAAATTGTGAATTTAGATTCTGTGAATTCAGACTCAATGAGTCAGGGATCCTTTAGTCAAGATTCATTTGTACCAACAGTGCAAAGTAGAGTTAGCATTGTTGATAAACGTATTATAAATGGAAAAACTGATGTAAATCAGTTGGTGCCATTTAAATATAATTGGGCATGGGAAAAATATCTAGCATCTTGTGCTAATCATTGGATGCCACAAGAAGTCAATATGCAACGAGATATTGAGTTATGGAAAAGTCCAAATGGCTTAACTGATGATGAGCGCATGATTGTTAAACGTAATTTAGGCTTTTTTGTAACAGCAGATAGTCTAGCTGCAAATAATATTGTGCTTGGTACGTATCGCCAAATAACTGCACCAGAATGTAGACAGTTTTTATTGCGTCAAGCATTTGAGGAGGCAATCCATACTCATGCTTACCAATATATTGTTGAAAGTTTAGGTTTAGATGAGGCAGAGATTTTTAATGCTTATCATGAAGTATCATCAATTGCAAATAAAGATCAGTTTTTAATTCCTTTTATTGATACGCTAACTGACCCTACTTTTAAGACTGGAACTTTAGACAGTGACCAAAAACTACTAAAATCTTTAATTGTATTTGCATGTATTATGGAAGGTTTGTTTTTCTACGTAGGTTTTGTCCAAATTTTAGCATTAGGTAGACAAAATAAAATGACTGGTAGTGCTGAACAATATCAATATATTTTGCGTGATGAGTCTATGCATTGTAATTTTGGTATTGATTTAATTAATACGATTAAGCTAGAGAATCCGCATTTATGGACTTCTGATTTTAAAGCCGAAGTTGTTGAACTATTCCGTAAAGGGGTGGATTTAGAGTATGAATATGCTGAAGATACTATGCCTCGTGGAGTGTTAGGCTTAAATGCTTCAATGTTTAAGGAATATCTACGTTTTATTTGTAATCGTAGAATGCAACAAATAGGTTTAGATCCTCTTTTCCCTAATACTAATAACCCATTTCCTTGGATGAGTGAAATGATAGATCTTAAAAAAGAAAAGAACTTTTTTGAAACCCGAGTAACTGAGTATCAAAGTGGTGGGGTCTTGGATTGGGATTAATTGATGCAAGTTAATAATATTTTTGAAAATATTATATCAAAAATGCCTAACTGCAAAGTTAGGCCTAGCCAATTTGAAATGATACAGCGTATTGATGGATGTTTTGTAAATACGGATATTGAAACTAAAGATGGGCATAATATATGCATGGTAGAAGCACCAACAGGTACAGGTAAAAGCATGGCATACTTGGTGCCTGGAGTATTAAATGCCCAAAAATTAGGTAAAAAGCTTATTATTAGTACAGCTACTAAAACCTTGCAAGCTCAGCTTATAGAAAGAGATATTCCTAACTTTATAAAATATAGTGGTTTAAAGTTTAGCTATGCTCTACTTAAAGGTAGAAGCAACTACTTATGCCCTTATCAATTAGATAACTCTCTACAGGATGATGCATTGCAGACGGATATGTTTGTAGCAACTTCAAATACAATTCAATCTCAACTAAAGGAATTAAATAAATTATTTACTGCAGGTGTTTGGGATGGTGATTTAGATACTATGCCACATAAGTTTAATGATAAAAAGATTATTAAGCTTATTACCACAGATAAAGATAGGTGTTTAGGTTCCAGCTGTGGGTATAATCAAAAAGAAAATTGTAGCTGTCCATATTTTAAAAACCGTGCTTCACTTAAGTTCTGTGATGTAATTGTTACTAATCATAGTTTATTACTCGCAGATATTAGTTTAGGTGGTGGAGTTTTACTTCCAGTTAGCCCAGAAAACTACTTATTATGTTTAGATGAGGGGCATAATTTTGCTGATTTAGCAATAAATAGTTTTACCCAGACATTTGAATTAAAACAAGCAATCACTAGTTGTAATCATTTAGCTAAATTAATCTACAATGAGAGCCTAAAAACTTATATTTATGCTGTAGATGTATCTTTATGTGATGCTGCGGTTACAGATGCTAATGAATTAGCTGCTTGTTTAGATAAGTTATTACTATTATTAAATCATAATACGCATTTATTTGTTGAAGAACGTTTAATGTTAAATGATTATATAACTTCTGGGGTAGAAGTATTTAAGGAACATTTTGTTACTTGTGCTTATATTGCTGGGGAATTGTATACTAAGCTTACTAAAATCAAAGAAAAACTAAAAGAGAAAATTAAATCAGGTAATGATTATATAATTGAGACTAATTTAAATAAATTAGGCTTTTATATTTCGACTATAGAAAATATTTTGGCTACTAGCCAATACATGATAAATCAAGATGAATCACGCTATAACGCTAATGCCCGTTGGGTAGAAATAAAGTCAGTTGTTGGCTTGCAAAAAAGTTCATCAAAATTTGGTGCATCAAAAGCTAATACTGATATAGAGTTTGTTTTTTATGCATGTCTTACTCACGTTGGTAATTTGTTATTTAATCGTTTATGGTCTAGAGTATATGCTGCAGCTATTGTATCGGCAACACTTTCGGTAGGTAAAGACTTTAGATATTATTTACATAAATTAGGCTTAAATTTATATTCTAATGTAGCAGTTAGTAAGTTAAATTCAAGTTTTATATATGCTAAACAAGCTCAAATTGTAGTACCTAGGTTTAATTCATCTCCAGATTATGCTAGTCGGAATGAGTTTACTCGTGAATTAACCAACTATTTAATAAAAACTTTAGATTATGATGATGCTTATGGTACTTTGGTGTTGTTTTTTAATCGAAGCCAATTACAAGAGTCATATGGATTATTACCAGATTATTTGAAAACTAGGGTATTACTCCAAACTGATTATTTAAGTAATCAGAAATTGATTAACGAACATAAAAAAAAGATTGATAATAAAAAACCGAGTATAATTTTTGGATTAAACTCCTTTGGTTTAGGGGTTGATCTGCCATCTTTATATTGTGTTCATGTTATAATAACTAAATTGCCATTTGAAACACACAAAGACCCGCTAAATATGGTGCAAGAGTATTGGTTAAAATTTGAAAAATCTAATTATTTTATTGAGGTATCTTTACCTGAGACATGTATCAAATTAGTACAAGCAGCAGGTAGGTTAATTCGTGATGAAAATGACTATGGTCAATTAACCATATGTGATATGCGCTTAATAACTAAAAATTATGGTGCTTTGTTATTAGATTCTTTACCCGCATTTAATCGCAAATATGACAAAGACTTCATTAGTAAAGCTTATGAATCACTACAAGCCGTTAAATTGCACTATAGCTAAGTTTGCTTAGGTTAATGAGTAATAGTTTTGTATTTATTTAGAAGAAAGATAGTTTATGTATTTTTTAGAAATATTTAGTATTTTTTTACTATTTATGTTCGTGGGTTTGATATTTAGCCCTGTATTGGGTGGATGCTTTGCATTATTGATAGTTCTATTAGTATTTAGTGGGGTTATTATATTTTTTAGCCTAAATTTTATCTGGTTTTTATTAGCTGGGTTAATCTTTTATGCTATTAGTTTTGGGATAAAGTACTACAGATGGTATAAATTACCAGAAGTAAACGCTTATTTAGAAGAAAATCCACAATGTAGGCTAGAGCAAGGTATATCATGTAAATATTGTAACTCTACAGATATACATCACCATGGCTTATTTAATCGTAAGAGCAGGTCTAGATTTTATGTATGTAGTAGTTGTGGGCATACTCTTTACCGCTTTAACATTTTATAGGTTTATTTAATGCGTCAATTAATCTTAGATACAGAAACCACTGGTTTAGACCCCAAAGATGGGCATAGAATTATTGAATTTGCTGCCTTAGAAATGATAGATCGTGAGCTAACTGGTGAAAGGTTACATCTATATATTAATCCAGAAAGATTGATTGACCCTAATGCTACGCGTATTCATGGGATTAAAGATGAAGATGTAGCTGATAAACCAGTATTTAAAGATGTAGCTCAGCAAATTGTTGAATATATCAAAGATAGTGAGTTAATTATCCATAATGCAAAATTTGATATTGGTTTTTTAGATTATCAGTTTAAGTTAGTGGGCTTAAATTTAACTACTGATTATATTGCTAATGTTATTGATACTTTAACTATGGCAAGACAAAAATTTCCTGGGGCTAAAAATAATTTAGATGCATTATGCGATAGGTTTAAAGTTGATAGAAAAGATCGTGGGTATCATGGTGCGTTAATTGACTGTAGATTACTCTCTGATGTATATTTATGGCTTACTCGCCAGCAAATTAGTTTGGATGGGCTAGAAGTTAAAGCTATTAACTATAAAGATTATAAGTTTGAGCAGCTTTCTATTGCAGATGATGAGTTAGCTACGGCTGTTCCTAGTGCTAATGACTTAGAAATGCATAACCAGATACTTGCAAAATTAAATAAGTCTTCTAAAGGTAAAAGTAACTGGTTTAATAATGACAACAAATAAAAAATCAGCCAAAACTGAAATAGTGGTTTTAATTCCATGTGCAGGTGGCGGATCGCGGTTTGGTAGTAATATGCCTAAACAATATACCAAAATTGGTGATAAAACAATTTTAGAGCATACATTGCAAGCATTTTTAGCAGTGAAATTAATTACCAAGATAGTTTTAGTTGTTAGCAAAAACGATGAACATTTTTTATCATTATTAGATAAATCCATTTTATCTAATATAGATATTTTAACTTGTGGTGGCAATACACGTGCTAAAACAGTTTTAAATGGGTTAAACTCTTTAAATCTGGATGCTAACTCATGGATCTTAGTACATGATGCTGCAAGATGCTGTATAACTCCAGAATTAATTAATAAGCAAATATCAACCTTATTTGATGACTTAGTTGGAGGAATTCTTGCAATTCCCGCAAAAGACACGATAAAAATCGTTAAAAATAATATAATTGAACAAACTTTAGATAGACAAACTATTTATCTAGCCCAAACCCCACAAATGTTTAGGTATAATATATTAACACAAGCGTTAAGAGATTCAGATATTAGCAATATCACCGATGAAGCAAGCGCTGTAGAAAAACTAGGGTTATCTGTAAGAATTATTTTAGGAAGCCCTACAAATATTAAAATTACTTATAGAGAAGATCTTGCTATTGCTACTACAATAATTGGGGGAACATTATGAGCCATATAGTAGATAAAGTATGTACTTATCGTCATGCTACCTCAGATGATTTAGACAGCATTATGCTAATTAATGATCAATTTGAACATAAATGGACTATAGAAAAATTTCAGGAAGTATTTACTAATGAGATCCCTCTTATTCTGATATATAATGAAGATGAAATACTTATTGGTTATTTAGTTTATTTTATCACTTTAGATGAAGGTAGAATTATAAATATTGCAATTGATCCGCAATATCAAAATAAATCATATGGTCGGCAATTAATTCATCACGCCTTGGAGGAAATGTATGAATCTAATGTGCATTATGCTTTATTAGATGTTAAGACCGATAATCTTTCTGCTATTAGTTTATATACAAAAATGGGCTTTCAGATTTTATGCCGTAGAATTGGCTATTATGCTGGTGATATAGAAGGGGATTCTTATTTTATGCAGTTGCGCCTATGATAGAGTACAAGATTGAGTCAAAAGATAACCTCTTAATTAAGAAAATAGTAAAATTAGCTAAAGATAGCAGCTATCGTAATGAGCTAGGATTGGCTGTAATATATGGCAATCATTTAGTTATGGAAGCTATAAAATATAATATACTAGATTCATTAGTGGTCTTAGAAAGTAGTATAAATAAATATCGAGAAATTTTTGATAAAATCCATACGACTACACCTAATATTCTGGATAAAATTAATTTATTAGATAGTGATACAGATATTGTCGGAGTAATAAAAATTGCAAGTTCTAAGAATGTACCTAAGCTTTATGCAGATAAGGACTATATTTTATTAGAAAATGTTCAAGATCCAGGTAATTTAGGCACTATAATGCGTGTTGCTAAAGCTAGTGGAATTAATTCAATATGTTTATCAAAAAAATGTGTAGATGTTTATAATCCTAAGGTATTACGTGCTTCACAAGGTTTGCAGTTTGGACTGGATATATTTACTAATACCGATTTTATAGATTTTATAAAGCATTATTCAGGAACTATAATTGCAACTACACCACATACTACCCAGAGTGTGTATTCTTTAGATTTAACTAAACCTATTGCATGGGTATTTGGTAATGAGGGAGTTGGTATAAGTAGTGAGATTTTAGATAAAATTAATATCCAAGCTAAAATTCCAATGAATGGTGATGTGGAGTCGTTGAATATAGCTATGGCTGCAACAATCTGCGTATTTGAAATGGCACGGCAAAGACTATGTTAATAAAAAAAATAATATTTAATCCCTTATTATGCTTCATCTCTTATTTACCATTATCATGGGTAAGATCTATAGGAAGCCTAGTTGGCATGATTAGTTTAAGATTATCCACAAAAACTGCTAATAGATTACGCAATAATTTATTAATCACTGGTATATGCGATGAATCTGAAATTGATAAATATATAATCCAAGTTGCAGAAGAGTTTGGTAAAACAATATTAGAAACCATATGCATAGCATGGTTTAGAGATAAAAAACATAATGCATCTTTAGTGCTAGAAAGCCATGGATTAGATATGGTTGAGTCTTGTATACAAGAAGGCAGACCAATATTGTTTTTAACTCCTCATATTGGGAATTTTGAGATTGCATTAAAAGCAACTGCATATAAACTAAAAAATAATTTTACGGTACTATATAAACCGTCTAAAGATGAATGGTTCCATAGCTTAATGTTAAATGGAAGAAGTGAAGATAATATAAAACCTGTTCCTACTAATTCTCGTGGGGTACTAGCTTTAGTTAAAGCCTTAAAAAAACGTGAATTTATTGGAATTTTACCTGATAGTGTTGCAAGTGGTGGTGATGGTGTATGGGTTAATTTTTTTAAGCAAAAAGTATTTGCGACCACACTTGCTGCCAAAATGAGTTCTTTTGAGAATGTTGCTACATTTGTTGTCGGTTCTCGTAGAGTTAAAGACGGTTTTGTTGTTGATTATATTCCATATTTACCTAAAACTAGTGATATTAATACCATTACCCAAGAAATATATACCGTAATTGAAAATATTGTCGTTGAAGCAAAAACTCAGTATTTTTGGAGTTACGATAGGTTTAGGGCGCCTGATCATGCCCCAAAGTTGTAAAATACAATAGTAAATAGAAATAAGATTAATATGAAAAGGTTATTGATAGAGTTTGGTTTTTTAATAATTAGGTTGGTTAGTTATTTACCTATGCCAATAACTCAGTTTTTGGGTAATATTTTTGGTACTTTGGGGTACTATATAGTTAAAAAAAGGCGGAATGTTGGTATAAAAAATTTAAGTTTATGTTTTCCTGATATGACAGAACAAGAAAAACATAAAATTATAAAACAGCATTTTAAATATTTATTAACATCTGCTTTAGAGTATGGTTTTTTGTTTTTTGCAAGTAGAGAGAAAATTAGAAAAATTGTAACAATAAAAAATATAGAATATGTAAATAAATATTATCAAAAACGTCCTATTATTTTATTATGCCCACATTTTATAGGTCTTGATTTAGGTGCGAGTAGGCTTAGTCAGGATTTTTCTGGATGTAGTATGTATTCTGAGCAAAAGGACTACTATTTGACACAACGTCTAAAAAATGCTAGAGTTAGATTTATGAAGGATAGGGGTGGGGAGGTATTTCCGCGTAATAAAGGCTTAAGACCGGTTATAAAAAAACTACGCGCAGAAAAAGAGATGTTTTATTATTTGCCAGATCAAGATTTAGGCGAGCGGGATTCGATTTATGTTCCATTTTTTGCGCATCCAGCTTGTGCCACAGTAAATGTATTACCTAAACTAGTAAGTTTAACTGATGCAGTTGTAATTCCATTGGCTGTTTATCGAGTTAATAGTCATTATGAAGTGGAGTTTTCTGAAGCTTGGGATAATTATCCTAGTGGAGATTTAGAAGCAGATGTTATACGAATGAATAAGTTTATAGAAGTTGCAATACAAAAAAATGTTGCGCAATATTTTTGGTTGCATAAGCGCTTTAAATCACAGCCAAATATGGTAAAAGGGATAATTTATCAATAATAATTTATTAATTCAGATTGGTTTTTATAGGTTAAATGGGTGTACTATTTTATGAAAAAACTATTTATAGATCTTGGGTTTTTATTACTTAGAGTTATTAGTTGGTTACCAATGTCGATAATTCAAGTATTGGGTAATATTGCAGGAACAATTGGTTATTATAACTTTAAAAAAAGACGTAATATTGGAATAAAAAATTTAAGTTTATGTTTTCCCGATATGACAGAACAAGAAAAACATAAAATAATAAAAGAGCATTTTAAATATCTAATGACATCAGCACTAGAGTATGGTTTATTATTCTTTGCTAGTCAAAAAAAAATTAAAACAATTGTTAAAGTAAAAAATAAAGAATATATTGATAAATATTATGGTATTCGTCCCATTATTTTATTATACCCACATTTTATTGGGCTAGATTTGGGTGGTGCTAGATTAATGCAAGACTTTACTGGTTGTAGTATTTACTCTACCCAAAGAAATGACTATATTTCCGAACGATTAAAGCAAGCTAGGGTACGTTTTATGAAAGATAGAGGAGGTCAAATTTTTCCTCGAAATAAAGGCTTAAGACCTATTATAAAAAAAATGCTTTCTGAAAAAGCTGTATTTTATTATTTACCAGACCAGGATTTTGGCGAGCAAGATTCTATTTATGTTCCATTTTTTGCGTATCCAACATGTTCTACGGTTAGTATTTTACCTAAACTAGTAAGCTTAGCTGATGCAGTTGTGATTCCAGTGGCGGTTTATCGTGTAGGTAATCATTATGAAGCGGAATTCTCTGAGGCTTGGGATAATTATCCTAGTGGTAATTTAGAAGCAGATGTTACCCGAATGAACCAATTTGTTCAAAGCGCAATACTAAAAAATATTGCACAGTATTTTTGGTTGCACAAACGCTTTAAGACCCAACCTAATATACCTAAAGGCTCTATTTATAATAATTGAGTTTTATGGTTCTTAGAGTTAACGTTTTATTTAAATGGGATATTCGTGGGCTTCTGGGTTATAACCTAGTCAATAATTGTATTAAATTTATTTCATTATAAGAGCTTGTATAGTAAGCCCCCGGGAGTTAAAAATATATTATGGGTTAAAGAATAGCAGATTATACAAGTTTATTACAATGCTGTGAGCTAGATTTCAATTTAAAGCGTAACTTTCTTAAAACTCATTTGCTGTGGTTGAAAATCACGGACTATAAACTAAATATAATTAGTAAATAGTTGGAGAACAATAAATGGAAATCTAGCCATCTTATATTTAACCAATCAAATTAGTTAAGGAGTAGGAGTAAAAGTAAAAGTAATTGACCCACCAGTAGTATTACCATAGTCAAAGTAGGTTGTCAACCCAAGATTATCAAATGATATAGGAAGTGTTACTGCTGTAAGTTTTGTATTACCATAGAATGCGCCATCCCCAATAGTTGTTACCAGAGGCATATTTACTGTTGTAAGGGCTGTATTACCTTTGAATGCGCCATCCCCAATAGTTGTTACCTTAGGCATCTCTACTGTTGTAAGGGCTGTACCTTGGAATGTTCCAGCTCCAATATTTGTTGCCTTAGAAATATCTACTGTTGTAAGGTATGTATTACCTTTGAATGCCGCATTCCCAATAGTTATTGCCTTAGGCATCTTTGCGGTTGTAAGGGCTGTATCTCGGAATGCGTCATTCCCAATGGTTGTTACCAGAGGCATCTTTACTTCTGTAAGGGCTTTATTATCTCGGAATGCTCCACCCCCAATAGTTGTTACCAGAGGCATATTTACGGTTTCAAGGGTTGTATTATCTCGGAATGCATCATACCCAATATTTGTTACCTCAGGCATCTTTACTTCTGTAAGGGCTGTACCTTGGAATGTTCCAGCTCCAATAGTTGTTGCCTTAGAAATATCTACTGTTGTAAGGTATGTATTACCTTGGAATGCCGCATTCCCAATAGTTATTGCCTTAGGCATCTTTGCGGTTGTAAGGGCTGTATTATCTCGGAATGCGTCATACTCAATAGTTATTACCAGAGGCATCGTTACTTCTGTAAGGGCTGTACCTCGGAATGCTCCAGGCCCAATAATTGTTACCTCAGACATAGTTACTGTTGTAAGGGTTGTATTATCTCGGAATGCATCATACCCAATCCCTTTTACCTTAGGCATATATACTGTTGTAAGGGCTATATTACCTTGGAATGCGAAATTCCCAATCTCTTTTACCTCAGGCATCTCTACTGTTGTAAGGGCTGTATTAGCTCGGAATGGCTGAACCCCAATAGTTGTTACCTTAGGCATATTTACTGTTATAAGGGCTTTATTACCATAGAATGCTGCATTCCCAATCTTTTTTACCTCAGGCATAGTTACTGTTGTAAGGGATGTATTACCAAAAAATGCTGCATCCCCAATGTTTGTTACCTCAGGCATAGTTACTGTTGTAAGGGATGTATTACCAAAAAATGCTGCATCCCCAATGTTTGTTACATTAGGCATCTTTGCGGTTGTAAGGGCTGTATTATCTCGGAATGCGTTATTCCCAATAGTTGTTACCTTAAAGCCATCAATGGTTTCTGGAATAACAATGTGGGAGATATCGCATCCAGTCACCTTCGTAAGTCCTGTGATTGTGTTAGTGTTTATATCAGCTATAACGGCAATAAAAGGCTATTAGTGGGGCTGCAATCTTATGGAGCACTATTAACTTCAATAGGACCCACTTTAAACTAATTAAATCTATTTATTTTTATTAATAACGCTCCAGTAAATAACAGCACATATTGAGATTAATAAAAAATATGTCCACATTAATGCAATAGCGTTATGAATATTGACAAAGCTTAGGATTAGCGCAGTGATGCTTGTCATAAGTACATTGATAAAATACATTGTAGCGGTTGCTGTTCCTGCAATATGACGGAACAGTGAAATACCTTTACCCATAGACATCGGAAAAATAATCCCACAAGCAAAAAACATAAATGCACTAGCAATTGCAATTAGAGTAATACTTTTGTCATAAATATAGCTCATTACTAATGCTAATAATGCTATAACAAAAAATGTATTAATAAACACTAAAAATAATTGTTCAACTTTATATTTTTTTAGTAAGTATCTGCAAGTGAATGTAGCAAGTATAAACATAACTCCCATACATAAGGCAATATGTCCAAAAAAGACTGGAGTATATTTAAGTTGATTTTGAATTAAAAATGGGCCAACAGTATTAAAAGCTATGATAAGAGAATATATTGCACCCATATTTAATACCATAGCCATAAATTTTTTATGGCTTAATACCTCAAGAAGATTTGTACGGATATTCTTTATATTAAGAGGGTGGCGATTAAAGTGTGTTTCAGGCAAAATGATAAATACAGCAATAAATGCAATTATTGAAATGATGGCAAAAAAAGCAAAACATGCTTGCCAGCCCAAATAAAATTGTAAATACCCACCAACTAGAGGTCCAATCACTGGTCCTAAACCAAACATGCTTCCCATTATCACACCTAGACGGACTAATTCTTGTGGCGGTAAAATGTCAGAAAGGATAGCTCTAGCAACTACTGCAACAGCTCCAATTGTAAGTCCTTGAAGAAACCTAGACAATAATAATACTATAATATAAGGTGAAATTATTGGCAATAAGCTTGCAAATATAAACCCAACTAAGCCAATTCGAATAAGTTTTTGCCGTCCTAAAGCATCTGTTAAAAATCCAGTAAGAAAATTACCTAGTGCATACCCAAGCAAATAAATTGTAATAATATTTTTGGTAGTCGCACTAGAGATATTTAAGCTATCTGCAATTGCTGGTAATGAAGGAGCTATTAAGTCAACCGCCATACCAACAATGGGCATTAGGCAAAGTAGGGTTCTAATAATTAATTTTCTGCGATGTTCCGACAGAATAAGCATTGTATTATCCATTGTTTTCAGCGTCCTTTATAATATAAGTTGTTAGTACCGATTCCACGTTTTCTTCTACTTGAGCAAGTAGTTTAAAAAGAAGGATTTTATTTTCTTCATTAATCCCATTCAAAAGAATAGTATTTTCTTTATTAATTGTTGCTTGCATATGCGGAATTAAATTTTGTTGGCTGTATTGTGTAATCTGGATTAATAAAGAACGACGATCACCTTCTATTTGGCTACGTACAATATACTTTTTTTGTTCAAACTCTTCCAATACTCGAGCTAAATGCCCAGCATCAATGTCTAAATTTTTTAATAGTTCTTTTTGTGAACATGGTGCTAATATTGTTAGCCAAAATAGTACTTGCCATCCTGTTCTAGATAATCCTAATTCTTTCATTTCAATATCAATAAATCTACGCTTTAATTTTAGTATTTTAGCCAATTGAAAGCCAATTGTGATTTTTGGCTTTAAGTCAGAATCTGCGGATAATTGAATATTTGAGCTTGATTGTTGTAATAAATTTTTATTTGATGGCATAAAATTTATCTTTCATTTGTAAATATATTGTATTATATATTATTGTATCATACAATAGTTGTAAAAATCAACTATTTTATGTTAAATAAGTATTTATAAAGTGTTATAATCATCCTTGAAGTTTCTGTATTAATTTCAAAAATACTCCATTATTATAAATTTAACTAATCGGTAATATTATTAATTATCTTAATAATACAATCAATATTTAAAGGATAATCTAATGCAAGTATCAAATAATTTACCACATCATACACAATCAGAAAATACAATAAAGTCTATTCCTAAAGCTGAATCAGTATATTTTAATCCAAATTTATCTACTATGAAGAAGTCACATTCTAGTTGGTATTTAAATGATCCACATAAAAAAAATAAATCTTTTTTAAATAAGGCCTTTCAATCTATTAGAGCTATAAACAAAGTGCCTTCATATCTCTTAAAAGATAGGTATGATGTAGGGTTAATTAATTATAAACAATATAATAAATTGTATAAAGAAGAGTTATCTTTAGAAATTCGCCAAGAGTTTTCTTTGCACGAATACATAAGTTATATTAACTCATATAAAACAAACCAATTTGGGATAAATGATTATATAAAATGTTGGCTATTTTATAAAAATAATAAAAATTTTGAGATTGAATATATAGTGGAATGTTATAAAATATGTCAGGAAATCCCCAAAATTCGTGGTAATATTTGTAATCTAAATCAATTTATTGAGTACGATCAGGCATATCTTAAGAATAATTTATTTAGAACTTATATGGATATTTTAACTTATATTAAATTGGGCAATTTAAATATAACAGATGATATTATTTATGAATGTATAAAAATATACTCTGCTAAATCTTATAATAAAGATATAATTGAATTTAATCAATTTGTAAATTTTTACCATATCTGTAATTATAAAGAAAATTTTGTTGACGGGATACAAATATATCTAGATAGATCATACAACGCTCATGTAGATTTTGAAATGTTTATGATCTATTATAGTGCATTTCAAAATAAGGTGGCTCTCAATAATTTTATTGATTCTTATATTAAATTTTACCATTCTAATGTAGAGTTTAAAATATTTATGGATTATTCTAGCAGGTTTGAAAATTACACTGAGCTTAATCATTGTATTGATTCTTATTTTGCAATATATCAACCATATCTAGAGCTTACCACATATATTGAATATTATACGCTATATAAAAAAGAAAATATAACCATAGCTCTAAACAGTGGTACTGAAGTTATTAATGTAAATAATAAAAAGCTAGATGATTTGATTCAATATATTCTAAGTAGTATATCAGCAGAAAATATACTCCAAGCAAAAAATATTATAGATTATGAGATAAATACGATTATTTATGATACTCCTACAGATTTGGAGATTCAAATTTCATCTGATTCTAATAATAGAGTTTTGGGGGGTATTAAGAAGATAGCTTTAAAACCAATTAGAATTATGGGTGCGTTAAGGAAAATTGTTTTGCCTAATGAAGCTATAAAGACAGATCAAGCTATTAATGATAGTCTAGACCAGGATTTTTTGGTATTAGATAAAATTATAGCAAGTAATGATAAGATAATGAAAGAGTGATACAGTGATCATACAAGAATTCAGAAACTATCTTGGTAGCCATATGTAGTAATAATTGATGCAAGTGAGTGAGGTTAAGGCATTCTTAATAATTAACAAGATACAGCACGCATTGTTAATTATTAAGAATGCCTATCTACGTTACTTATAATGGTTAGTTAGAAATGGTGATTCCATCAACAAGCATAGATCCACAAGCAATAGAGCTATCTTGATATTCATTATTAATATAAATAATATTTTTAAATATTTCTTTTAAATTACCTGAGATAGTCAGGTTATCTACAAAATATTGTACTATGCCGTTTTCTACCCATAAGCCACTAGCACCAACGGAATAATCTCCAGTAACCATATCCAAACCATGCCCAATAGTCTCAATTACTAACAACCCCTTATCCATTTTTTTTATTAGTATATCAAGTGTATCAGTAGTGTTATGTGTTACATAAATATTATGTGAACCACCCGCATTACCTGTTGGTTTCATATTTAGTTTACGTGCAGTATAACAAGATAAAATATAATTTTCAACTATACCATTATTTACTAAATATTTTTTATTAACTTTTACCCCTTCATTATCAAAATAACAACTAGACAATCCTTTGATTATAAAAGGGTCATCAATAATTGATAGCCAATTAGGGAATACTTGCTTATTTAAAGTATCAGTTAAAAAACTTAATTTTCTGAATTGGCTGCTACCACTTATAGCTCCAAGAAAATTTCCAATGATAGATTTAGCAATTGGAGACTCAAATATAACTGGATATGTCCCACCATTTATACTGCCTTTATTTAGCCTGCGTAATACTCGCATAGCAGTAGTTTTTGCTATTTCTTCATCAGTTTTTAAGTCTGTAAATTTTCGTGCGCTAGAATACCAATAGTCAGTTTGCATACCATCATTAGTATTACCAATAAGACTTAAGCTACTATCAAAGCGTGTGGTTTTGTATCCTAGATTAAGCCCATTAGTACTTGCAATAACAAAATTATATTTGGCTAAGCTAATTGATGATCCATCAGAACTAGATATTTTTTTATCTATCAATAAACCAAGTTGTTCAATATTTTTTGCTCTATTAATTAAATCATCGGTTGCAATGTCAATCGGATGATATAGTTGCAAATCTTTATCTATTTTATGGCAGATAAACTCTTTATCTGCAATTCCATTAGCTAAATCTTCTTGCGTATATTTTGCTATATCCAAAGCTTGTTTAATAATAGCATCTATGTTATTTAATGATATAGTTGTAATACCAATGCTACCACGTTTATTTCCTAAATATACACTAAGGCCTAAAGTTCGATCATAACTGGTTTCAAAATTCTCTATTTTACTATTTAAAATATCTACATTGGTTGCAATTGCTTCATTAATTTCTATTGTACTACTAGTTGCTCCAAGTTGAAGGCTTCTATCTAATATTTGTTGTGCAATATTACTTAATTGTTCTTGAGAATATTCAAAATCTAAAGTTGACATATTTATATTATAACCTAAAAAAATTAATTGGCATCAGATAGTAGCTATAGCATCATTATACCACAGCCTCCTATTTTGTAAATAACACTTGGTTTGTATCCCAAAATAATTCTTGAACTATTCAATTGTATCCCATACGGATAATACATTTGGATTAACTTTGATTAGTAGATCATTAGATAATATTTCAATGCAGGCACCAGTTTTTGCAAGATCTTGAATTTTTAATAATTCTGGATGTGAATTACCATCATTAATAATCTTACTTATACAATGCTCAAATAAACCATAAAAAGCATCATTAGCTTGATTTGATTTATTATTATGATAACCTAATGCTCCGTCTTTTGCCAACTGTCCTAATAAAAAACATAGCTTAAGCTTTTCTTCATTATTTTTAATAGTCAACCAAAACTTACCCAGCAAAACTTTATATGTAACAAGGTTTTCAATGGCATTAAATTCCTGATTTATTTGATCTTTAAATTTGGTGTTTTCAATTTGATTAGTTGAGATATCAAATCTTTTACCTTTGATTTTTATTATTTCTTGTATTATATGTTTGCATTGTTCTTTTGTATTACTTGTAGTAAATGGTACTGAACTAAGCAGATCATTTATTACAAACTTTAAAATATCTGCAGATACATAAGCATTAATATTAAAATGATTTAATTTGATTTTATTTTGTAACCAGGTTGGAAAGCTGTTGAAATATATCGAATGCGCAGATAAATCATCGATCTGTGCAGGGTATAACCCTGATATACTTTCCACAAAATTATAAACTTTGATATTTGATAGTTTATGCTGATTTATTATATGATTTATATCTCTATTAAAAAAGTCTTTAAATCCAATTGGGTTATTTTCAGTATCTTTATATACTACAAGTAGTTCTGGCTTATAATCTTTATTATAAGTTATTCCATATGAACCAAAGTGTTCTAAACAGTCTTCAATGTTAACACCATTAACATTTTTTTTAACACACTCATTTAAATTGCTAAATGCTCCAAATTGAATGTGTTCTTCATTATTTAATTTATATTGTTTTAAAAGGGCTAAAATTTCATTATATTGTGCTTTTTCTATTGTCCAATTACTTATTATTAAATTTACTTTATTAAGTTTCAATAGGTTATTATTTTTTAGCATATATTTAATAACTCTAACCTGATACTCAGGTGGGGTAAAATCTATTTTACTAAAACTCATAATTATTGCTTCTAGCACATCTGAGTTGTTACCAAATGTATTGTTCTCAAGAGCCCTAACAATTAGACGATAAAAAATAGTTTCATGAGGGTTAAGAGCAACAAAAAAGCTAGCTAATTTAACCAAAACATCTTTATCTTTACCAAAAACACCTTTAAAAATAGCATTAGCGAGAGTTTGTACTATTAGAGATTTTGTTTTAAATTCAATTCTCATTGTACTTAAGGTTTCTAGCAGTTTTATTAAAATACCAGGGTTTTTACCAAATTTACCATTTTCAATATTTTTTACATCAGCATAGCTTAATACCTCATTTTTTTTTAAGGTATTTAAAAGGTTCATGATATTATTATCTGGATTATTATATGTGGATTGATTTTTACATTCAATCAAGTTATTTACATTATTTGTAAATTCAGGTATTTTATATCTAGTACTACAAGTCGATAGCATTATTGTATATCCCTCTAATAAAAAGCTTATCTTACAATAAAAAAGATATAATATTATAACATTTTATTAAATTCAAAATCTATTTTATATCATATAACTATCCAAATAACCTATCGAAATTATTTGCATATTATGTTACAATTATATTACTTAATAGTTAACAAATTGTTTATTAAGGTTAATAAAGTATAGGATAATTTATGAAGTTAGACACAAAAATATTGCCCATTGTTGATAATATAAATACTATAGGTACAAACAAGTCTACAGTTAGCAATTCATTCAATGTGAAAGATAAGAGCAAAGATTTATTTATAAAAAGTTTATCTAAAAAGGATCAACTATTAACTGCAATTAATGATTTATCTTCAGATAAATCAGTGGTTTTGCAATTAGTGAGAGAGCTAGACAAAATAGATTTAAGTAAGGAAGAGTTATATTCTATTACTAATGATGTTTTGGGGAGTAACTTTGGAGTTGATTCTGATGTATTGACTGGGTTTTTGACATCATTAGGAAAAATGAAGATTAATGATATTGCTATTCACCTGTGTGTTAGCAATGCTATTTTAGATAATAAATTTGGAAATGATACCAAAGTATTAATTACTCTTGCAAGGCTTATTGGAAACCTAAATATTAGCGATGTTAGTTCACAAAAAAATATTATGGATGCAGTTTTGGGGGGTAAATTTAGTAATGATATAGAAGTATTAACTGAACTTGCTACTAGTTTAGGTAGCATGAATATTATTAACTCAGAAATTCAAATGGATTTTCTTACAGCAATTAATGAAAATAAATTTGGAGATGATGAACTAGTGCTAAAAGCTATTGCACGTAGTACAAGTAAAATTGTTTTATGTAAAATGAATCTTATTCCTGCATCTGTTGAGGCAGAAATTTGTTATGGTATCTATAACGGCAAATTTGGTTATGGTTTTGAAGTGTTAGATTTGCTAGATAAAATTAATCTTACTGATAATATAGCACAGCAGAATATTACAGTTGCTATTTTAAATGGTAACTTTGGGGATAATCCAGAAGTATTAACAGCACTTGCTACGAGCATAGGTAAGATGAATTTAACTGATTCAAATGCTCAACAATATATTGCAACTGCTATTTTAAATGGTAACTTTGGGGATAATCCAGAAGTATTAACAGCACTTGCTACGAGTATAGGTAAGATGAATTTAACTGATTCAAATGCTTTAGAATCACTATCTACTAGTATTTATAATGAGGTATTTGGTAGTAATTCAGAAGTGTTAACAGCTCTTGCTATTAGTTTAGGCGAGATTAACTTCACCATTTCAGCAGATTCCCAGTTTTATATTGCTAGTGCAATTTCTAAGGGGGTATTTGGTACTGATCCTAAGGTCGTAATGAAGCTTTCTATTAGCTTAGGTAGAATTAATATTAATGATATGGATGCTAAACAAAACATTGCTGAAGCTATTGCTAGTGGTTATTGTATTAATCCAACAGGTTCAAAGATTATTGCTAAATTTATACAAGAAAGGCAAGCTAAAAAATCATTAGAATTGATTAAAGAATCGATGTACCATAATTTAACAACTAATATTTTTAGTTTACAATCAGATGATTTAGGTTATAAATTAGATAATAATATAACAGGTAAAACCTCATCTATTTTGATGAAGTTTAAGGATGAAGATAATAAAACAAAGTTTATAGAATTAGATTCTCAAGTTAATGGTGCCAATGGAGCAACAAAAGTTGTATTTGGGAATTCAATTTCAAAAAAAATAGTTTTAACTCCTAAAGATGGTACTCATCAAGTAAAAGCGGCATATAAAGAAGAAATATATTTAGCTAAATATCTGAGAAATAAATACTCAATGCTAATTAAAAATAACCCTTTATTATTGTTTAATGAAGTATGGCAAGATACAAATAATAATGAAAGACTAATTGCCACTAGAGGTAACGAAATTCACCATACCTTAATAATAGAAATAAAAGACCAGTTAAAGAAAGAGCTAGATATTATTATAAATGCAGAACAAAATATAGAAATAAAGGCTAAGTTAATAAAAAACAAAAGTAAAATTATTAATGATAACGCTGATAAAATTATATTAGACTGGTTTAAAAAGTTATCTGTTCAATTAAATAATGCACATAGTGGTAATAATGATGGGGTTCCATTATTTCATAATGATATAAAATTAGAGAATTTAGTTTTTCTGAAACAATCTGGATTTGCATTAATAGATTGGGGTATGAGTTTGGAAGATCCTATACAAAATGGTACCCCAAATTACCTTAATGTTGATATATTAGATATGTTAAAAAGTTCAAATACTAGTGATGTAAAACATCATATAGGAAAAGTTAAAGATAGTTATGCGCTAATTATTAGTTTTTTAGCAATAATTTATGGAGAGTCTGAAGTATTAAATAAATTTAATAGAAATCATAGCAGATATATAAATTGTAATGAACATCTAAATATAAGTTATACTGAATTAGTTGAATTTATTAAACCACTTATTAAACCAGAGTTTTATGATTATGTTGCAATGTTATTGGATGATCCTAAAAAAATTATTATGAATTCGAAAAATAATCCCTATGAAGAGGTTTCTGGAATTAGTCTTAGAAATATATCATTAGCTGATATATTGCTTTAACTTAAAGTCTTTATTAGATTAACTAAATTGTCAGATTCAATAAAAAATTAGGGATTTGTCCCATTTATTATGCTTTACATGTTAAAATCGCTTATGCACATTAAGTGATGTATAACGTACAGAAAGTGAATATATTAAATGTATAATGATAACGAAGCTGATTTTTCTGATAAAGAAGAAATCAGTAAAACCAAAATTAAAGCACATATGGAAGAGCTCCAAGATTTAGGCATGGCTTTAGCTAAGCTATCTAAATCACAGCTTGAAAAGTTTGAGCTTCCTGATACTTTACGTGAAGCACTTAAATCTGCCAAAACGATTAATTCTAACAGGGCTTTAAAACGTAACAACCAATATATTGGTAAATTAATGCGTAGTGTTGATGAAGCTTACATTAGGCAACGCCTATCTTTTGTAATGGGAGATTCTGCAGTAGGTGCAAGAATTCTACATGACTGTGAAGCTTGGCGAGATAAATTAATTGAAAGCGATACTGCTTTAGATGACTTTATTGCAAAATATCCTGATTGTGATATAACAGAGTTAAGGCAGTTAGTCCGTATTATTCGTAAAGAGATCCAATTAAGTCAAAATAAAAACTACCGTAAATTATTTCAGTTTATTCGACAATATATTAAAGAGTAATTTAATAGAAGGTATAAAAATATGAATTCAATTCAGCTAGCAATTATTGCAGCAGTTCTATCCCTTATTCTTATGTTGGTGGTTTATTCTTGGTACCAAGAAATTAAATTTAAACGTATGGTAGAAAACAACTTTAATCATAAAGTTAATGATGCAATAAAAGAAGATCAAGTATTAATATTAGATGGTTTAGATGAAAATGCATTTAATAATAAAAATATCTTAGATCGTGATATTGCCCAAAATAAGGTTAATGTTGATTCTCTTTTTGCAGATATATCTAACCAACAAAAACCATTAGTTCAAGAGGAGATATTTCCTGATGACAGTGTAGAAGCTATTTTTGCTAAATTAAAAACAATACCATTTGATTACGCACATGAAGCAGATGAAAGCCTAGACTATATTATTGATATTGCTTTTGAAGAACCATTAAAATTAAAAACATTACCAGAAATCGCTGCTTATACCCAAAAACATTATAAAATATATGTTTTAGGTAAAGATAATAAATGGCAAGTGTATTCTAGAGGGAACAAATATATTGCTTCTGCTTTAAAATATGTGGTTCATTTAGTAGATAAGAATGGTATAGTAAGCCAAGCGCAAATAGCTAATATATATAGAGAAATATTTAAGTTTGTTCTTCAGAACTCAGCATTTGTACAACAATCTAATTATGAGGCAAGCATTAATTCAATCCAAGAGCAAACAAAGCATTTTAAAGAAATAAAGTTAGAGCTTGAGTTATATCTTATTTTAAAATCTCCAGTTGATTATAAAACTTTACATAAGTTTTTTATAGATCATAATTTTACAGAACAAGAAGGTAAATTCATTTATATTCGGAATGATAGAACCCAATTTATGATTTCTGATGAATCTGCTAACGGTTTAGAAAATGGAATTAATTATAAATTATTGTTGATTTCTTCTGATTTGCATTTTATCCAAGAGCCACAAAAGGTTACGGATTATATTTTTGATTTTGCTGAGCAGTTTACTAATAGTTTTGAATCTCGTTTATTAACAACATCTAAACAAATTTTTTCAGAACGTGAGTACACAGCATTAAGTAAGTATATTATCAACTATATTGATAATGCCAAGAAAAAGAACATTAAGCTAGGTGGTGAATTAATAAGCCGTATGTTTAGCTAAATATATTTATTGTCTTTGAGCTATATTATACCAATCCCATTTTTAATTATACGTCATGATTCACGCCTTATGTACTATTCGTACACGGCGTTGTTCATCATTTAGTCTAATTAAATCTGGAATTGGTATTATTAATATTCTTAAGCATAATATTCTAAAATAAAAAAGCCACACACTTATACGATTTTTGTTAAAATACCACCTTAGTAATTATTCATCTGAGTAGTTATTTTGAATTGGCTTATACTCAAACAGGTTCAAACTCCATATAGGCGATTGGTTTTGCAGTTTGTCTGGGGTAAATAAAAAGCCAACCAACAAACATGGAGATTGAATATGAAAGAGTATAGATGGCTATTTTAGAGATTAAGAATATATCTAAGGTTTTCGAAGATAATTTAGTAGTAGATAATATTAGTCTTAATATTAATCAAAAAGAGTTTTTTACTTTACTTGGTCCATCAGGTTGTGGTAAAACCACATTATTAAGAATGATTGCTGGGTTTACTAAGCCTGATTCGGGTATTATTTTACTTGATGGCATAGATATAACAAACTTACCACCTGAAAAACGTCCATTGCATACAATATTTCAAAGTTATGCGCTTTTCCCTCATATGACGGTATTTGATAATATCGCTTTTCCTTTAAAAATGGCAAAATGGAATAAATCAAAACTAATTGAGCAAGTAGAGGAGCTCCTAGAAGATGTACAATTAACTAAATTTGCACATCGCTATCCACATGAGCTATCTGGTGGACAAAAACAACGAGTTGCAATTGCTAGATCATTAGTTGATAGACCTAGAATATTATTGTTAGATGAGCCTTTATCTGCATTAGATGCAAGATTACGTGAGCATATGCATGTAGAACTGGTAAAATTACAAGAAGAAACTGGAGTTACGTTTATTTATGTAACACATGATCAAAGTGAAGCATTAGCTTTATCTAGTAGAATTGCTGTTATGAATTTAGGTAAAGTAGAGCAGCTAGATACCCCGCAAGATGTTTATTCAAAACCAGAAACTTACTTTGTTGCTGATTTTTTAGGTAAATGTAATTTATTATCTGCAGAAGTTTTAGCTATTAACCACAACATTATTACCTTAAAAGTTGCTGATATTTTAGAGTTTGATTTAATTATCGATGAAGTGGAAAATATCATAGTAGGACAAAAAGGATGGTATTCAATTAGACCTGAAAAAGTAAAAGCTAAGCGTCAAGATCCTGACGATGAAGATCTGTTTTCAGTTAAAGCAACAGTGAAGGGTTATTACTACTATGGTGATGGGACTTTATATGAGTTTTTATTAGCTAATGGTACTAAAATCCAATCAATGCTTTCAAATAATAAGGCTACACAGGCTAGTTTCTTTAATGATAATTCTGATGTTATCATTGCTTTTGAACCAGAGTCTGGCAACTTCTTAGTTAGGTAGAAAAATCATGAGCTATAATTTATTTAAATTAACTGAGAAGAGGATATTATCAACTCCACCAATTATTTATTTGGTGGTATTATTTTTAATACCTACACTTATCATGATTTTTATTGCTTTTCGTGAACCTGGAGAATACGGTGGAGTAGCACCCTTAATTCAGCATATTGGAAAATCTGTTACAAAAATCAACTTAACTTTTGATAGTTTTAAGTTTGCCTTAACTAGCGAATTTATCTGGCAACTATGTTTAAGATCAGTAAAATACTCTCTTATTACCACATTTTGTTGTCTTATGCTAGGTTACCCTTTAGCATCTTTAATCGCAAAAAGCCAAAAAAAGCATAGGGATGTATTATTGTTATTAGTAATTATTCCATTTTGGAGTTGCTTTTTAATTCGGATTTATGCCTGGATGATAATTTTAGGTCCGCAATCTGGAGTTAGCCATATTATTAATGTAATAATTGGTTTATTTGGTTATCAACCAGCAAATTTACTCTATTCTTCTTTTGCAGTCATTGTTTGTTTAGTTTATATTAATTTACCTTTTATGGTCTTACCTTTATACGCAAATTTAGAGAAGCATGACGAAGCAATTATCGAGGCAAGTCGCGACCTTGGTGCAACTAGATTACAATCTTTCTTGCAAATTACTATACCTTTAAGTTTACCTGGCATTTTAGCTGGTAGTGCTTTAGTTTTTATCCCAAGTATTGGCATGTTTGTTGTACCTGAGTTAGTAGGTAACAATTGTTCCTTAATGATAGGTAATCTAATTAAGCAGCAGTTTCTCCAAACCATGAACTGGCCACTTGGGAGTGTTACTGCAATAATTATGACTCTAATTGTATTAGGTATATCCTTATTAGTAGGTAGTATAGCACGCAGAACTGGGGGGCTAAAATATGCAACAAAGTAAAAACTCTAAAGTTATGCTAATTGGCGGGATAGTTGGATATTTGTTTTTGTATATTCCATTAATTGTGGTTATATTATTTTCATTTAATAACTCCAGAGTTAATGTTGGCTGGATAGGTTTTACATTTAAATGGTATAAGATTCTTTTTGCGGATAAAGATTTAATCAATGCTGCTCTTAATTCATTAGTAATTGCTTCAATTTCAAGTTTTATTTCGGTTATTTTAGGTTCTTTAGCTGGAATTGCGCTACACAAGTATAAAGTGCCATTATTATCAGCTTTGATATTAGTGCCAGTTGCTGCTCCTGAACTACTAGTGGGGGTTGCGTTACTGTTGTTTTTTATCTTAATGAATTTTACTTTAGGTATGGCATCCATTATATTTGCTCATACTGCCTTTTGTATTAGTTTTGTAGCAGTTGCAGTTAGAACACGTATGCATGGAATGGATGATAGTATTTTAGATGCTGCTCGTGATTTAGGTGCCAATCAATTCAAAACTTTTTATTTGGTTTTATTACCTACTATATTTCCTGGGATTATTGCTGGTGGATTAATGGCATTTACTTTATCAATAGATGATTTTATTATTACTTTTTTTACTGCTGGACCCGGTTCTACCACTTTACCCTTAGCAATCTATTCTATGTTAAAAATGGGGGTTACTCCAGAAATCAACGCTATTTCGACTATAGTAATTATTTTTACTTTAATTTTAACTACAATTGCTTCAAAAATTTCCCCACAATTATTTAAATAGAATTAATCATATGAAAGAATATAAAAAATATATTTTAGTTGTAAGTCTATGTCTAGCATGTAGCTTATCTTGTGCCAATAAAATTATGAACCTTTTTATTGCAGTTAATTATACTACCCCAGAAATGATAACTGATTATGAAACATTATGTGACTGTAGGTTGTTTCAAAGTTTTTTTAATGATCCTAATGAGATGTTAGCAAAAGTTGTAGCTGGTGCAACTGGCTATGATGTTATAGAAGCAACTAGCTATGCAGTTAGTGAGCTTGCAAAAATGGGTAAATTACAAAAGTTAGATAAGAGTAAAATAGTTGGATTAAATAATATTGATCCTAAGTTTTTAAACCCTCCATATGATCCAGGTAATCAGTATTCAGTTCCATATGCATATACTCCAGTTTTTTTGGCTTATAACGAAGATAGACTGCATCAGCTTGGTATAATACCAGATACTTGGGCAGTTATATTTGAACCGCAATATTTGAAAAAACTAAAAGGACATATTACTGTTTTTAGTTCTTCAAGAAATGTTTTTGCTGCTGCTTTATTATACTTAGGTCGTGACCCTAATTCAACTAATATAGATGATTTAAATGCAGCACACAAACTAATAAATAAGGCTTCTGCCTACTGGACCAAGTTTGATACCGATAGCTACTACCGTGGTTTATTACGGGGTGATATTTGGGTTGCTATGAGTTATTCTACAGATATTTATAAAACTATTTTAGATGCTAAAAGTATACATTCACCAATTAAAATTGGGGTAATGCTACAAAAAGAGGGCAATATGTATGAAATGGATAATTTAGTAATCCCATTATCTGCACCAAATGTAAAATATGCTTATGATTTTATCAATACGATCCTGAAACCTAATAATGCATATGATTTAGCATTACGTACTGGTTCAAGCATTCCAAATAAAATTGCATATCTACGGCTAAGCCCAGAACTAAAAAATCTTAAATGGATTTACCCAACTGATATCTCTAAAAATCATACTTTTACCTCGTATGATCCCAAAACCCGTATTTTAGTAAATGAGATGTGGACCGAAATTCAAATGCAATGTAAGGCTGAATAACTAGATTATTACCATGATGTACTTAGTTTCAAGCCAAAAAATTATTGCGCTTTAGTAATAAAACTCATATGGTATACTCTAAGTAGTAATATCAGTGATAAAGTAATGTTCTGAAAGAATAAGGGAGCTTAGTATGAAAAGCTGGTTAAGTAGCATTTTTGCACAAGAACCTCAAAATAAGCAGGAAATGATAACATTATTACGTGATGCTGCTACCAGAAAAATTATAGATAATGATAGTTTGCCCATGCTTGAGGCGGTATTAGCTATAGATGATTTGAAAGCTCGTGATATAATGATTCCACGTCAACAAATGGATGTTATAGATGCCAGTAGTACCATTGATGATATTATTGAAAAAATTGTTAATACTGGGCATTCACGTTTTCCAGTAATAAACGGAGAAATCAGTGAGGTAATTGGCGTATTTCATAGTAAAGACCTGATTCAACATTTTAAACAAAATAATAGTTTTGATATAAAACAATATTTGCGTCATGCCTATTTTGTCCCAGAAATTAAACGCTTAGATAGCTTAATGTATGAAATGCGAATGAATCACACTCATTTAGTTATTGTGGTAGATGAGTTTACCAATGTAGTTGGACTTATTACTTTAGAAATGATAATTGAGCAAATAATTGGTGATATCGAAGATGAATATGATTCAGTTGAAGGTGAACGCTTAATTACTGAAATTAAAGAACACCAGTATAGAGTTAAAGGATATTGTAAACTTTCTGAATTAAATCTAAAGCTAGGTTTATTATTAGATGATAATATTGTTGAGACTATTGGTGGGTTTTTAATTAAGTTTTTAGGGCGTATTCCAGCAGTTGGGGAGATTTTAGATTTTAAACATATGAAAATTGAAGTTATTAGCGCTGACAGCCGCAAAATCAACCTATTACTACTACATCTGCATCAGCTCTAATTGCGTTGGTTGGTGTTTTATGTACATTAAGTATATTTAATACACGGCGTGCCGAATCTCCTAGTTAGTGTGCGTATGCTTGTAGTAACGTTACTATGTCTAGATTAGCTCTAAATTTATATAAAAAGGGAATAAAATAACAATTATGCAGTTTAATAAACCACAATTTAAGAGCTTACATCTCTTGCTAATAATTCTGATTGCAGGTGGTATTAGTATTTTTGCTTTTGCTCCATTTAATCATTCATATATAATGGCAGTTACTATTTTAATGCTACTTTATGTAATTGATAATTTTGCAGCATATGTTTCTAAAAAAAAGCTATTTGCTTACGGGTATTTTTTTGGGTTTACTTATTTTGCTACACAGTTGTATTGGGCATTTTACTCTTTATATAAAATTATCGATACTGGGCTAATTATTTCTACTTTAGCATATATTTTTTTTGTGGGGTTTTTAGCACTCTATATGGGGTTAATCGTAACAGTATATCATAAATATAAGACAAAATTTGCTATAGTTAATTTAGCAGTATTTTTTCCAAGTGTTTGGGTATTTTTTGAATGGTTACGTAGCTGGTTATTTAGTGGCTTTCCTTGGTGTGAAGTAGGTTATACTCAGGTAAATATATCATTTTTAAAAGGTTTTTATCCATTAGGTGGTAGTTATTTAGTGTCCTGGATATTTTTAAGCATGATTGGAGCATTTTATTTTATTATTAAAAATAAAATATTATTTATTACATCTCGCAATATATCAAATATACCTCCTAAACGATATACTAATTTAATACTATTTTATTTTTTAGCAATTATTATAGGCGGAGATTTTTTAGCAAAAATTAACTATACCAAGCCTTATGGTAAGCCAATTAGTGTAGCATTGATTCAGGGAAATATATCTCAGGGAGTAAAGTGGAGTAGTAATAATTTTTTAGATATTTATAAAAAAGAGATTGCTCTTGCTCATGCTGATATAGTTATTATTCCAGAAACTGCGATTTCTTCATTTAGTGAGTATTTACCAGTAGGTTATCTTGATGGATTAGTTAAAACAGCTAAAACAAATGGAGCAAACTTAATTATTGGTATTCCTAAATTTATAGATAAGCAAAATAATTATGTGAATTCTGCACTTTTATTAACGGATCCTAAACAATCATACTATGCTAAGTATCATTTAGTACCATATGGGGAATATATTCCTATGAAGTGGTTATTTGGTAAAGTTTATTCTATGATTAACCTACCTTTGGTAGGGTTTAGTTCTGGTGGTAAGGAACAATCACCTTTAGTTGTAGCCAACCAAAAATTAGCCTTTAATATTTGTTATGAAAATGGTTTTAATACTGAGTTAACTGCTAATGCAATGCAATCAACGATACTAGCTAATTTAAGTGATATGGTTTGGTATGGGGATACTGTTGCTAAAGATCAGCATCTACAAATTTCTCAAGTTCGAGCTTTAGAAAACCAACGTTATTTTATTCAGGATACAAATACAGGATTAACTGCCATTATTACGCCTAATGGTATGATTCAATCAAAGTTAGCTCCTTTTGTGAAAGGTACTCTTACTGATATGGTACAAGGACGTTTTGGGGCAACACCATTTGAAATAGTAGGGAACTATCCAATTATAATAATTTGTGCTTTATTTATATTTATTTTTATAGGTTTTAGAAGGTTTAAGAAGTAATTGAAAAAAATACTTGTTTTATATACTGGTGGCACAGTTGGGATGGATTATACAGATAATGGTTTAGCTGTTATGCCTGGATTATTTCATTCTCAAATTAGGTCATTAGCTCCAATAGCTGGGGTTGAGTTGGATTTAATTGAGTATACGGATTTAATTGATTCATCAGATATTAATTTATCTCACTGGGTAAAGATTATTAATGATATTTCTAATCATTATAATGAATACGATGGTTTTGTCGTGGTTCACGGTACTGATACCATGGCATACACAGCAAGTATGCTAGCTTTTGCTCTATATGGCTTAAAAAAGCCTGTAATCTTAACTGGAGCTCAGCTACCATTAGTGCATAGGCGTAGTGATGGCTGGGGTAATCTAATTGATGCTATATATTCAGCTATGCAAGATGGGTTATATGAGGTGGCAATTGCTTTTAACCATAAACTATTTCGGGGTTGTCGTGCGCAAAAAGTCAGCACAAATAGATTTCTAGGTTTTGATTCAGTAGATGAAGAGCCGCTTGCTGAATTTGGTATTGATATTTCTTGGTACAAAAAACGCATGCTAAAAGCTCCAAAAGATGCCTTTACACCAATAATACCTAAATTAATAAAAGTGCTGGACTTAAGCTTTAGACCAGGGTACACCACTGATTTTATAGCAGATACCATATTAAATACGGATGCTCAAGCAATTGTATTACAGACCTATGGTAGTGGAACTATTCCCATACATAATCAACATTTAGTAGATGCTTTAACTAGTGCTACTAAACGAGGCGTTTTAATTGTTAGTGTGACTCAGGTTATAGAGGGTCGTATATCTAATACTTATACGAATAGTAAGCTAAGTAAATTAGGCATAATTAGCGGCTGTGATATGACTCCTGAGGCAGCATTAGCAAAATTATGGGTTTTATTATCTTCTGATATGAGTGAAAATATTATCAGGGAATCTATTAGAAAAAGCTTAGTTGGTGAATTAACAGAAGATTATTGAAGTGTTGAAGAAGGTTGGCGCCTCAAGTAGGATTCGAACCTACGACCTGCGGATTAACAGTCCGTCGCTCTAACCGACTGAGCTATTGAGGCGTTGCGTTATCTTTTGTAGAGGAACGTATTATATAATAGAGTTAAGCTTAGTGTCAAATATTTTTATGAAAAAAGTTACAATTAAATATCTTTTAATCGTAAGGGGTTGATAAAGTTGAGTATTGTGTTTTATAATAATTATATTAATATACCTAAAGTTCAATGCAAGTAAGAGTATAGCAAGGTAAAGATGATAGATAAACTAATAATACAAGCACTAGAAGAAACAGACACCGCCTATATGGTTGGTTACAGCAAAGATAGTAAACCAGAATACTTTATTAAATATAGTATATCTTTAAGTTCTACATTAGAATCAATTTTTTTGGCTAAAGTAGTTGATATTAATAATAAAAATAAAACAGCTTTTGTAAATTATAGTGAAGATAAAATAGGATTTGTTAATTTAAACCAATCAAAAAATCAAAATCTACAAAAAGGTAGCCAACTATCATGCCAATTAACGTGGCTTGGAGATGATTCTAAGCTTGCAAAATTAGAGGACAATATTAATTTTGTAGGTAGATATGTAATTTTAGTAAATCGGAATATACATAAATTTGCATGTGATAAAACATTGGAAATACGAGAGATTGCAAATAAATATCTTGATTATGGAGTTATTTTTAGGTCAAGTATAAATTCTCTTACTGATCTGTCCATTGTTGAGAATGAATTACAACAATTAATTAATAAAATGGATGAAGTTTTAAGGATAAGTATTAGTAAATCAAGTGTCCAGTGTTTGGAACAAGGCTTACCTTTTTATTTACAAGTATTGCGTAATTTACGTTATAGTGAAGAAATACATATTATCACTAATTGCCAAAGTGTATTTGATAATATTCTTCCTTATATGGACTTATGGCAAATTGATCAATTAACTATAGATAAAAGATTACAAACTGATATTGTATCTCTCAATAATTTAGTTCATCAAAATATTATATCTCATAATAATTATAGTTTGGAAATACATAAACTCTCAGGTATAAATTTAATTGATATTAATTCTGGAGCGGGATATCCTGGAACAAGTAAACTTAGTTTTTATCAGGTAAATTATTTAGCTATAGAGGAGATTGTAAGGCAAATAAAATTACGTGATCTAAGCGGAATAATTTTACTTGATTTTATTAAAAATATGACATTTGCTGAAAAACAACAAATCTACAATAGATTAGAAATGTTATTTAAAGATGATTGGCGCCATGTTAGATTGTTGGGTTTTACTAATGCTGAAATTTTTGAGATTATTCGAAATAAGTAAAAAATGATTAATAAAGATTTGGTATAATACAGGTTAAACGATATGATAAATAAAGATATAAAATAAATGTTAAATAAATTAATAATGCGAGCAAAATTATTTGTGTGTTCATTTTTTCTTATAAATGGTAGTTATGCTTTTGATTTAATAACTGCTTATGAAAAGGCTCTAGAATATAATGCTGATTATCTAGCATCTGTTGCTCAAAATAAATCAGGACAAGAAAAGGTTATTCAAGGTAGGGCGGCACTATTGCCACAGATAAGCGCTACTGGTCAAATGAATGAAAACTATTTAAATGCAAATGGTGAAATGGTATATTATAACCAACCAACTCTGGGTATATCGTTATCGCAAACTCTTTATGATTTTGGAAAATTCTCACAATATACTAAAAGTAAATATGCAACCCAAGTAGCAGATTTACAATTAGCTAATGCAAAAAGTAAGCTGATAGTAACCATTGCTCAGTCATATTTTGATGTATTATATGCAGAAAACTCCCTAAATGCAATTAAAATGACTAAAGATTCATTAGAAAAACAGCTAAATCAGGCAAAAAAATCATTTGATGTAGGCACAGTAACGATTGCTGATGTTAATGATGCCCAGTCTGGTTTTGATACATCTGTAGCGGATGAAATTAAAGCACAAAACGACTATATTAATAAAAAGAATATTTTTCAAAATCTAACTGGTTTAGATCCTAATCAAATTCAGCCATTAACTACCGAAATTGGTTTAATTGAGCCTAATCCAGTTAAGATAGAAAGTTGGAGCTATATGGCTCGCAGTGCTAATTTTAATATAAAAATAGCAGATAAGCAATTACAAATGGCAACTGAAGATATTGGAATTGCCAAAGCAGGGCATTTGCCTTCAGTGAATATAGTTGGTTCATATAATAATCAAGGAGCTTTATCTATTGATGGGGCAGATTCAGCTCAAACTCTTGCTGCTTATTCCAATGCGATTAGTACTCCAGGGAGTACTTTATCTTCGTATTCGCAAGCTGCAGTTGGTGTACAAGTAAATATACCATTATATAACGGTGGTACTATTAGTTCACAGGTAAGGCAATCTGTAGCTAATTATGAGAACTCGATGCAGCAGCTTGTTTCAACAAAACGACAAACTGACCAAGATGTACAAAATGCATATTGGCAGGTAGAAAATGGGATTAATTTAGTAAAAGCCCAAACACAGTCTTTAAAGTCTGCATTTATAAAACTTAAATCAGATAAGATTGGGTATCAAATAGGATTAAGAAATAGTGTTGATTTAGTTAATTCACAAAAAAACTATTACCAAGTATTACAAAATTATAACCAAGCTAGGTATCAATATTTAGTATTTAGATTACAACTTATGTATTTGATTGGTTCATTAGACATTGATTTTTTAAAAAACATTAATACTAATATTAAAACCTCGATGGAAAATGTCAATTAATGAATACTCTAGATGGTAAACTTAATGATGCGTTAGAGTTTATTTTGCAAGGTACAGAGTCTATTGAGGAATTTAAAACAAGCGTTACTTATTTTGTTGAATATATAATTGATAATTGTATAGAATCTTCTCGTAGCGCTAGATTTATAATGCCATTAATGAAGTTAATAACCCATAAGTATTATGGTAGAATTTTAGATGGTAATATTAAAAATCAATTAGATGCTTGTATAAAGAAATTATACAATTTAGATAAAAAATGTTATTTAGGATGGTTGAAAAATACCACCAAATTAAATGATGAAAAATTGAAGAAACTGCTTAACCCAATAATTGAAAATTTTGATAATGAAATTAATGGCATACCTACTTTAGGTCTACTGCCATTGTTGGATTTAATCTGTAACAACAGTGGGTGCTTTAATATTAACCTTAACCACTTAGATGTGATAACCACAAGAGTGCAAAAGGAAATACCACCAAGGGTTTATTATAGGGTTAATTATTTTGGAATATTAAAAAAATGCGTAGAGAATATTATAACAGCGACTGAAGAATCTAAAATACTCAAAAAAAATTTAGATGAAATGATTGAAGCTGAACATCTAATCATAAGTAAAAGTTTTTCGAATTTTGATACCCCAATAGTTATTGATGGGATTCTTCAATCACATATCTCTGAATTTAAAGAAAGATTATCCTCTGCCATGAATAAGAGTGGTAACAATCTTGAAGAAACCTTAAAATTACTGTTTTCTGTATTTCAAAATGAATGTAGTAAATGGTTGGGTTGTCTTAATATGAAAACAGAATTTAGTTTAAAAGATTTATTTAATACATTGTGCATTAAAGATAATTTAATTGATAAAAATTTATTTGGTGAGGAATCTAAAAAACAGGATATAATTAACATATGTTTTAATAACATATTTTTAGCAACCAATGAAATATTTGACGAATTGATTAAATTTATTAATTTAAATTCAGAAGCAAAGCAACAATTATATGAATTAATTAAAGATAAAGGTTTTATTAGCCTAAGATTTGAAGAGTTTAAGATTTGTTCAGACTTGTTTTTAGGTGATATGGGGAGGAGTGGTCAATATGCTGGATTTTATCTTTTAGTCCCAATCTTGGAGTTTTGTTTACAAGGGCGATTTAATGAAACCGATGGAATGCAAAGCTCAAAGCCTAAATCTCGGAATAATCTAAATGTTGCACGGCAGCCAAGGTATTTAACTGATATGGCAAATTCAACTGAAAATTTGACAAAATTGGGTTTTAGTGAATGTCAAATTTGTTTAATGAAAAATTTGTTTAGTAATGCAAATCAAAATACGGCAGGAATTAACATTAGAAATGATTTAATGCACGGATCTTTGCCTATAAACGATTATACTATATGGTATGCAAAACTTGTATACTTGTTGGTATTAAGTTTATGTATTTAGTAAGGGGTTTATATTATGCGAAATACAACAAACTTATATAAAAAAGATTTTTATGCTTGGACGCAAGAACAAGCTAAATTAATTAAATTAAAAGCATTTGATAAGCTAGATGTGATAAATTTATTTGAAGAGGTTGAAAGCATGGGTGTAAGTGAGATAAGGGAGTTAGAGAGCCGTTTGGAAATTTTATTGATCCATCTGCTAAAATGGAAATGCCAGCCTAATTTACAAACTAATAGCTGGAAATATACAATTAAAGAACAAAGAAAAAGAATTGCATTAAGATTAAAAAAAATGCCATCATTAAAATCTCAGCTTAAAGAAATTTTTGCAGAATCATATGAAATTGCAATTTATGAGGCAGTTAAAGAAACAGGTTTAAAAGAGTCTACATTTTCAAGTAATTGTGAATGGACGATTAAACAAGTTTTAGATGATGACTTCTTCCCAAGCTAAATATCCACAATCAAATGCCACTAAAAACTTACTTATACCTACTTTATAAAGATTTGTTATAATAATGCCTGTATACAGGTATGTATACAATAAATAAATTAGTATTATATAAATTAAAAATGGTTGGAATATGTTAACTTTGGGTGTTTTTGGTGTTGATTATAAAACATCGAGCTTTGAGACAAGAGAACACTTGTCTTTTACTATTGATGAAATCCCAAATGCGTTGCATCGATTACATGCGGCATCTGTTGTACGTGAGATTATTATACTTTCTACATGTAATAGGATGGAAGTATACTGTGTAACTCAAGATATAGAGTTTGTAGTTAATGCTATTTGCGAAATCAAAAGCTTATGCCCACGTACTGTTATGAAAAAATGTGGCTATATTTATACAGGGATAGATTGTGTAAAGCATTTATTTAGGGTGGTATCAGGCTTAGAATCTATGGTTCTTGGTGAGACAGAAATCGTTGCTCAAGTTAAGAGCGCTTATAATTTATCTAAAACGCATAAAACGCTCTCCACACATCTATCTGGTCTATTTCAAATGGCACTATCTGTAGAAAAAGATGTAAGAAATGCTACCGAAATTAATAATGTAGCCATATCAATGGGAAGCGCTATTGTTAATTTAATTGCGGTTAATGTACCAGATATTGATAAACAAAGTATTTTGTTTATTGGTGCTGGGCAAATGATGAAGCAAATTTCCCCTTATTTTAAAAATATAAATTGCTTAAATAAGACAGTTATTAATCGTAGTTTAGAGAATGCTAAAAAATTATCTAATATTATGGGGGCTAGTTATGCTCAATTAACTGATCTTACATCTCTAATCGATAATTATTCAATTATTATTGCTTGTTGTTATAGTAATAGTACACTTTTAGATAGTAGCTTGTTGCATAACGCTATAACATCTGGTAAGTCGTTGTTAATTATAGACTTATCAATGCCTTTAGTTACTAATTTAAATTTAAGAATACATGATAACATTCATATCCTTACTATTGATGATATTGCTAAATTAGTCGATGTAGGTATTGAAAAACGCAAATTTGCAGCAATTCATGCAACTAATATCATTAATGACAAATTAATAGAATATCAAAATTGGGAACGAAAACGTGGCTTATCACCACTTATAAAAGCTTTGCGGGATAATGCAGAATCTGTTCGTACAGAGATTGTATCGTTAGCCCAAAAACAATTACAAAACGGTAGCTCTGTTGATAGTGTGATACATGAGCTATCAATAAAACTTACCAATAAATTACTGCATGCTCCTACATCTAACTTATGTTCTATACAAGATAATGGGCAACACGAACTGGTGAACTTGGTATGTTATTTATATAATTTAGAACCAGTATAACATAACTACTACTATTTCTTCATAAATTCTAATGTCGTTGATTTAGCACGATTCTTGCTACGCATTACCATATAAAAATAAAGGCAATAAATGAAACAAAGTTTAAGAGAAAAATTAGAAAAATTAGCTCATAGAGTTAAGGAGCTATCTGAAATATTATCCACTCCTGATATAACTAATAATATGGAACAGTATACTAAATTAAATAAAGAATATGCTGAGCTTACACCTATAGTAGCAGTTTATACTAGCTATGAAACAGCACAAAATGATTTAGAGACAGCCGAAGGTTTATTATCTGATCCTGAAATGAAGGAGTTTGCTCAAGTTGAGCTTGATTCAGCCAAAAAGCAAATTGAAGTATTAGATATAGAGTTACAAAAGTTATTATTACCTAAAGATGCTAATGATGAAAAAAATATTTATTTAGAGATTCGTGCAGGTACAGGTGGGGATGAGTCAGCTTTATTTTCTGGTGATTTATTTAGAATGTACTGTAGGTTTGCTGAGCGTAGTAACTGGCAAGTAGAAATTATATCTGAATCTGAATCTGATGTTGGAGGGTATAAAGAGGTTATAGCAAAAATCATTGGCTATGGAGCCTATTCAAAATTAAAGTTTGAATCAGGAGCACATCGAGTACAACGTGTTCCAACGACTGAATCACAGGGGCGTATTCATACATCAGCATGTACAGTTGCAGTTATGCCTGAGGCAGATGAGTTGGCTGAAGTTAATATTAACCCATCTGAACTAAAAATTGATACTTATCGAGCTTCAGGAGCAGGCGGGCAACATATTAATAAAACTGACTCAGCAATTCGAATAACTCATTTACCAACGGGCTTGGTAGTAGAGTGCCAAGATGATAGATCACAACATAAAAATAGAGCTCGTGCATTATCATTACTTGCAACCAGAATAAAAGATGCACAGATAAGAGAACAGCAAGCATCAATTGCTGCCCAACGTAAAAGCTTGGTAGGAAGTGGAGATAGATCTGAAAGAATTAGGACTTATAACTTTCCACAAGGGCGTATGACGGATCATCGTATTAATCTAACATTATATAAGTTAGAAATGATTATGGATGGAGATTTATTTGAGCTTACTGATGCATTAATGGCGGAATACAAAGCAGAGCAGTTATCCAATTTTGAGTAGTTACCAAGAAGTTGATTTACTTACTTTTATGACAGGAATTTCACAATGACAAGCACTAAGCAAAGAGCAGAGCTACAACGTCAAATTTGGCAAATTGCGAATGAAGTTCGTGGTGCAGTTGATGGATGGGATTTTAAGCAATATGTTTTAGGGACTTTATTCTATAGGTTTATCAGCGAAAACTTTGCCAGTTATATTCAAGGCGGTGATATAAACGTGAATTATGCCGAGCTATCAGATGATGTTATAACAGATGACATCAAAGAGGATGCCATTAAAACCAAAGGCTATTTCATCTATCCCAGACAGCTCTTTGCAAACATTGCAGCAGGAGCCAACAATAATGCTAACCTTAATACAGATTTAGCTGAAGTATTCGCCGCTATTGAGAGCTCTGCCAATGGTTACCCATCGGAAAAGGATATTAAAGGCTTATTTGCCGACTTTGATATCACTAGTAACCGCCTAGGCAATACTGTTGCAGACAAGAACAGTCGCTTGAGTGCCGTACTGAAAGGAGTTTCTGGGCTTAGCTTTGGCAATTTTGAAGATAACAAAATTGACCTGTTTGGAGATGCCTATGAGTTTTTGATTTCTAATTATGCTGCTACTGCCGGTAAATCAGGTGGTGAGTTTTTTACTCCACAAAATGTATCTAAGCTCATTGCGCAATTAGCAATGCATAAACAAAAAAACGTAAATAAAATTTACGACCCTGCAGCAGGTTCAGGTTCATTATTATTGCAAGCCAAAAAACATTTTGATGCTCATATTATTGAAGATGGTTTTTTTGGTCAAGAAATTAACCATACTACTTATAACCTTGCACGTATGAATATGTTTTTACACAATATTAACTACGACAAGTTTAATATTGCACTAGGTAATACTCTGATAGGTCCGCATTTTGGCGATGAAAAACCTTTTGATGCCATTGTCTCTAATCCACCTTATTCAGTGAATTGGATTGGGAATGACGACTCAACCCTGATTAACGATGAACGTTTTGCCCCTGCCGGTGTCTTAGCTCCTAAATCCAAAGCAGATTTTGCTTTTGTTCTACATGCGTTAAGTTACTTGTCCAGCAAAGGTCGTGCAGCGATTGTTTGCTTCCCTGGTATTTTTTATCGTGGCGGAGCAGAGCAGAAAATTCGCCAATATTTAGTTGATAATAACTTTATTGAAACTGTGATTTCTTTAGCTCCCAACTTGTTTTATGGCACTTCCATCGCTGTGAATATTTTAGTACTTTCTAAACACAAAACCGATAACAAAACCCAGTTTATTGATGCTAGTGGACTCTTTAAAAAAGAGACCAATAACAATGTACTCACCGATGCACATATTACTAAAATTATGGAAACATTTGATAATAAGACTGATATTGAGCATTTTGCCAAATTAGTGGAATACGATGCTATAGTAGTTAATGGCTATAACCTATCGGTAAGCTCCTATGTGGAAGCTAAAGACACCCGCGAGGTGATTGATATTACTCAACTGAATGCTGAACTTAAAATTACGGTGTCAAAGATAAATGAGCTTCGCACTGATATTGATGCGATAGTTGCAGAGATAGAAGGGGGCACACCATGAGCAAAAAACAGCCATTAGTACCTACTATTCGTTCTTCCGCAGCAGAGTATTTAACTTTTATTGCATCTACTGGCAATGATGAGATAAGTATTGAGATGCGCTATGAAGATGAAAATATATGGCTTACGCAAAAAATGATGGCAGAGATTTATGATGTAGATGTAAGAACAATTAATGAGCATATCCAAAAAATATTTAATGACCAAGAATTAGCTGAAGGTTCAGTTATCCGGAAATACCGGATAACTGCCAGTGATGGTAAAAGCTATAATACATTACATTATAATTTGCAAATGATAATTGCAGTAGGTTTTAAAGTTCAAAACTCAAAAGCAGTACAATTTCGTAAATGGGCTGGACAAATCGTAAAAGACTATACGATACAAGGGTGGACTATGGATGTGGGTCGACTTAAAAAGGGGCATATGTTTACTGATGAATACTTTGACCGTCAATTACAGCAAATTAGAGAGATACGGCTATCAGAACGAAAGTTTTATCAAAAAGTAACTGACATTTATGCAACTTCTTTTGATTATGACAAAGAAGCTAAAACCACGCAAGAATTCTTTAAAATGGTACAGAACAAACTACATTTTGCTGTGCATAGACATACAGCCGCTGAATTAGTAATAGAACGAGCGAACTCAAATCAAAAGAATATGGGGCTTACTACTTGGGATTCTGCACCACACGGTAAAATCATAAAAGCCGATGTCAGTATTGCTAAAAACTATTTGAATGAACAAGAGATGAATTATTTAGAACGGATTGTTTCTTTATATTTAGATTTTGCTGAGCTTCAAGCCGAACGAAAAATTCCTATGTCAATGCAAGATTGGGCTAAACGATTAGATGGTTTTTTAGAGTTTAATGGTAATGAGATTTTAACAGGTGCGGGCAAAATTTCACATGAACAAGCAAAACTTCATGCCGAAAGTGAATTTGAGAAATATCGCATTTTGCAGGATCGACTGTACGAATCTGATTTTGACAAGGTAATCGAATCCATCGAGAATAAAGGAAATAAAGCGTGAGCCATTTGAGCTT
>JAJTDW010000012.1 GCA_021298175.1 Pseudomonadota bacterium
TTTTGAGTAGTGCTTTTTGTTCCATCATTGCCACTTCCACTTCCGACACAACTTGTGATAGTAAATGCAAAAAGCGCAAAAGCAAGTACACAAATAGAGTTTTTTATTATTAGAGTTTTTTTCATTAACATAGTCCCCAACAAATTATTTCATAGTACCATATTGTACTATTTATTATACTTATTTGTCAAGTTTATTTATTTATATGTTGTGCTTTATGGCTATAACGGCAATAAAGGGCCATTGAATAGCTATATAAGTCAAATTATTTAGTATAAGCAGTTATTAATCAAACTCTAAGAGTAATGCCAAATGATCTGATACTACATCTTTTAATACTTCAAACTTTTTAACATTAATTTCATTAGATGTAAAAATATAGTCAGCAAAACGCTCCTCTTTTAGATATAAACCACTACGAGTTGAGGTTATATTGTGTAATATAACTAAATTACTCATGTTATGTTCAAGGATTTTCATACTTTCTGTATCTGGCTTTAAATTAAAATCCCCACATAATATTTTAGGAGTATTAACAGTATCTATAAAATCTTTAATCCTCTTAGATTGCATAATACGTTCTGGAGTATCAGTTTTACCTTTACCATTCCATAAACCATGAACATTAAAAATGGAATAAATTTGATTATTAATACTACATTCCATCCATTGTAAATTTCGTGGATGCTCTGGCCCACGACCTGTATAGCTAGGGTTATCATGAATTGTTATTTCACCTTCCCCTAATACATTGACCTCTTTTTTTATAAGCATACCTATGCCGAATATATTACTTACAACTGGCCTAAAAAATGCATTATGTTCTGGGAGCAAATCCTGTAACTCTGAAAAAATATTAAGACTATTTTCTTTATCATCTGTTGATATTTTATTGGGAGCATTGTGGGAAACTTCCTGAAAACAAAATATATCAATATCTTGATGAGTTGCTATAAATTTTAGCAAAGGCTCCTTAATGTATCCACCCCAAATATTAAGGGTAATTAATTTCATTCTTTATTCAACATTAATGTTATTGGGGTGAGCATAATTAATCCATTCTGGAGTATCCACAGCACTTTTAGTGACAAAATCAAACCAAATAACCGTTGCAGAAGATATTGCATATACTATATCTGCATCTTTTTCGGACTTAACAACATGCTCAAAAAAGGTTTTTTTACCTTCTAGTTTAACTAGATAGGTTTCGATAATAAGTGTTTCTGGGAATACAATAGGTCTAATAAATTTACAGCTGGTTTCAGCCAAAATAGGTGAAATACCTAGAGGGTCTATTTTTATATTATTTTCGGTTAACATTTCAAACCTAGCTTCTTGAGTATAGAGAAAATACTTAGTATTATTGACATGCCCGTAAGCATCCATATCACCCCAACGAATAGCAAACTTTTTTACGTGAACTAGTTTTTTTCCCATATCGTGTTTATTCTCCATATCAATTTAATTCATTAAATTATTATATTTAATGATAAAATACTGGTTAATTTAATTGAAGATTATAACATAACCACTACTAAACTATACCACTTTTAAGATATTTTATTACAGAAAGAATCATAAATGGAAATTAACGTTTTAGAGTTTGCAAAAAATAAACAATCCATATGCAGTACATTAGACGTGCAAAACCTTGAAAGAGTAAAAGAAATCACTGAAGGAATACAGGGTGCATTATCGTTTAAGCTATCTGGTGATATTAATGAAAAAAATAGAGCTGTACTAAAGCTATATATTTGTGGTAAAATAACTGCCTCATGTCAAAACTGTTTAGAGCTTGTTGAAATAACAGTTGAAAATAACATCGTTGTACCAGTATTTAACACTGAGGAAGAGCTAGATGACGCATTACTTGATAAAAACAATGCGGATTGTGATGGTATTGTAGCAAATACACAATTAAATGTGCTGGATTTTGTCGAAGATGAAATCATTATGCTAATACCAGTAGCTCTTAGACATGAAAATTGCTAAAAAATAATATAATCCATTTCTTGAGGTAAATAAATAATGGCTGTTCAACAAAATAAAAAATCACCATCTAAACGCGGTATGCGCCGTTCACACGACTTTTTAACTACTCCAGGTATTGCAATTGAGCCTACTACTGGTGAGATTCATTTACGTCACCATATTAGCCCAAATGGCACATATCGTGGTAAAAAAGTAATAAAAAGCAAAGGCGAATAAACACAAAACAATTTTAGAAACGTAACCCATGGCTATTGTATTATCAGTTGACGTAATGGGTGGTGATCATGGTATTAATGTCACCATACCAGCTTGTATTAAGTTCTTACAACGTAATATAAATGTGCACTTAATCTTAGTTGGTGATAGAGATTCCATCTATCAAAAAATAGGTTCGGAACTCTCTAATTATAGTGATAGGTTTGATGTAGTTCATACAACTCAAATGGTTGAAATGGATGAACCACCTCAAAGTGCTATGCGCAACAAAAAAGACTCCTCTATGCGCATAGCTATTAACCAAATCAAAGAAGGTAAATCTCATGCTATCGTATCTGCTGGTAATACTGGAGCATTAATGGCAATTTCTCGTTATGTACTTCGTACTATGGATGGGATAGATAGACCAGCTATTGCAAAAATACTCCCCGCTATTTCGGGAGAGGTCTGTGTTCTTGATTTAGGAGCAAATGTTGAGTGTTCTCCTGAACACTTATTACAGTTTGGGGTTATGGGTGCTCAATTAATGAGAGCAGTTACTAAAAAACCAGCTCCAAGTATTGGGCTTTTAAATATTGGTAGTGAAGAAATCAAAGGACATGAAAACATAAAAAAAGCTGCTGAGTTATTAAGAAATAGCGGGCTTAATTTTTATGGTAATGTTGAGGGTGATGACATTAATAAAGGCACAGTTGATGTAATTGTCTGTGATGGATTTACTGGAAATGTTGCCTTAAAAACTATGGAAGGTGTTGCCAAAATGATTGGGTTTATTATTAAAGAAGAATTTAATAAAAACATCCTATCAAAGCTAATGGGGCTTACTGCTTATCCAGTGATTAATGGAGTAAAGTCCAAACTTGATCCGCGCAAACATAATGGCGCTGTGCTTCTTGGTTTAAATGGCTTAGTTATTAAAAGTCATGGTGGTGCTGATGAGCTTGGGTTTTATTATGCTTTGGAACAAGCCTATAATGAAGTAAATGCTGGAGTAATAACCTTACTTGAAGACTATTTACGTACCAATAAACACTTACTTGAAGATGACTCAAGAAAAGAATTAAGAGAATTTAAAGATTTAAGTATGTTATAAGATATACTTTATGTTAGGATGTAAGCTTTATGATATATTCTAAAATAATTGCAACAGGTAGTTATTTGCCTGAGAGAGTTCTTTCTAATCAAGAGTTAGAAAAAATAGTTGATACCTCTGATGAGTGGATTATAAGCCGCAGTGGTATTAAAGAGCGTCGAATCATCGGAGAAACCCAAAGTCCATCAGATATGGCGTATAATGCAGCTATCAATGCTTTAGAAAGTAACAATATTGATAAATCTTGCATTGACATGATTATTGTTGCAACTTGTACTCCTGATACAATATTTCCTTCTAATGCATGCTTGTTACAACAACGTTTAAAATTAAACAATATTCCAGCATTCGATCTAAATGCTGCATGTAGCGGGTTCTTATATGCCATTACTATGGCAGATGCATATATAAAATCTAATATGGCAAAGACAGTTTTAGTTATAGGTTCAGATGCTATATCACACTATATTGATTACACTGATAGAGATACTTGTGTACTTTTTGGTGATGGAGCTGGAGCTTTATTATTACAACAAAGTGACTCCCCTGGAATTATTGGTTCTGAATTACATGCAGATGGAGGTGGGGAAACTTTTTTAAATGTTCCTGGGAAATTAAAAAATGGCACTATTCATGGCAACCCGTATATACATATGGATGGTAGAGCAGTATTTAAAAGTGCGGTAAAAAGCTTATCTCAAGTAGCCACCGCTTTATTAAAAAAAACTAATTACACTAAAGAACAAATTAGCTGGCTGATTCCTCATCAAGCAAATATTCGTATTATTGAAGCAACTGCAAATCACTTGTCTTTACCCATGGAAAAAGTAATTGTCACTGTAGATACACATGGTAACACCGCTGCTGCATCAGTACCGTTAGCTTTAGATATGGCAATTAAATCTGGTAAAATAAAACGTGGGGATTTATTACTACTTGAAGGATTTGGTGCTGGATATACCTGGGGAGCAAGTCTAATTCGCTATTAGATAGAGATTATGAATAAAGATAAATTAAACCCTTATTTTTTACATTTGCAAGTAGATTATCTTTATCACTTAGGATTGGATAATACTTTAGACTTGGGAAAAATGTTTAGTGCAGTAAAGCATGTAGTTATTGTAAGATCCAATGAAGATGCTGCTATTACAGCACAAATATTTGCTAAAAAAATATATAGTATTCATGACAAAATATTTAACCTGACCCCTCTTTATAAAACAGAGCGCTTTCATTTTTATCATGTAGGTAATGTGATTATTGTTTCCAGTGGAATTGGTATGCCATCAATACTAATTTGTCTGAATGAAATCACTAAACTATTGGTTTATGCGCAAGCAACCGAATTTACATTTTTTCAGATATGCCCTGCTGGTGGGGTTGGGATTGATGAAGGCTCTATTGTTATTAGTGAAACAGCATTAAATAGTAATTTAGAACCATATTTTACTTCTATTGAATGCGGAGTTGAATATAAAGACCTAACTAACTTTAATCCACAAATTATTAAAAACTTCTCTGAAGCTGTGGGCAAAGGCCCATTGAATAATATCTTTATTGGAAAAACAATTGCAGCTTATGACTACTATGATGAGCAAGCTCGTTTAGATGGATTCCTAGAATTAAATTATACAAAAGAAGAGCAATATACATATTTAAAACAAGCTCAAAAAATTGGAGTTCTAGCTATTAATATGGATAATTTAGCTTTTGCTTGGTTTTGTAATAAACTTGAAATACCAGCTATTGCAATAAATGCCATAGTAGTTAATCGGCTAAACTCTGATGAAGTTGTGCTAAATAAAGAACAACAAATAGAAGTTATAGAACATGCTGCTAGTTTGTGTGAATCTTATGTATCAAGGCTCATAGTATGAAAATAAATCACTTACTTAAGCAAGGTTTACTAGATACATATTTATATAACTTAAACCTTACCTTAGATAAAAAAACCCTAGATAAGTTTAGTGGAATCAAATATGTGCTAATGCAAGGTAGTCAATTAAGAGCAAAAAACCTGAGCATGAAATTATCACAGAAAATATTAAATATTAATGGTACCTTTTTTGAACCAATTAACTTAATTGAAACCAGTAAATTTTATGCATATCGTACAGGAAATATTTTATCAGTATCTCACGGTATGGGTAATACTTCAATAATTACCTTATTGCATAATCTAACTCAAGTTCTATATTTTGCTGGCAATTCTGATTTAGAATATATCAGAATTGGCACCTCTGGTGGGATTGGTGTAGAACCAGGAAGTGTAGTTCTTACAGATACTGCTTATATGCCAAACCTAATTGCTGGATATAAAGTTTCAGCTTTAGGCAAAGATATAATTTACCCAACAGTTATGGATAAAGTTTTAAACCAAAAAATTCTCCAAGCACAACATCAAAGTACTTCATTTAAGCTTTTGGTGGGTAACTCAATTGCAGCTGATGATTTTTATCTTGGGCAGGCTAGATTTGATGGCGCAATTAAACCTAGGTATACAATTGAGAGCCGTAATAGTTATTTTGAAAAAATCAAAGTATTAAATATATTAAATTTTGAAATGGAGTCTACTGGACTTGCCAGCTTTTGTAATCGGGCGCAAATTCCAGCTACTATGATAGCATCTATTATCATAAACAGACTAAATGGAGATCAGGTAACCATTAGCACTGAAACTTTGAACAAGTACTCGGATCATTCACAAGAGGTTGCAATTAATTATGTATTATGCAACCAACACAACTTAAATAAATAAATTTAGTAAAAAAATTTGTAACATAATTAAGCATGATAAAATCATGCTTAATTAATATGCATGGAGTTCTAATTATGACAAGCAAAAAACGTGTAGTAATAACTGGTATTGGAGTTATTTCCCCTCTTGGAAATGACTTAAAAACCAATTGGGAAAATATTAAAAATGGTATTAGTGGTATAGATAAAATTACCCGCTTTGACGTATCAAACTTTTCTACTAAAATTGCAGGGGAAGTAAAAAACTTTTCTTATGAAGGTTTTATTGACGATAAAGACGCTAGACGTATGGATGTTTTTATTCGCTACGGAGTTGTTGCAGGTTCGCAAGCTGTAATTGACGCAGGGCTTGAAAACAGTAATATTGATAAAGATCGAGTGGGGTTAATTATTGGTTCTGGAATTGGTGGACTCCCTTTAATTGAAGAGATGCGTGATACCTTTAAAGAAAAAGGGGCACGCAGAATATCTCCGTTTTTTATTACTGGTTCTATTAGTAATATGATAGCTGGGCAATTATCTATAAAATACGGCTATATGGGGGTTAATTATGGTATTGTAAGTGCTTGTGCAACATCTAATCACTCCATTGGCGATGCTATGCGCTATATTGAATATGGTGATTGTGATGTTATGCTTGCTGGGGGTGCGGAAAGTGCTATTTCTGAGCTTGGATTAGGTGGGTTTATTGCTTGTCGTGCAGTATCAGCTAGGAATGATGATCCAAAAACTGCTTCACGACCATGGGATCGTGACCGTGATGGATTTGTCTTAGGGGAAGGTGCTGCTGTATTAGTATTAGAAGAATATGAACATGCAAAAAAACGTGGAGCTAAAATCTATGCCGAATTAGTTGGATATGGTGCAACATCAGATGCATATCATATAACCTCACCAACAGTTGAAGGCCCATCAAAATGTATGAAATTAGCCATGAAAAACGCGGGTATTAATCCAAATGAAATTGACTATATAAATGCTCATGGTACGTCTACCCCAGTTGGAGATCTAAATGAAACCAATGCAGTAAAAGCTACGTTTGGGGAACATGCATATAAACTTGCGATGAGCTCGACTAAATCAATGACTGGTCATTTGCTTGGAGCAACAAGTGCTATTGAAGCAGTATACACAATTATGGCACTTAATGATAGTATTTTGCCGCCAACTATAAATATTTTTAATCAAGATCCAGAATGTGACTTAGATTATGTTGCTAATACTGCACGAAATAAAGAAATTAAAGTTGCCTTGTCCAATTCGTTTGGATTTGGTGGCACAAACTCCTCATTAATATTTAAAAAATTTGAAGGCAAATAGATTATGTCACATAAAGTTAATTGTATAAAATTAGGTCAAGAATTAGAAGGTCTTGATTTTCCGCCAATTCCTGGTGAACTTGGACAAAAAATTTTTGATAACGTGTCAAAAGAAGCTTGGCAAGAATGGCTTAAACAACAAACCATGATTATTAATGAAAATCGCTTAAGCTTAGCTGATGATGCAGCACGCAAATATTTACGTCAACAATTAGAATATTATTTCTTTAATCAAGCATAGTTTATGACTAACCACATGCCAAAAAAGATTACTAAGGCTGTATTTCCAGTTGCTGGATTTGGAACCAGATTTTTGCCAGCAACAAAAGCTTCACCAAAAGAAATGCTCCCGATTGTAGATAAACCACTGATTCAATATGCTGTTGAAGAAGCCGTTGCAGCTGGCATTACTGAAATGATATTTATTACTGGGCGCAATAAACGCTCGATTGAGGATCATTTTGATAAAGCTTATGAGCTAGAAGCTGAACTAAATGCTAAACATAAAAAACAATTACTTGAAATGGTTCAAGGTGTAGTACCTGATAACATAAACTGCATTTATATTCGCCAAGTAGAAATGCTAGGCTTAGGACATGCTGTTTTATGTGCTAAACCAGTAATTAATGATGAGCCTTTTGCCGTATTACTTGCTGATGAATTACTTGATGCCACTCCTGGTGCTTTAGCGCAAATGATTAAAGTATACGAAGAAACAAATTCTTCTGTATTAGGATTATATGAAGTTGATAAATCAGAAACCTCATCATATGGAATAGTTAAAATTAACGAGACAACGATACACTCTTTAGTTGAAAGTATTATTGAAAAACCTCCTGTTGGTAAAGCCCCATCTAACTTAGCTGTTATAGGTCGCTATATTCTTACACCTAGAATAATGGCTGAACTAGCAAACACTAAAAAAGGTATTGGCGGAGAAATCCAATTAACGGATGCAATAGCAAAATTAATTGATATAGAGCCAGTATTTGCTCATAAAATTCAGGGTATTAGACATGATTGCGGAGATAAACTTGGGTATCTAAAAGCAACTGTAGCGTATGGATTAAAACATCCAGAACTTGCTCATGATTTTAAACTATTTCTAAATTCACTAAATATATAGTAAATTTAGGGCAGCATAAATTTTAGGTAAATCATATTTCTGTTCCCCTTATTTGATTTAATAAAGTTATTCCTCATCTAAATTAGCTTAAAAGTCAGGGTAAAAAATATTTTGCTCTAAAAATGTGAATTGGGAATCTAAAATGTTTCAAAGTGCATAGATTCCGTGTCAAGCATGGAATAACAACTGTTGATTTTACGATAATAAGTAAAGTTACACAGCCATCAATTTGTGATCCAATAAAAGGAGTTAAATCAGGTAACCGCCTAACAATTACATTTAATAAAGATAGTATGAACATGATGTACTAACTTAATAAAATATTACCAGTTATAGCACCATTATGTAATTAGAATCCTCGTATCTAAATTTGTGCCCAATACGAGGATACTTCAAAAATTGCATCTTAAATAAATTATGTTTAAAATTTATCTAACCACGTAAAATTTCGTTAATAGAGACTTTTGCTCTGGTTTTTGCATCGACTTTTTTTACAATTATTGCAGCATAAGTTGAATGTGTGCCATCTTTACTTGGTAATGTGCCAGGCACAACAACCGAGTACTCAGGAACCTTTCCGTATAAAACAGTATCATTTTCTCTATCATATATTTTAGTAGACTGGCTAATATAGACCCCCATACTAATAACTGAACCTTTACCAACAATAACTCCCTCAACTATTTCGCTTCTAGCACCAATAAAACAACCATCTTCAATAATTGTTGGGCTTGCTTGTAATGGTTCCAAAACTCCACCAATCCCTACCCCACCAGATAAATGTACATGATTACCAATTTGTGCGCAAGAACCAACAGTTGCCCAGGTATCAACCATAGAACCTTCACCCACATATGCCCCAATATTTACAAAGCTTGGCATAAGTACTGTATTTGCACCAATATATGCACCTTTACGCACAATTGCTTGTGGGACAACTCTAATTGATTCATTTTGAAAAGTTTCCAGATTATAATCGGTAAACTTTAAATCTACCTTGTCATAAAACTTAGTAAACCCAGCATCAATAACTTGGCTTTTATTAAACTTAAAGTATAGCAAAATTGCTTTTTTTACCCATTCATGAACTTGCCAGTGATCAGCAATTTTTTGTGCAACGCGAATTCCTCCACAATCAAGAGTATTAATAACGGTATTAACAGCCTCAACTAGTTGCTCATCTGGATGTTTTAAATGTTGTATTTGATTGTATGCGCCTTCGATTAATTCTTGAATATCTTGCATTCTATCTCCAGTAATTTAATTGACTAATTATTTAATTCTACAGGGATTTTAACATAATTAACCACTTAATAAAGTGAATTTAGAGCATTTGTGGTAAAATACGCCTGTTATGTAGAAATTTTTGAGGGAACCTAATGTACAATATGCAGTGCCAAACACAAACACAATTACAACAAATAATTAGTAAAAACTATAGATCCGATGAAAAAGAATGTGTTCACAATCTACTACAAATATTAAAAATTACAAAAGATACTGAAGATAATGCAATTATCCTTGCAAAAAAGTTAATTACCAATGTTAGAGCTAAAAGAGTCAAGGGGCTTGGTGTTGATGCTATAATGAATGAATTTAAGCTATCTACTGATGAGGGAATCGCCTTAATGTGTTTAGCTGAAAGCTTGCTGCGTATTCCTGATAAAAAAACCCAAAATGAATTAATTAAAGATAAAATTGCCTTAGGTAATTGGAAAAATTATACTAAAACCGAAAACACCTTTATAAATGCTGCTAGTTGGGGGTTATTAATAACAGGTAAATTAACTAAACCCAAAGATAGTAACAAATTATCTAATGCCCTACTAAAAGTTATAACATCTGGTGGAGAACCATTAATTCGTAAAGCAATTGTAACCGCTGTGCATTTTATGGGTAGTCAGTTTGTAATGGGTGAAACCATAGAAAAAGCTCTTGAAGCATCTAAAGCAAAAGAAGATCAAGGTTACCAGTTTTCATATGACATGCTAGGTGAGGCAGCAATGACGGATGAAGATGCATTAAAATACATGCAAAGTTATATTGATGCTATCCATAAGGTTGGCAAGTTTAATGCTAAACGTGGAGTTATTTATGGTCCTGGAATTTCAGTAAAACTATCAGCAATCCATCCAAGGTACCTAAGATCTAAGCATGATCAAGTAATGCTAGAGCTATATCCTCGATTAAAACAGTTGTTTCTATTAGCCAAAGAGTATCAGATTGCTTTATTTATTGATGCAGAAGAAACAGAACGCTTAGAGATCTCATTAGATTTACTTCAAAAATTACTCAATGATGAAGATTTGAAAGATTTTAAAGGTATAGGCTTTGTTATTCAGGCATATCAAAAGCGAGCTATTTATGTGATTGATTATGTTGTTGAATTAGCAAAACAGGCTAATAACAAGCTTATGGTACGTTTAGTAAAAGGCGCATATTGGGATAGTGAGATTAAAAAAGCACAAGTTGATGGACAAATTGATTACCCTGTATTTACCCGAAAATTTTATACTGATTTATCTTATCTTGCCTGCGCCCAAAAATTATTAGCACACCAATCTGAAATTTACCCCCTTTTTGCAACACATAACGCATATACCTTTGCAATTGTTTACGAACTAGCAAAAGGTAAAGAATTCGAGTTTCAATGTTTATATGGTATGGGTGAAACTTTATATGATAATATAGTAGGTATTAATAACTTAAATGTCACATGTCGTGTATATGCACCAGTTGGCACTTACCAAACTTTATTAGCCTATTTAGTACGCAGATTATTAGAAAATGGAGCAAACTCATCTTTTGTACACCAATTAGTTGATAAAAATATTCCGATTGAAGACTTATTAATTAGCCCAATTGAGCTTTCATTAAAAGCAAATGGAGCTTCTAACCCTAATTTTACTAGCCCCCTATATATTTACTCTAATGATAGAGTTAACTCTAAAGGTCTTGACTTATCTGATGAAATCACATTAAGACAATTACAAGATAGCCTAAGCACCCTCCAAAACAAAGAGTATACAGCGCATTCATTAATAAGCGGTATGCAGAAATCTGCTACAGATCCTAAAATGGTATTTAATCCAGCTAATAAGAATGAGCTTGTAGGTAAATTTACCACCTCTGAACTAACTGATGTAAGTATTGCCATTACCAATGCAGAAAACAGCTTTAAAGAATGGTCACAACAAAGTAATAATATCCGTGCTGATATTCTACTCCAAGTAGCAAATTTATTAGAAAAAAACATGATAGAATTAATTGGTTTACTGGTACGAGAAGCAGGTAAAACCATAAATAACGCTATTAATGAAATAAGAGAAGCAGTTGATTTCTGTAGATATTATGCAATCCAAGCAAAAACAGAGTTTAATAGCACAAGCTATGAAGCTTTGGGTACTCTTGTATGCATTAGCCCATGGAACTTTCCTTTAGCTATATTTATTGGAGAGATCAGTAGTTGTTTAGTTATGGGTAATTGTGTTATTGCAAAGCCATCAATTCAAACTAATTTAATTGCTTTTTATGCAGTTAAGTTATTTCATGAAGCTGGTGTTCCAGAGGATGTATTACAATTAATTATTGGTTCTGGAAGCGTGATAGGTAATGCTTTAACCCTAGATAATAGCATTAAAGGGGTTATTTTTACTGGGTCTACCCAAACAGCGCAACTTATTAATAAGAACTTAGCAGAAAAGAGTTTTGATTCGGTATTAATCGCTGAAACTGGTGGGCAAAATACTATGATTGTTGATTCTACTGCATTACCAGAGCAAGTGGTAATGGATGTGGTAACTTCTGGCTTTGACAGTGCTGGGCAACGTTGCTCTGCATTACGAGTACTCTATTTACAAGCTGAAATAGCAGATAAGATTATTCATATGTTAAAAGGTGCTATGGATGAGTTAATCGTAGGCAACCCTATGAATTTATCAACAGATGTTGGACCAGTAATTGATACATCTGCCCAAAATGTGCTATTAAAACATATAGATAAAATGAAGCATCAAGCACGGCAAATTTATCAAGCAAAACTTACCAAAGAATGTGCTAATGGTATCTTTGTAGCACCTACATTAATTGAAATAGGCAATATTAATGAGCTTGAAAGTGAAGTTTTTGGTCCAGTGATTCATATTATACGTTTTGGAAATGATCAATTAGAAAATGTTATTGCCGAAATTAACTCGTCAGGATATGGCTTAACCCAAGGGGTGCATAGCCGGATTACAGAAACAGCAGCCTTAGTTTATGAAAACATTAATACTGGCAATGTTTATGTTAATCGCAATATGGTAGGTGCAGTTGTAGGGGTACAACCATTTGGTGGCGAAGGGTTATCTGGTACAGGACCTAAAGCTGGTGGACCTTTATATCTATATCGCTTAGTAAAATGTAAAATAAACCCACAGCTAGGAACATTAGATCAAAATATGCGTTTTAATGAAGTTAATGATTTCTTAGTCAAGCTTACTCCACAAAACTTTACTCAAGAAGAGCAAGAAATGCTTACTTTTTATGCCAAAGATATTATTGAGCAAGTATTATTTATGCGTAGAATAGATTTACAAGGACCAACGGGAGAGCATAACTTTATGCTCTTTGATAAACGTGGTTTTATTGGTTGCTTTGCTAATAATAAACTTGATTACGCTAAACAAATTATTTGTGCTTTTGCAACAGGAAATCAAGTAATTCTGCCATATGAATTAAATACAAAAGTATTTAATAAGTTATTACCTAATAAAATCTACTTCTGTGAAAATATTGACAATGTAGAAAAGTTAAATGCCGTACTAATTAGTAAAGATTATTCTGATATTAGTAATTTACGCAAGTCTCTAGCGAAGCGTAATGGGTTACTAGTTGTAAATATTATGGAGCATGATACTGGAGATTACCCATTGTATTTACTTACTACAGAAAGAAGTGTAAGTATCAATATAACAGCAACAGGTGGTAATGTTCAATTAATGAATATTGTTGATAACTCAATTGGATTATAACTAATGAGAGAATATTTGCCAATTGGAGTATTTGATTCGGGTATTGGTGGTTTAAGTGTTGTTAAATATATAATAAATAATCTTCCTAATGAGAATCTGATATATTTTGGGGATATTGCCAGAATACCATATGGCACAAAGTCAATTGATACCATCCAAAAATTTGCTAGGCAAACTGTTAAATTTTTAATTAAGCAAGATATTAAGGCTATTGTAATTGCATGTAATACTATTTCTGCGGTAGCATTAGATGCAGTTAAGCAATTAGCTGGGAATATCCCTGTTATTGATGTTATTAGTGCTGGGGCTAAAGCAAGTAGTGTTGGATATAAAAAAGTGGGGGTGATCGGAACAAATGCTACAATAAATAGCCATGCATATCCTAATTCAATTCATAAATTGAATCCTGAGGTAGAGGTTATCTCTCAGGCTTGCCCCTTAATTGTACCATTGATTGAAGAAGGTTTAATTAAGCATCGTGCGCTAGAATTAATTTGCAAGGACTATCTTAAAGCATTACTAGACAAAAATATTGAGGCATTGGTTCTTGGTTGTACACATTACCCTCTTATTAGTGATATAATCCAAAGCATTATTGGCAACTCTATTGATATTATCGACCCAGCTATTGATACATGTAATAATTTACAACAAATATTAATAAAAAATAAGATCCTTAATTCTAGTAATCAAATGATATCTCATAAATTTTTTGTAACAGATATGCCACAAAAATTTCAAAAAATAGGTGAGATGTTTTTACATACTCCAATGCAACATATTGAATTAGTTACATTTGAGCATTGAGCTTACAGCATATCAGGGTGCCAAGCATAAATATCTCTCCAACAGTTCTTATGGAAGAACCCCTAAAAAACATAGGGGTTGTGCTGTAAATATTTATTTTGGGATAATCTCCTTATTTATCAAAATGTGTTCGATAATCAAATCGAACACATTAAATTTTTACAATTTGGGTTTATTTAAAGCACATTTGTACATTTTGATTTGTTACCACATTTCTTGTTGAGCCTCTAGCATTTAAAATAAGTGATTTCCCTACTAAATAATCTCTTGGAGTTGTAGACAAAGAATGAATATTATGACGTGAAGCCGTCCACTTAAGATTGTCGGATTGAGTATATTTAAGATTCGTACTTAATCTTAAATACGTTCCACCTGGAACATCAGTAGTTTGTGAACTCATACCAGCCTCATTAACATAAACTTCACCATAAAACCCAGTTAATACTATATTGCTGATTCCAGCTTGTTCTAACTTAGCTTTATTCTTTATCCAGTATTGGTTTATTCTAAGTTGCATATTACTTAATGCGGAGTCAGAAATGGTTGTTACTGGCAAACTATCTGATAGCCCTGTATGAGATTTATATTCACGACTACATAATGCACCTTGACAAGCATGTAAATTAAATCTAATATCAAAGGGCTTTTTTTGCTCATTAGCTATTCTTTGTTTTACCACTTGGTCTATTAGATATATAAAATTTATTCCTTTTTCTTCTCTATTTATATTATCATCATCTAAAAATATCATTGGCAATAAGTTTCCACTATCATCAGCCAGTTTATTCGTTCCAGGAGAGCCATGTGTTTCAATTAAAAATGATATTTGGTTATTATTTTTATCCATTCCGCCTATAGCATCTTTAATTTGCCTTTCTGCTGTGTTAGAATCAGTGTTACCATCATAATATACTGCCTTTAACCTTTTGGTAAGATCTATATTTTCAGGAAATAAAACCCTTACCCCTCCGAACTTATTTGGATGATCTTTGAAGGTACTAATTAACATTGACTCTTCTATTGTTGGTTTTTTAGTATCTTCTACTCCTATTTTAACCCGAATCACCTCTCTGGGTAGTTGTTCTGCGCTTTGATATTCAGAAGTGCTTGCCACGTAACGTGCAATATTCAGATCTTGATCTATATTAGACATAAAAAGAGCTGCATCATATATTGTGTTATATTTATTATTACCACAAATTAAACCCATTTTTATTTCATCTGATTGCTCTTTTATTGCCTCAGATAGCCTGAATCGTAGCGAGATAGACTTAGCCATATCTATAACTTGTGGGTCTAAGAACCAATTTAAATTATTAGGAAGAGTTGAAAGATCTAATTGACTAATTTTTTCCATATTAGTAATATCTTGAGCTGCTGTTGAAGCTTTATTTAAAGTGGACATTACCAAACTTGAGGTTATTGCACTAAAAATCATCGGATCCTCTACTTGTTTCCATACTGAGTCCAGAGCTTCATCAAATTTTGTCAGATCTTCATCTGACATTGAATTTGTTGAATCATAAGTTTTAAAAAGGTTATTACATATATCTTTTATACCATCCAAATCAGGGTTTTCTGATAATAAATTAGCCATATCCAAAAATAATCTAGCATGTACCTTTATAACATCTGTTGATATATCTACAGGATACATATTAGATAAATCTTTTAAGCCATTTATTGGCTTTGCTCTATTTTTATTAGCTAAAGAATCGACAAAGTATTTATTTTCTGCCAAGTCACTATTTAGCCCAAATAACCCAACAAGTACATTTATCTCATCTTTATTATAAAATATAATCTTTTTATAGTCTGGAATATGCAAATTAAACTCACCAAATACTAAATCTATATCTGCCCTACCAGTTGTTTCCGTACTTGAGATTGTACTATCGTATGGAATCTTACTAAGCAAATAATTTTTATCCCTATTAGAAGCTTTTATCACACTCAATAAAAAATTATAATGTTTTTTATCTCCAACATTAATTCTATCACTGAGAATATAGCTTATAAAGCTATCCTTCGTAATTACTTTATTTGACTCCTTCCCAATATTATACTTGGTTATTAGTTGATTAATAAAAGTATTCATGTCCTCATATGCTTGTGTTACATAACTTTTCGCAAGATCAAAATTAGTATTATATCTGCTATTAAAACTCTTTAATTCTTCAGGCGTTATCTTAGCTATCCCTACAATATGATTAGTTTCTATTGTATCTGTATTATATAGAGTATGGTATAGTGCGATACTTCTTAAAGCATTGTCTGATTTTATTATAGCCTCTACAGAACTTGGCATTAATGCTCTTGCGTTTGATACCTCTATAGCATTAACAATTTCTAATGGGGTTGAAATATAAATTGTTTTAATATTAGCTATATTGTTAATTTTTGCTAATAGAAGATGAATACTACCTTGATTTGTTTGTATAACATGATTTTTACCTACCCCATCAATAACAGTTACGTATGTATCTTTGTAACGTAATATATGATTATTAACGTCAATAAAGAGATCTTCATCTATTGCCATCGGTATAGTCTCATCATTCCTCTTAACTCTTCTCATAACTGGCGTTACAGGTGATGGTTCCAAGATGGATAAATAATATTCATAAGGTATAGTCGAAATTGGTTCAACCTTAATAGTTGCATAATTCTCAAGAGATGTTATCTTTAGCCCTAATGATAAAGGATTTATTTTATCATATTGTTTTTTAAAATTATTAATAATAGATTTAAATTCACTATATAACTTATTAACTTTATCATTATTTAACGATGCACTCTCTGGATTTCTAAAAAAACCATCTAATATCGAACGCAAATTATTAGAAAACTCCTTAAATTTAGCATTCAACATTGGCGAATCTACATGTACACTACTAAAAGTATTATATTCAAAATATAAGAAATTATTATATTCTTTAATGATCTTTAATGCTGTTTCAAGGCTTTGAATTGTTGATCTTTTATCAAGGGTTACCGTGTATTGTCTCCCTCTTGGTGTAATTTGCTTAAAATTATTGGTTAAGGTAATTGCTATATCATCATTATTAATTACATTTCTTGATAATTGTGCAATAGCGTTATTGTATGCTGCATCAACATCATTTTGTAATACATAAGGTTGAGTATTACTATCTGAATTACCATCTAATTGATATGATTTAATTAAGGTTTTAATTTTTGCTACCACTACATTACAAGTAGCAATATCTAAATTATCTTTACAATTCTCTATATCTTTGTACGTAATAACACCATCATCTAAAAAAATAGCAAGCGTGCTAAGATTGAAAATTTTTAGTGCACTACTACTTTCTTGTACATTTTTTAATATATATGATTGCTTATCAGTATTAGGTAGAGTTTCACTATTTAGTGACTGTGCAAATAAATTATCTTGTTTTTCTTTTTTACTGTATACATTTAAATCTAATAATATATTGTCACTTGTAGAATGAAATACCCGTAATGCTATTTCTGCTATATTTAAAGGTAGATTTTTAGTTTTGATCCAATCTTTAAAGTTTTGCAATGTATCTTGAGATACTAACTTTTTAACAATAGCTATAAAAATATTAGCGTCTGTATATTTTTGTAAAGTATTTAAACCTACATGAGAAGACTCTGGTAACATTGCTTTTGCAAATGATAAATAATTAGGTTTTTCATTTTCAACCAATATTTTTTCAAGTAGTTTTACATTTACAAATTCTAATGCTTTAGAACCCTGAGTTTGTAAAATATATTGATGTAATTGTATCATCAACAACTGTAAATCATTGATTACCTCAATATCTGGATTATTATTTAAAAATTCTTTTTTTATTTCTGTGGAAATCATAAGAAAAGCATTTTTAATTTTAGGATTGTTTGAGGATTTACTATCATTTATTGCTTCGTATACATTATTAATATGCTCATTTAATTTAGCGTTGGCACTATAAAACCCTAAACTATTATAAACGCTTAACTTGTTTTTATACTCTGTAATTGTATCAAAATCACTAAAATATATAACTGATTTTTTTAAAATTTGTAATGCAGAATAATCAATATTTGTGATTATATCAGTTGTTGCATCATATTTTGCAATATGTGGATATCCTAAAATGATAAGAAGTTTAGCTGTTTCAATATCATTATTCTTTAAGCTATTTATTAAATTATGAATATCTTTTGATGGCGCATTTAAGCTTAGTAAATAATTATTTATTAATATTAATTTAGATAAAATCTCTAACTTATTACCGTCTAAACTTCCATCCTGATTAAATTGAGATATTAATAATTGTATGTATTCATTAGTAAAATTAATATCTGGTGGTGCAATATAAGTCAACTGTTGTGTTTTAATAACATTATTTGCTTGTGTTATAAGCATTCCTAGTTGATCAAATAATTTAATATTATCTGGTATAGATTGCTTCTGCATATTTTGCAATATAGGTATACACTGCGAAGATTTTACTACATTACCAGCAGAAATAGCATTAACACATTGATTTATAATAAGTATTTTATAATCGTTTGGAGATTCAATTTTAGGCATCAGTTCTTTAGCATAAGCACGTATTTTTTCAATGCTAAAAAGGCCTGCGGGTATTTCAATTGAGCCATCATAACTTTTTAATTTTGGCATGCTTTTGATTTCATTTTCAGATAATTGGGTAACTAATGAATTTACAGCATTAAAGTTAATTGTATTATCCGCATTAAATACGGGCATGCCTAACACCTGCATTTCTCTTGAAAATAGCTCCAAATTTCCTTTATTGATGCTGTGGTAAAAACTATTCCAAAATGCCATATAATTTAAAGATAATTTAAACTCTCTATAATCCAGAATATCCAATGAACCCATTGTATATGTATTTTTTTTACCATTTGTGGATATTTGTTGTTTCATGAAAGCATCTCCAAAAATAGTTGCGAAGTTATCACTATCTTTATTTGCATATGTAATTGTTTTATACACTTCAAGATATGACTTAAATAGTTCTGGATATTTGTGTAATGTTTTATTATCTACTAATGTAGGAAATTGATTACTGCTTTTCTCTAAATATTTTTGCACTAAGATTGCTTCATTAGATTTTTCGTCTACAATTTTTGTTGTAGACCCTAGAACATTACCTAAATGGTTATAGGGTTTTAATATCGGTATGCTCCCATAAAAAAAATTATTTTGATGATATAACCATTTACCTATATTTACTCCAACATGATTTACAACTCCAGTATCTTTAGATACCGTTACTTTTTTTTCTTTATTTGCTAAAGATGAAATCTGAGCCATGAGATAAGCATCAAATTTTTTATCATTTAATCGTGGTCTGTTTTTAAATTCTTCTTTTAATTTTTCAGGGGTGATAATCATATTCATTAATTGACTAGCACGATCGATTGTCGCACCCAAAATTAGCCTATTTTCATTTTTTTCAAAATTCATTATTTTATAATTATTAGCTTCTGCTGCATTTTTTAGATAAGTGTTGGCTGTTTTGCCGTAAGGAATTCTAAAATAACCATGGGTCTCCATTAAAAAATTATAGATAAGCCCATAAGGCCATCTACTATTATCGACAACCCCTTTCAAAAAAAGCTTATTAGCTTCATTTATTTGATTATTTACACTTTTACCATTAGAATTAGATGAACTGATAAAGCTATTAAAGGTAGCACTTTCATCCTCTATTAGTAAATTTCTATCTTTTAAATACTCTCTTATCGGACTTTGATATTGGTAACCTGGGTTATTCTTATCTTGTTCATCATTAAAAATCTGTGTAGCTATTAAAATTTCTTGCATATAAGATGCAAATTGGATATTTGATACTTCTTGTATTGTTTCCCTATCTCCTTTATTCTTAATATTGTCTGCATAAAGCGTTAGAGCTTCATACGATTCATAAAGTATTTTAAATGTGTTTTTTATATTATCTTTAGTTTCAAAATTTGCTTTATTCTTTAATGTTCTACTAGCTGAATTTTTCCAAGCATTAAACTTATTTTGAAAATCTATATATTTACTATTATCATTAAGCTCTCTTGCAGAAGCAATATCTGTTTGATATTTTTTATAAGTTTTGCTTGCCTGAAAATTAGAACTTAATTGTTTAAATAACTTATTACGATCATTATATAGCTTTGATAAATCTTCTTCTAACTTTTTAAGTTCTTCTACATTATTACAACCTTGCTTAACAATTTGCTCTAATTTTCTGTCACCTATTCTAATACAACTTGGTTCTGTGTATCTACCAGTATTTTGCACACACCTAGCAGATACCTCTGGAGATACCTCTGGAGATAACACTGTATACAATTGAGGGTATAGATCATGTATATATTTATTAAAACTTGGATTAACATAACGAGATATTAATACATTAATCTTTAACTGATCTCTACGACGTTCTTTTATTTGAACATTTTTTGTAAGATCCTTATAATTTTGATTGTCATTCAAATAACTTGCAAATTCATTATCCATAATAGTAGTAATGCGCTGTTCCTCTGGGGACATTAAATAACCACCATAGTTATCTTGCACTTCGCTGTTTACTATCTCATGTAACTCGGCCACATCCTGTATATTATTTATATGATTTTGAAACTGGTATAATGAATATTGGTTTACTTCTTTGAATTTAGCGTGTAAACCAGCATACTTCATATTATCAAACTCTTCCATGATTTGTTTTTGGGGATTTTGCATCGCTTGATTGCATTGACTATCACTTGTATCATATTGATGACTAACAAAATTTTCTGCATTTAAAATATTGTCAACCACTTCTAAAAAACTGCCAACAAAAGCAAGTGAAGATGCATATCCAAATCTTTGACTAGCTTGATTGCCAGCAAAACACTCATTTGTTAGAGTTAATTCTGGATTTATAAAACTAGATGCAGGAATAGATCCTGCAATCCCAGCAACTGCACCCAAAGGACCACCAGACAAGGAAACTAAAGAGAACATAGAAGATAAAATAGACAGCCCGATTTTTTCTTCATGAGCATCTCCTTCTTGCTTAATATCTTTAATCATTTGAATTACAATATGATTATTATAACTTTGACGAATAACCAACAACAAATCATCTCTTAAGATATTTTTTTCCTCCTCTGACTCCATTTCTGAAATAGTCTTTACCATACTTTTTATGCTAGTATACCCTTTTGATCTGGCATATATTTCTAAATCTTCCCCTATATTTTTAGCTAAATATTCTATAAATGCGTTGAATTTGTTTTTTATATTAGCTAACTCATTATCATATTTTGTAGTAACAACCAAGCCAACCAAACTCTCCAGTACCAAACCAACTCCAACAGCCTTACCAACAGATAGTGCACTGTTCCATAAAGTTCTTGGTGCGGTTCTTAATGATTTCATTAGCTCTTGCTTTGAAAATGTTATTAATGATTTAGTCTTCCCAAAACAAGTAACACGTTTCCTGAATTTAAAGTTCTTTATCTTCTCAACTACTCTTTCAGAAATTTCTTCAATAACCTCTCCCACAACATCATCTTTAAACCACTTCCCAATGTTGGCTTCCACATTATCTGGTAGCTTACTTGACCCATAAGAATTAACATTTGCACCTCTTCGAATTCTCAATTTTGTGTCAACAGTGCTTTCTTTATAACTATCAATCTTATTCATTATTCTATCTAAGTCTTCTTCCGTTAGCTGGTTATCATAATTGCTCCCCAAATCTCTTCTAAATCTGGGATTTGCAACTAAATTTATTACCGAATCGACTAACATATTAGCAAGCACATCCAATTTATTTTCTCTATCTTCTTTAATCTGTAAGTTTACATTAGAGGGTAATCCATCTAATACTTTAGAAACGTCATTAATCCTATTAATTAGCTTATATATTTCCGGGTTTTCTTTTTTTTGTTGTGTAGTCATGTGTTGGTTTAAATATTGAGCAGCATCTTTGTACTCTTGTTTAAAATAAGAACCATCTGCATTAAAATCTAAAGAATTAAGGTGTTGTAAATTCCGTATGTGGATATTATAATCATCAAGAGTAGTAGCCTCAGTCTTAAGAGAAGCAAATGCAGAATTGTTATCTTTAGTTTTTTGATCTACCGCATATGCATTAACGAAATCAATGAGAACACCTCCTAAATCTTTAATTAAGCTAATAAAATCAATGCTTTCAATATCAAAAAACTCTTCAACGGGGTTTTCTATATATCTTTTGTTTCTTTGTTTTTGAAAATGGAGGGTATTACTTTCAGAGTATATCCTATCAATAATCTGCTTCATCATGACATCAAATGAAATTTTATTCTGCGCAAAAGCCTCAATTATATCAATTGAGTTAGGTTGTTCTGCTTTGAGTTGAACTATCTTAGGTAAAAACTCTTTTCTTCGTCTTACACTAATCATACTGTCAAGATCATTATATGATTTTAATTTAGCTACTGCATCTTCCCCAGATAATAAATAAACCTTAGATACTTGCTCTTTTAATCTATAATCAGCCGTTGGCATATTATTTTTTCTCATCAATTGTTTTACTTTTAATTCAACTACTTTGTTAGTTATTTCTTTAGATGATTCTCCAGCACTGCATGATGAATGTATGATTTCCCATATATCATTTTTATAAGATAGAGGAAAATTAAAAGTTTTAATAATTCCTTTAACATCTTTTAAAATGCTATTTATACAAAACATTATATTATTTCTATCAATTGTAGGAAATGATTCTACGCTATTTTTCATAAATTTATTTATAAGATCATTAACCTCAACATCAGTTAAATCACTGCTTTTTTTATTTAATGCATTCGCTATATATGGATATACGATTCCACTTGTAAATCCTAATATATTTGCTACTCCTGTTTGTAACAAAATATGAGGACGGGTTTTACCCAGATTTATAACTGCACGCCGGTCTTCAGGATTAGTTGAAAGGACTTTATGGTGTCTATATCTATACTGCAAAAAGAAATTTTTATAAAGTATCTCTAAAGAATTAAATATATTAGCTATTGTAGCACTACCAAAAATTACTGTTAAAGATAATCCGCCGCTTTTATCGTTACGTTTATCATTAATATTATTAATTAACTCTGTAATATTAACATCTCCAAAATACTTTTGACTATATTTTTGAATTAAGTCTCGCTCTGGTAACGCTAGATTTTTTTTTGAATTGCTAACACATAACATTCCAAGCATAACTTTTTTTTGATATGATAAATTCAAAGCATCAGCATCAGCAAATATTTGTATTGCTAGATCTTTATATTTATTTAGTTCTGGATTTTGCTCATTTATTTCTATTTCTGGTTTGACATTTTTAACAATCAGATACAGTATTTTTGGATCATGTAAATGTAATAAACCTTCTGCATTAATGTTAATTATATCTACATTATTCTCTTTAAGTACTTGTTCATTATCATCTAATTTAATCGGAGGTTTGCCACTTCTTGGACTTGGACTATTGTCTTCTTCCATGCTAAGTAATTTTCTCCCGTTATATGTTGAATGAGGTGTTTTTGTATTATCATCTAATTTAATCAGAGTTCTGGTATTTAAAGGTTGAAGAGAATTACCTCTAGTATTCCATCTAGTATTCTTATCTAACTCTCTTGTATCAAGATTTTGGCTACTTGAACTTAAACTTGGAATTAACCCTGAATTTGAATTTGAACTTGAGTTAGAATTAAAAGTTTTTTTTCCAAATCCTTCTCCAGTAATAGGATCTGTATAACGATTTATTTCTTGTTGAATTTGCAAAGCAATAACAAGTAGTTCAAGGGGACTCATTTCTTTTTCACGTGGCCTCTTTAATATTTCTACAATTTCTTTCGGCAACGCCCCACCTTTGTAACGTTTAGACATTGGTCTACCGTATATAGCTTCATTTTGTGCATCAAAAAAACTGTTTATACTTTTTACGCTTTCATCATTTCTTTTATTATTATAATTGCCTATTGCTTTGCGCTGAGATGAAACTCTGATATTGTACATATGTATCCATTCTTAAATAAAATCTTGATTTAATATTAAAACCCTCTACTTCACTACATGACAAAAAAACTTAAATGTATGATAATATAATGTAATGATAAAAAATAAAAAAGCTGCTCATATTCTCTGAAAATTGAACAGCTAAGCCGATATTTTACACTATACATAAATGTGCAAATGAATATTTTTGGACATAGGCGCGCGCTAAAGATGCTGTGATTATAGATCTTGGAATCTGCACTTTATCCTGGATCCGTGAAATGGAATACTGCTATAATTCTGTGCAGATAACTTGAGAAGAAATTATAATAATTATTTTAAGTTTTTATAAGGAAATGATAAATGGAAGAATTATTAAATAGGATAAGTAATCCCAAAGAATTATCAACCAATATGAGTCAATCAGTAGCGGAATCTAAACACACTGGAGTAATGAATTGCAAGAAAAGAAATTTCTTATTGGCTAAACCCAAATTTTTTGCGTACAGACTCTAAATTTCCAAAAAATCTGTAATTTACCAAACAATGTATAATTGAAGATTCCATATTTTTTAGTCTATCTTCGCTTTTCCTAAGGCGAGACAGCAAGTCATTTACATTTACTCTCCCTTTTCCATGTTCATATAAATTATACTTTTGTTGGTAAAATCCTTTAGTATCATCACTGATCGTTCTTATTTGACGTTTAATTGTATCAAATTCCTTGCCCATCTCAGGAAACTTAGTTTTTTGTAACCCGCTAAGATTTTTTATAATATTATCTACCAATGCATCATTCTTTTCTTGTAATGGTTTAATAATTTGCATAAATTTATCTATTTCTTGCTTATCTAATATTTGTTCATTTAATGTTGGTGCATTATAAGATGGTGCACGAGAAGACTTTAATGAGTTTTTACTATTAATATTAGTTGATGTTTTTTTAACTGTAGGTGCGGTTATGTTATTAGATCTTGAGATATTACCACTAGCATAGCTTGGTAGAGATTTTTTCACTGTAGGTGCTAGTGCACCAGTAGTAACTCTTGGGTTATTACCATTAGGATTTACAGAAGGTTTTTTTACTGTAGAGACTGGTGCATTTCGTCTACTAATGTGACTTACTCGTTTTTTCACTTTAGAAGAACCAGTAGAGGATGAATGACTATCAGCTTGTGATAAATCTGGTGTGCTTGTTTTCTTTTTATCTAGTATACGCTCTACTTCGTTAATTAAAAATTTAGCATATCCTGTATATATATATTCTGGTTGATTGGCATTCTTTCCTGAAAAATACTCTTCTCCGATAGTTGTAAGTATGTACTCTAATTCAGTTTTTTCTTTTTCATTATAATTATAAGACAATGTTTTATTTGTAAGAACATCAAATATCAGATCAGACAATCCCTTTAGTTCTTTGATACATGCATTCTTATTTAAATTTGGCTCTGCTTTTTGTTTATACTCTAAAATATCTTTATCTGTAATTGAATACACCCTTTTTCTCAGTTCTTCTATTTTTGCACCACTAATGCTATTAAGAGTATCCATAGATTTTGAGAATACACTATTATTACTACTAGCTCTGCTAAGCATCGAAGGAGTTGTAGGTGTAGAGCATGTGCTACTGCTACTATCATAGCCAGAATCATAACCAGAAGAGTTTATATGTTTTGTAGGGGTTGAAAAATATGTTGGCTTATTATTATCTTGCTGGTTCCCATTTTTCTTAGCTAGAACAGGTGTTCTGCTATCTGAAGTAGTTATTTTAAGAGTACTTGGATGTTTTGTAGGGGTTGAAAAATATGTTGGCTTATTATCTTGCTGGTTCCCTTTTTTCTTAACTAGAACAGGTATTCTGCTACCTGAAGTAGTTATTTTATTAATTTTATCCACAATATTGCCTCTTTATATAATTTATTTGATACAATATTATAACTTTTACTCTTTAAATTTAAAATAGGCATATTGGCTAGTTATACAAGTTCTCGATTTAAACAGGGCGATTATATTAAGCCACTTAAAATCTCAGATAATTTTATACTATTTATAAGCACTATCTTTTAAATAAGCTTGGATTATTCGCTAACTTTTACTGTTCCACACTAACCAAATATCTAAAATTAAACTACATCAATCAACAATTTTAACTCCTTGGCATTTTAGCAATTTGGTTTATGTTTGTTTCTATATTTTTAGCAAAATTATCTAAATCTAAATCATTGTATTCAGTCCCAAAAGGCGTTTCCATTTCTTCTGCAATAATTTCCAGACCCAGCAAAATATAAATAAATACAATGAGAATGGGAATAATAAAAAATTGGAAACTAGATACCCAGCCAAATGGAAAGATCAACATATAAAACAATAATCCAAATCGCGTAAAAATGCTAAATCCTGGGGGCGGCACAGTATTTAAAATCTTTTCACAACCGCCAACAACATCAGATAACGCTATAATATGTGAGTCTAATGCTAAAAATTGCTCAAAACTAATTTGGCTATTTAAACGATAGTGCCCAATTTGATTAACTATATTTTGAATTAATAAATTAGGTAGATGCTCATTTGTATGACTAATCTCTAGATTTTTAATAACTTGACTACAGCTATTTATATCACGATGGAGATGGTATTTTAAAAGCAGAGGAAATTTAGCGATATAATTTTTCATGTCTTGATCATTTTCAAAACCAATATAATTATTAAATTTCATAGCTAAATGACGACTGTTATTTACTAAAGTCCCCCATAAACCTCTTGCTTCCCACCATCTCGAATACGCAATATTTATTCTAAAACCAATAATAATTGATAAACAAAAACTAAATAATAAATGGAACTGCCCTAACTCATTATTTTCCGACATAAAATTAAATTTATAATTTAGAACTCCTATAATAGTCGCATATATTAAGATAAATAATAGAAAATACTTTAATTTTCTAAAAACACTTTCACTTGATACATGAATTATGCCAAGGAATAAATTAAGCGGGTTATAACGACTTATATTCATAATTTTTACTTACCTATTAACAAACCTTCGTATTTTTGAGAAAATTTTTAAAATTTATCAAACTAACTAATTTTATTTAAAAAAACTTTTAACCAATGGATTAGATTTTAGTATGTTAATATTAGTTTCAGCATTTACATTAATAACACTAATACGTCCATGACCATCATTCATTGAATTATCTAAGTCCAGTACCATTCCTATAACAACTAGTTTTTTAGCTTTTCGGAGATCAGCAAAATCTTTTAGAGCAAGAGACACTTGCTGGTTAACATTATTAATAACAGCATTTGACCATGTGAGTTGGGCATCACTATGTAATTCAGTTACATTTGTCTGAACTGAAAGAGCTAGATGATCTATTTCTCGAATAATACTTGAGGGTAGCGAGCTGTAATCAGTCATTGAAGCTTTAATTGCTCCACATTGGGTATGTCCTAAAAAAATAAGTAATGGAGTTTGAAGTATCCTCACCCCAAACTCAACACAACCTTGATTTAGAATATACTGGTTGCCAATATTCCGAACAATAAAGAAATTATTTTCTGGGTTATACGTAAATGAGGTAGAATGTGCTCGAGAATCACAGCACATCACTAATGTTGCAGCAGGAGATTGTGATTGACTAAACTGTTTAATATTCTCTTCATTTGTACCAACATAGTCATTGTTTATTTGATTAATACTTTCTAACATATTAATTACTTGTTTATTTTTTAATATTAAATCCATATATTTTCTCCTAAAGTTAAAAATTTTTAAGCTTACCTTTGAGCACATTAACAATTGCTTTGGTTTTTTATAACCGTATGTAAATCCTCTTTTTATCAGTTATAAATTGAATTGCATAATATAAGATTCTCCATATATATTAATGCGTGTGGCATACTTTAAAAATTAACTACCATATAAAATGATATTAAAATAGTAAAATAAAGAATACATTCATTATCTAATTTTTAGTTTTTAACCGTAAATCCCACTCTTCATTAATATTAGCTAAAATAATTTCTATTAATTTACTGAGCATTTCTGAGTTTTCGCTGCTTATATTTTTAAAACAAATTTCAGTTATACGATTTTTTTCAGTAATAATTTCATTATATATCTGAGTTGCTTTATTAGTTGGAGTTAAATGTGAAATTCGTCTATCTTTTTCGTCTGGGTTTTTATTTATATAACCTGCTGCAATAAGTTTTTGAACTGCTTTAGTTATCGTTGTTTTATCCATTTTTAATTGATATGATAGTTCTTGTAGATTTATATCAGGAGTCTCACAAATTCTAGTCAAGAAAAGAAACTGCCCTCTTTGTAATTTATATTTTTTAAATTTTGATTCATATATAGCATGAGTTTCTCTAGCGATTGTATCAATATTTCTGAGCAGAGTGCTTATAAGTTGACTCTTCATGTTAATTTTCCACATATAGTTGAATGTGCAACCATTATTATAATGCATGTTTGTTGAAATGTCAACTAGTTTGGTTTTAATTAGGGCTCTAGGGTATGATCCAAACAAAGTTTTACTGATTCTGAAACTGAGAATTGTTTAACTATGTTAGTAATTTTCCCTTTTGCAACTTACCAGATTATAATTTTAGCATTTAAATTTAAAAATTGATTCCCACAGAAAAACCAATGTTAGGCCCAGGATTATTATATTTTCTATTTGCTATTGGCGTATCTGGATTAGTTGAAAACCCTGGGGTAAAAGTAAATTCATTGATATCCATCCCTCCATTAAATGCCGCATAAAAGTTAGGAGTAAAAAAATACATAGTGCTATTTCTAAAGCCGAGTTGAAGTAAATTAACTGATGAGTTAGATGGATTGCATGCATACCCTAAAGATGGGTTACAGTTACTTTGACCTGAAACTGACTGTGCAACTCTAAAGGTTGTTATATTTCTAATTTTGGGAAGAGGACGTAGAATTATTCCAGCAAAGGCACTTATATATGGCACTGCAAAGCTAGAATTATAGACCCCTCCATTATTTGCATAAAGATTATCTGTAGTTCCGTATATTTGTCCAAATCCACCACCAATGATAAATGGTGAACTTTCAAAATTATAAAACCCCTCAATTGAGCTATTATAATAATAAGTACTAACATAATCAAAATTAGTTGCTGCTACTTGGGTAGTTGCCTGCAAATAAAAATTATTATCACTAAATACGTTTGGAGCTTTTATAAAAATTAACACAAAAACATATAACGATTTTAATTTATCTATTTTAATCATATTTTTCATCTCTTTACTTTATTTGACATCATCCCCGCCCTAAAGAGCGAGGACTCCTTACTGCTTCATAGTCACCGTATATAGTTGGCAATATTACTATTGCCAACTCCGAAAGAGGATGCCCCACAGTCATACTGTTCACACGCGTATGTTATTACAGTTCTGCAAGTCCCGCGCCGTCAAAATATTCTTGGATACGTATTGTCATAAAAATTGGTTGTATCCCGCAGATATTTCAAGGCTTTCGGCTTACAACTCCTATATTATATTCATTAAAACTGTTGCTAATGAGGTGCTATTTATATACCCTGTAATGGTTTTTTCTGGTAGGATATTACCAATCTTATCAATAAACACTAATGAAGGAGGAGCAACTACATTGTATATTTTTTGTAATTCTGCACTATTCTTATCATTATTAGTTATATTTACCTGAATTAAATAAAATGATTGGAATAATGTTAAAATATTATTATCTTTAAAGGTGGTGCCCTCAAGCTCTTTACATGCCATACACCAAGATGCAGCAAAATCTAGCATTACAGGTTTCTTTTGTGCTTTAGCTTTTATTAACTCATTATTTAATTCAGCAACTGTTGCAACAGTTATAAAATTAGCACTCTGTGTAGATGATTGTGTAACTACTACCGTAGTTTGAAATTGGTTTTGTAGTATAACTACAGAGATAGTAATTAAAATAATATTTACAATAATAAAAAAACGCTTAACTCTTAAGGCAGTATATTTATTAGATAATAAGAAAAATACGCCACAATACAATAGTAATCCGCCAAGGAGTATAAACATCAAATTAGTAGTATTATTACGTGTAGCAATATAAATACTCATAGCAAGCATTAAAAATGCTAAAATATCTTTAATAACTAGCATCCAAATACCATTTTTAGGTAAAGCTCGGCTGCCAAATACTGCAATAACTAATAATGGTATCCCGCTACCAATACCCATCACAAATAATGACATCCCACCTAATAATACATTGCCAGTTGTTGCAATATAAATCAAAGCTCCAGCAATTGGAGCTGTTATACATGGAGATAATATTAATGTTGAAATAGCACCTGTAAGATAAGTACTAAATACTGAACCTTTAAGTTTACCTTGAGTAGATAGTTTATTTTGCAAACTTGCTGGTAATCTAATATCAAATAACCCAAAAAGTGATAAGCTAAAAATAATAAATAAAATAGCTAATATGTAATTAGTAATGTTATTTTGTAATAATAACTGTATGTTACTTCCAAATTTCGCAGCAGCTACACCAGCTAAAGCATAAGCAGATGCCATACCTAATACATAACTAACAGATAAGGTTAATGAGCGTTTTAATGTAGACTCACCACCATTAATAATGGTAAATAATATGGGAAACATTGGAAACACACAAGGAGTAAAAGCTAAAAGGATACCACTTAAGAAAAATACTAACAGAACTAGCCCAAAACTATTGGCAAAAAAACTGCTGATGCTAGTACTATTGGTTGTTTGAATAAACTGACGAATTTTATCAGTTACACTTAGTTCTTGGCTATCTGATACATATGTATTTTTAACAATATTTGTTATACTCTTAGTAATTACATCACTTGTAATTATATTGCTAACAATTGTTTTTTTTAAGTTAGTTTGATTATTATTTGGATTTAGATTGTTTAAAATTAAAGTTTTAGTTTGACTCATTGCAGGAAAGCAATAATCTAAGCCCTTACACCCCTGAAAAGTAATATCTAAAACCATATTCCCATCTGCATAATCTGTAATAGGTAATAAAATATCAGCAGTATCTTGATAGACTTTTAAATCCCCCACTATATCACCATGTTCTATAATTGCTTCAGGAAAGATAGCCTTCCCAATTTTAACTGGACTTGATCTATTAACTTTAATTTTAATTTTATCTGCATATACATCAAAACCACTGGCAATACTAAAATGAACATCTATTTTATCATTATGTACTTGAGAAAGATTAACCCTAAAAGCATCCTCAGATGACATATATGTTGCAGAAGCATAATTTATAAGGAACGTAAGAATGAATAATAGTCTAAATAACATACAATAACTCCAAATACAATATGTAGCAGTTCATAAGTGCTGGTATTTAAATACTCAACGATGCTTGGTAAAAATTATCCTTTAATACATCATCATCTAAAAATTTACCGCCTAATTCTAATGTTAGATTTTCGGTTGCGGAATCCTTTACTCCACGTAACACTATACAATTATGTATAGCATTAATTCCAACAGCTACATCTTGAGTTTCCAGTACATCTTGTAAGGTTACAAAAACTTGACGGATCATTCTTTCTTGAACTTGTGGACGTTTAGCAAAAAAATCAACTATACGATTTATTTTACTTAACCCAACAATTTTATTGCTTGGAATATAAGCAACAATTGCTTTTCCACATATAGAAACCAAATGATGCTCACAAGTGGAATTTACTGTTATTCCCGAAGAAATAAGTGGACTAGTGTAGTTAAAACTATTTTTTTGTGCTGATATCCGCGGAAAATTTTTATAATCTAAACCATAAAATAATTCATTAACCCAAAACTTCACCACTCTATCAGGCGTTTTCATGAGTGAATCATTACTTAAATTTAAACCTAGTGTTTGCAAAAAATCAGCAAATTTGGTATTTAATTCTTGTAAATACCCAGAGTCTTGCCATTTAGCAATATTGGACTCAATAATTGGATTTTCTAAATTACTTTTTATTAATAATTGTTGGATTTTTTTTCCTAATTCATAATCTTTTGAATTCATGTGTTACCTTTAAAATGTATATGCGCAATAAGAGATGCGGTCAAGACCAGCATAATCTTTTAATGTTTGAATCTCACTAAAACCTGCATCTAATAAAATCTGACGGGTTCCACAACCCTGTAAATAGCCATGCTCCAATAATAAATAACCACCGTTATTTAAATGTGAGACTCCACCTCGTGCAATTTCTTCTATATGTCTAAAACCATCTGCATTATCAGTTAATGCATACTGTGGCTCATATTGTAATTGGTCTAAATGTTCATCATCAAATGCAATATAGGGTGGATTAGATACAATAATATCAAACTTATCATTAATATTTTGATACCAGTTACTTTGAATAAACTTTATATCAGCACTAAAATTAATAGCATTTTCTTTAGCTATTTTTAAAGTTGCAGGATAATTATCCGAAGCAACTATATCTAACAATGGGTTTTCTAGTTTACAAGTGATTGCTATGCATCCACTACCAGTACCCAACTCAAGCACCTTTTTACTAGATTTTCCAGCTAACTTTAATACTTGTTCTACCAATAACTCTGTTTCTGGTCGGGGAATTAAAGTATCTGGTGTAACTTTAAACTCACGTGAAAAGAACTCCTTATAACCTAAAAGATAATGAAATGGTTCACCTTTTAATCGTCGCTTAACTAATAACTCTAAGTTTTCTAACTGGTTTTCATCTAAATTATACTGGTCATTAATAATTAATTGTGTCGAATTAAACCCTGTAACAAGTTTAATTAAGCCTTTAATATCTGAAGTATCAAGCTTTGTATTTTTTATAATATCACGTATCAAGTTATATTTTTTCACAATATTCATCAGATATTTTATATTTTAAACCGCATTCTAAGCAGTAAAGCTGCTGATTTTGTGGGTTGTTTTTATTTTTATCTGGGGTTTTCAATATAACCCCACAGGAACATACCCAACCAATCCTACGAGATGGAACCCCTACAACCAAGGCATAAGGTTTTACATCTGCATTTACTACACAACCAGCCCCAATAAGTGAGTATTCACCAATTACCACTCCACAAACAATTGTGGCATTAGCTCCAATGGTTGCACCTTTTTTAACTAAAGTTTTTTTATATTCATGCTTACGGGTAACATGGCTACGTGGATTATAAACATTGGTAAATACCATTGATGGACCACAAAATACATCATCCTCTAAAGTAACCGCATCATATACTGATACATTATTTTGGATTTTAACGTTATTACCAATTAAAACATCATTACCCACAAATACATTTTGCCCCAGTGAACAATCAGAGCCTATTTTGGCTTTACTACAAATATGGCTAAAATGCCATATTTTAGTACCACTACCTATAGTTGCCCCAGCATCTATAATTGCTGAACTGTGTGCCGTATAAGTCATAAACTATACCTATCTATATTGTAAAATAAAAAATGTAACTGAGATATATTGAAACACCACCCCTAAAATTACAAACACATGCCATACAGCATGAGAATACTTGAACTTACCAAAAGCGTACAACAATGCACCTATTGTATAAGCCCCACCACCTGCAACTAGGTAGTATAAACCAGCAGTATTAAATTTCTCTATAATTTGTGGTAGCACCCAAACTGCTGCCCATCCCATTATCACATAAATTAATGTACTTAAAAGCTTAAACTTACCAGCATAAAATGATTTAAAAACAACACCAATAGCAGTAACAGTAAGCAAAAATGCATATACATAATAAGATTTCGGCGTTTTTAATAAACTAAATATATATGGCGTATAGGAGCCTAAAATTAATATATAAATTGCAATATGATCTAATTTTTTAAATACTGAGCGTGCGGTATGATTAAGCATTGAATGATACAAAGCACTCATGAGAAACATAAATAAGATGGTTAAACCATAAAAAATAAATACTACTGAGTCTAGCCAATTACCATAACGTGATGCAACCCAAGTTAGGTTTATTATTGCATACAGACCAAAGAAGCTACCAATGATGTGTATAACTGAATTAGCTACATCTTCTCCTAAAGTGTATTGAAAAAGTTTTTGTAAGTACTCTTTTGAATACTTACTAGGTCGATCAATTACATGCATAATATTTACTCCTATGATAATTTGAATACATAAATTAATAAATAATTATTTTATCACAAATAGCAATTAGTCTTTAATTTATATCTGCTACTGCATCGCTTTTATGGCAAGTTTGAAGAGCTAAAAAGGCTTATCCGATAATTTAACCAGGTGGGGAGTATGTTACATAATTTCTATACTACTTTTGAATAGCGCGCATTGCCTACAATATTTCTTATATATTTATCAAATACAACAGCTACATTACGAATTAAAAATCTCCCTTTAGGCGTAACAGTAACAGAATCTGAAAATAAATCAATTAATCCCAAATTTTCTAACTCTTGTAATTGCAGTAATTCCAAATCAAAGTATTGACTAAAATTAATATTAAATTTATTCTCAATTTGGCTGAAATTTAGGCAAAACTTACACATAATTTGTTTAATAACAAAACGCCTTATTATATCATCATCAGTGAGAGTAACTCCACGCAAAATTGGTAATTGTCCATTATTTATATGTAAATAATAACTTTGAAGATCTTTTACATTCTGATAATAGCTATTACCAATAAACCCAATTGATGAAACTCCAAAAGATAACATATTAGTATCAGCAAATGTAGAATATCCTTGAAAATTTCGTTCTATTGTCCCATCTGCCAAAGCAATTGCCAAATCATCACTAGGTAAAGCAAAATGGTCCATACCAATAAAAACATAACCCGCATTAGTTAATTTTTCAACACTCATTTGTAAAATGTCCAACTTTTCTGCCCCACTAGGTAATTGGTCTTCTTTAATTCTAGTTTGTGGCATTAATAATGCTGGAATATGAGCATAATTAAATAAAGCAATTCTATCTGGATACATTTGAATAGTTTTATCAATAGTGCTAGAAAAAGTCTCAAGATTTTGTAATGGCAGACCATAGATTAAATCTACATTTGTTGATTTAATTCCATATTTACGTGCGGCTTCAAGAATATTATTACTCTCTTCATAAGATTGGATTCTATTTACTGCTTTTTGCACTTCTGGATTAAAATCTTGCACCCCAATAGAAATACGATTAAACCCATTTGCTTGAAGATTTTGTATATAACCTTCATCACAATGGCGTGGATCAATTTCCATAGCTATTTCTTTAGCATTATCTAAATTAAAATACTGCTTGATGATATGCATTACTTGATTAATCTCATCTTTGGACAGCCAAGATGGCGAACCACCTCCAAAATGTAATTGAACTACGTTTAATTTCTTATTATTTATTAATTTATTATACAATTTAATTTCACGATCTAAATATTCTAAATAAGTTGTTATATTTTGCCGATTATTAGTAATAATTTTATTACACCCACAAAATAAGCATAATGTATTACAAAATGGAATATGTATATATAAAGATACCGAATCGTTGTTGTAAGTTTGATTAAACACATTACATAATTGTGTGTTTTGGGTATCTAGATTAAATTCAAAATTAAATCTATCCGCAGTTGGATACGAAGTATAACGTGGAGCGTTAATCTGACATTTTTCAATTAACTCACGATCAAAAATAATTTTATTTTTTAACATGTGGGTTTCCGATATTTTGGTTTTTAACACTTGTGTTTGTAACATTTGTATCCTATTACCTATTTATTAGAAGTTTAATTTGTAGTCCTTGGCGACTAATTTTTATAATTTTAGGATGATTAGCATCATACCACTCTAGGTATTGAACCTTCCAACCTAACTGACAAAAACCATTTAGCTCTTTTTTATCAATGCTAATATTTGGAAGCACAACACCTTGAATCCAATAATGCAAATAATTTAAAGGCAAGCTAAAGCCCAAATTATTATTCATTATTACATCAATATCCCTACCATAATAGGTTTTATCTTGTGTATAAAGGGTCGCATTTTCATTATCTATAATAACTTTAGCTACTATTTGACCAAGCGGTGTAGTAAAATCTAATTCTTCATTTGAATTAGATTTTACCCATGAAAAATTACCATATTGATTATTATCTAATTTTTTAATAAAAAATCGCCCAGATATATCAAAACTGCTTTCAATAACTTTAGGTTCTACATAAGTAGTTGTGGGCTTAGTTGTATTAATATTATACCAAGATGCACAGCTACTTAGACATAAGAAGATAAGCAATATTAAATATTTCTTCATATTTTTCATCGTAATTTTATACCATTTATCAAAATTAAATAGACTAGAAGCCAACGCCACCACCTAGCATTATTACATAAGAATGATGGCGATAACGTATGCTTATTTTTGAGAATTGGCATTAGATCTAGTTGGATATCTTCACCCCATACTGTAACAACATCAATAAATTTAACATCTTATCCACTAAAAGGATTTTCATCTCGCTATTAAAATTATCTTTATCTAAAATTATAACTTTATTAGCTAAATCTGGTTTTTTTAAAGCTATAAGAACATTTTTAAGATGTTTTGCCGAATCAACGGAATGAGAGATTTGATAGCTACTATTTATGTATGCATAAGCATTGTTATAATCACCCATTTTATAGTATACAAAACCTAAAGTATCTAAGATGTTTTCATCAGTAATGTCAATAGATGCCGCTTTTTTTGCATATTTTAAAGCTTGCTTATAATTTTTAGTTTGGTCAGCATAAATATATGCTAAATCATTATACCCATAAGCTGACTTAGGATCCATTTTTATATATATATTATATAACTTTATTACCTCATTAGTCTTATGAGATAACCCTGCTGCTGCTGCATAACTATAAATAAATTTCTTGTTGTCTTTGTTAAATCTATAATTATCTTTTAATAGCAAATAAGCCGAATTATAATCAGATACCGATATATAATATTGAGCTTTAAATAATATAACATCAACACCCTGAAGGTTTTTATCTTGGGCAAGTTTATTTAACACATTATTTAATTTAATAGAATCATGTAAGGTAAAATAACCATTTGCAAGTAGAGTATTAGCTATATTTTCTAAGTAGATATTGCCTGAAATCTTAGTATAATAAGATACAGCTAAATTTGGCTGTTGTTTATAATCATAGATTAAAGCTATTAGTAAATATAAAATATTATTTATGGCTATATTATTTACATCTACTTGACTAAAATATTTAACCGCTTCATCATAGTTTTTTTGACGAGCTGCAATTATACCTAAGTTTAATAAAGTATTATTTGAATGTTGATTTTTTAGCTGATCTAATAAGTAGTTTTGGGCTATATTACTTTGTTTATTATTGATTAATGCGGCTATATAAATATTTTGCAAGTTTGGATCAAGCATTACATTTTTATCAAGCATTTGCTTAACAATATAAATTATTGTAGCATAATTACCATTATTTGAAAGTATTCCAACACTCCAGTAAAGTGGAATCTGCCATTCTTGATACTGTTTACTCGTTGTGTTTAATGCCTCTTGCAATTCATTTACATTATCTGTTGTTGCATAACACATAGCTGCAAACAAGTAAGATTCTGGGTACTCTGAGTACTCATCAATTACATATTTAGCAAAGCCATTTAAAATATTATTATTTATATCTGATAAATTATTACTGATTGTTGCACTTAAAAATAATAAAATAGTACGTGATCTATTACTATCGGCATTTGCTAATAGCATATCTAAATCATTTTTAGCTAAAGTAATATTTCCATCAGTTAAACTTACTTTTATTTGTAGAATACGTGCAATACTTGTCTGTGGAGCTTGCGAAATGAACATTTTAACTAAATTATCAAAATTTTCTGCATTAGCTCGGTCTATACCAAGACGCTCATAACATAAAATAGCTTTATAAATTACTTTGGGAATAGCATATTGATTTGCAAGGTATGTGTATATGGGTAGTGCATTGGCATAATCACCTTGATTAAAATAAACATTGGCTTGAACTAAGGTTGAGAGATCTTTTATATTAATTTTATCAGAATCTCTATCATTATCACTAAAATCATTTAATGAGTCTGTTGCCGTTATCATATTATCAATATTTGCTTGATAATTGGCTGTGGTAAATTCATTTTTATTATACTTACTTGTAGTTGCGCAAGCAAATAATGAGGAACAAAGGATGCTAATAAATATTTTTTTCAAAATGCTTCACCTTCCATATATATTTAATATCAATTTAAAGCCATACTCTATACTTGAAATCTAAATCTAAGTAGATAATTATAACAGGTTACGGGGTTTTATTTCAGTCTTTTGCTTCCATAATCCAAACACTTCGAGTATATGTTAAAATCTTAGGTGAATAAATATGGAGATTTTAAAAGTGCCAGAATTACCAGAAGTAGAAACCGTAAAAATTGGAATCAAAAAATTATGTGGAAGTACTATTAATAATGTGATTATACGTAATGACAGCTTGCGTTATAAAATAATTGCAAACTTAGGACAGATTTTACATAATAAACAACTCAAAGAAATAACAAGACGAGCTAAATACTTAATATTACATCTAAATAGTGGTTACTTAATTATACACTTAGGAATGACTGGATCAATTAGTCTAATTGATTTAAATACTGTAGCTGCCAAAATATCATATACTAAGCATGACCATCTAGACATAATATTTAATAGCCACATCTTACGATATAATGACCCGAGACGATTTGGCTGCATTATCTATACCGATGATTACATGACTCACCCTTTAATAAAAAACCTGGGGGTAGAACCATTAGATAAAATTTTTAATCCAGAATATTTATTTAAACGATTAAGAAAAAGTGCTATAAAGCCACTGATTATGAATAACCATATAGTTGTTGGAGTAGGCAATATTTATGCTTCAGAAGCTTTGTTCAAAGCTAAAATATCCCCTTTAAGGCAAAGCAACACATTATCGTTGGCAGAATGCCAATCATTAGTAAAATGTATAAAAGAAATATTAATACAAGCAATAAAACTCGGAGGAAGCACGTTACGTGACTATAAGCAGACAGATGGTAGCTTAGGGTATTTCCAAAATTCACATAAAGTATATAATAAAGCAGATAAACCATGTGAAGTATGTAATAGTATTATTTTAGAAAAGCGCCTAGGACAACGTAATAGTTTTTACTGCCCTAATTGTCAAAAATAGAGATAGGACATACCATGTCAGAAATTTTATTAGTTTTTATAGGTGCAGGCAGCGGGGGAGTTCTCAGGTTTTTACTAGGGAATTTAATTTATTACTATACTGGTAGGCTTTTTCCATATGGAACTTTAGTTATTAACCTTACAGGGTCTTTTATTATAGGTGTAATGTATATTATAATTACCCAAAAGTTTAATAACTTATCACCTGCACTATCTGCTTTAATCCTGGTTGGTCTACTTGGTGGCTATACAACATTTTCTTCATTTTCTTTAGAAACATTAAAATTATTTCAGGAGGGTAAATTAACAAATGCTTTTATTAATATAATAGTAAGTGTAACTGCTGGCTTGATTTGCACATATCTAGGTATTAAGCTAGGAAATAAAATTATTATGTAATAATAAATTTTTCACAAAACATAAAAAGGTGTAGTATAATGATTCACTGGTAATCTGATTAGTTAATAAATTGCACCTAAAGTTAAAAATAACATAAAGTGCGGGTTTATAACTTGCAGATAATCTGAACAGTTACTCTGATTGAAATATTAAATTAAATCTTAAAGGGGTCAGTTATGCGAAAATTATTACTTAGTTTAGCTCTATCTGGAACATTCTTGTCAGCTATGGCAGCAGAAAACGCAACTTATTACGGAGTAAATGCCGGACTTAGTGATGTAGATGAACAAGATAAAGTGGGCATGGGCATTAGTGCCAATATAGGTTATCAATTCAATAAATATATGGGTCTTGAAGTAAATTATGCTTACTTCTCTGAACAAAACCTATATGGAACAGTAACACCTGCAACCCCACAAATATCTGGCTCGTCATCATTCTTTATGGGTGCAGTTAAAGGTATGCTACCTATAAATGATATGTTTGGTCTATACGCTAAGATTGGTGCTGGTGCAAGTTATGCATCCCTTAGTGGCGAAGCAGCAGCCTTTGCTAACGGAAATTCTACAGCTTGGACACCTGCAACAATGATTGGTGGTGGCGCAGAATGGAAACTTAGTGATAATTTTGGCATTGTATTGGAAGACATGGTATATGTTGCATCAAGTACTAATGGTTTAGGAAATTCTAATTTACTTAGTTTAGGTGTAAATTTCAGATTCTAAACACTACTACATTAATTCTAACTTAAAAATGGGCTCTTTAATGTACATTAAGTCACCCAGCGGAGCCCATTTTTTCGTTATAACCGCGTACACTCATAGAAATCACTACATCAATTTATATAACATTTCTAATCTTCACACACCAAAAACAACATAATTTAAATCAATATCAATACGTTAGCTCACACCAATTTGACAAAATTTAAAAAAAATGATATAATTCATACTTGAGTAACAAGAAAAGACAGATTCTCTGTTTCTTATTTTGCTAACATATTCAAACCTCACTATTAGCACTAATTTTTATACCACCCCAATATCAGGTATATTTAACTTTAAAATTGTACTATACTTACATAAATGCGTTAATCAATTAAGATTTAAATTTTCGTTGCTTTATTACTTACTTGAACAAGGTACAGCATCGTTAATTAAAAACTTCAATTCTTAAGGTGTTCTAAAGTATATACGAAATAGGCTTAATTTGTAAAATGTAAATTCACGTTTTAAAAGGACAATTAGAAATGATTCATTTATATTCTGATTCTCGATGCCCTTTTTCACATCGGGCTAGAATTGTCTTAAATTACAAAGATATGGATTTCAAGATTATCGATGTTAACATTAACTATAGACAAGATTTAATGTTACTTAATCCTTATAATGAAACCCCAGTTTTAGTTGATGATATTGACAAAAACAATAAAAGAAACGATCTAGTTTTATCAACCCCTCACCTTATATGTGAATATATTGATGAGCGTTTCCCTCACCCACAGCTAATGCCAATAGAACCTACAGAAAAAGCACGATTGCGCATGATCATGGAACATATGGACAGAGAACTCTTTAATCATGTTCGGTATTTAGATAATAATTTACAAAGCAAAGACTCAAAGATCAAAAAAGAACTTGAAAAATCTCGTAAGAAAATAATTGAGGGGTTAGACAGCATTGCTAACGTATTTGTTGTTAACAAAAAAGCCGAATACTTGTTTGGTAACACATTTAGCCTACTAGATGCTGCAATGTTGCCATTGCTGTGGAGATTAGAACATTATAAAATACCAACTAAATCAACGTGGTCTGGTCTATTAAAATATGCTGATAGGCTATTTAAAACAGAAGAATTCATGAAGTCTCTTACCCCTGCTGAACGTGGAATGAGGGGTAGCAAACCTTCTTCAACATCTGAACGTGGAACACAGCAATAATGGATAGCGTATGATAAGTCAAAAACCATACCTCATTAGAGCTATTTACGAGTGGTGTATGGATAGTGGCTTAACGCCATTTCTTGCTACCATGGTAGATAATAAGACTAACGTGCCGCATCAATATGTGCAAAATGGGCAGATTATTCTTAATTTGTCCGCTAATGCAACTAAAGATGTGTTAATTGACTGTGAATGGATTACTTTTAGTGCTACATTTGGTGGGGTACTACAAGATGTAGCAATTCCTATTAATAACGTGATTGCTATTTTTGCTCAAGAAAATGGACAAGGAATGCAATTTAATGTTGAAATAAAGCCTGAAAGCAACTCTGAACATAGTGGATTAAAGCTAGTAAAATAGATGATTGAATTAAACTTAAAGGGCTTAAACTGCCCTTTACCCGTTTTAAAAACCAAAAAATTCTTAATGAGTATAGATGCAAATACTAAAATTTGTATCTATACTACTGACCCTGCATCTCTTAGTGATCTAAAAGACTTCTGTAAAAAAACTGGGAATATTTTATTATCTCAAAGCCAAAAAGATGGTATCATAACTACCGTTATCCAACGAAAAAATATATAAATGCTAAAATGAACTCTTATCTGCATAGCATAAGCACAATTTAAGAAGCTGTTTAATATCTTTAATCGTTGCGAGAAAAGCAACCATTGAGATAGTTTTATAAAACATAGCAATAATTGATGCAGAATAGTAGTTATGCATTAATTAAAGGTTTAAGAATGACACATAATAACATCATCATTTCTGATGAAAACCATATTATTACAGAACGTAGAGAAAAACTAGCCAAACTAAAAGAATCAAACTCAGCTTATCCGAATAGCTTTGTTCCAGATGATTACGCACTTAATTTACATGATGCATATGATAGTTGCTCTCATGATGAATTATTAGCTAAGGCTTTAACAGCAAAAGTTGCAGGCAGAATGATGCTTAAACGCATTATGGGAAAAGCATCTTTTGCTACAATCCAAGATGGACAATCCCGTATACAAGTTTATATTAGCCGCGAAAAAATTGGGGAAGAAATTTATGATTCATTTAAGCATTGGGATATTGGTGATATAATTGGAGTTAGCGGCAAGTTATTTAAAACTAAAACCAATGAGCTAACTATAGATGCTTCAGAAATAGAATTAGTTAGTAAAAGCTTACGCCCATTACCAGAAAAATTTCACGGCTTAACTGACCAAGAACAATGCTATCGGCAGCGTTACCTAGATTTAATTATGAATAATGAAACTAGAGAATTATTTATTAAGCGCTCTAAAATTATTAAATCTATTCGTGATACTTTAGTAAAAGAAAACTACCTAGAAGTAGAAACCCCAATGATGCATCCTATCCCTGGTGGGGCAACAGCTAAACCATTTGTTACTCATCATAATGCACTAGACATGGCATTATTTTTACGAGTTGCTCCCGAGTTATACTTAAAGCGTTTGATTGTTGGTGGGCTTAATCGAGTTTTTGAAATTAATCGTAACTTTAGAAATGAAGGTATTTCAACAAGGCACAATCCAGAGTTTACTATGCTTGAATTTTATGAAAGCTATGCTAACTATAGCCGCATGATGGAAATTACTGAAGAGATTATCCGTAATGCTGCACTTATCGCTACTGGAACTTTAAAATTCAACTATTTAGATAAAGAAATTGATCTAGAAAAACCTTTTGATAAGCTTAATATCGTAGAATCAATTGCTAAATATAATCCAAATTATAATATGGCTGACTTAAATAATATTGAGTTCTTACGTTCTGAATTAACCACTCTAACTAAATTGAATCATAATAATAAGAGTTTAGGCATGTTACAGTTAATACTTTTTGAAGAGACTACAGAAAGTAAACTATGGCAACCAACTTATATTATTGACTACCCTACTGATATTTCTCCATTAGCACGTCAATCAGATACTAATCCAGCAATTACGGAACGATTTGAGCTATTTATTGTAGGTAGAGAACTTGCTAATGGATATTCAGAATTAAATGACCCTGAAGAGCAAGCATTGCGTTTTAAAAAGCAAGTAGAGCAAAAAGATTCTGGTGATGAAGAAGCCATGCATTATGATGCTGATTATATTCGTGCATTAGAATATGGAATGCCTCATACTGGGGGTTGTGGAATTGGAATTGATCGATTAGTTATGTTATTAGCTAATGCCCCTTCAATTAAGGATGTTATATTGTTTCCTCAATTAAAAAATAACTCATAACTACTTACCTGCGCAATTGCAATACACATAAAATACCATGCCGAAAGAATAAGAAATGCTAGAAATTAAAAAAGAAATTGATAAATTAATTGCTGATTTAACTAAGTATAATTATTCTTATCACAGCAAAGATGAATCTCTTATTTCTGATGAAGAATATGACCACTTATTTAAAAAATTAATAGATTTAGAAACTAGATTTCCACAATATAAAAATCCCCAATCGCCAACCCAAAAAGTTGGCTTTCAACCATTGAAAGAGTTTACTCAAGCAACCCATTTTATACCTATGCTTTCATTAAATAATATATTTTCTGATATGGAAGAAACTACTCAAACAGTTCGTCATCAAGAGCTAATACAATTTGACAAACGAGTAAATGATACTTTAGAAGCTACTGCATCATATGTGGCAACTCCTAAATATGACGGTGTAGCTATTAGCTTGATTTATATTAAAGGAATATTACATCAAGGAATTACACGAGGTGATGGTTTTATTGGTGAGGATGTAACTTTAAATATCAAAACCATTTCTAATATTCCTAAAGTTATACACATAACCCCACTACCCGAACTATTAGAAGTTCGGGGAGAGATATTAATTAAAACTGAAGATTTTGCTAACCTTAACATAAACCAAGATAGATTAGGGCTAAAAATCTTTGCGAACCCTAGGAATGCAGCAGCAGGTAGTATTCGTCAGTTAGATAGTAATATTACAGCTACTCGCCCATTATATTTTTTTGCTTATGCTATTACTCAAATAGTTACAGATACTAAATTTACAACATTTTATGAACAGCTCCTATATTTAAAAAAAATTGGATTTGATATTGGTGATTTACCTAAAGAATGTAAAGATTCACAAGAACTAATTAGCTTCTATGAGGATATATTAGCAAAGCGCAATAACATTCCCTTTGGCATTGATGGAGTAGTATACAAAGTTAATAATATTGCTGCTCAAGAAAAACTAGGATTTGTCTTACGAGCTCCAAGATTTGCTATTGCACATAAATTTCCGGCACAAATGCGGGAATCTCAAATTATTGATATTCAAATCCAAGTTGGTAGAACTGGCGCACTTACTCCTGTTGCACGGATAAAACCAGTAACAGTTGGTGGAGTGGTTGTATCTAATGCCACTCTACATAATCAAGATGAGATATTGCGTAAGGATATTCATATTGGAGACTTTGTTTTTGTCAGACGTGCTGGAGATGTAATCCCTGAAATTGTAAATGTGATTATTGAAAAACGTTCAACTAATGCTATAAAATTTGTTATGCCTGAAAATTGCCCTGTATGTGGCTCACATTTAGTAAAAGCCGAAGATGAAGCAATTATTCGTTGCAGTGGGGGCTTATATTGTTCTGCACAAAAAAAGCAAGCGATTACCCATTTTGCTAGTAAATTAGCCATAAATATTGATGGTTTAGGAGAACAAATAGTTGAGCAACTTGTAGAAAATAAACTAATTAATACTATTGTTGATATTTATAAACTAACTATAGAGCAATTAATTGATCTTGAAAGATTTGGTAAAAAGAAAGCCAACAATCTAATTAATGCGATCAATAATAGCAAAAGCACTACATTAAATAAACTTATTTATGCCTTAGGAATCAGAAATGTTGGAGAGGCTACAGCTAAAAGTCTAGCTAAAACTTTTGGCACCCTAGAAAATTTAATGCATGCTGGATTAGTAGAATTACAACAAATTAATGATATTGGAGAGGTTGTAGCAATCTCAATCAATGATTTTTTTAGTGAAGAGCATAATCAAGATATAATTAATCAATTACTTAATCTTGGAATAACCTACCCTATTAACACATCTACAAGTATTTTTAACCCATTAGTTACAGGAAAAACCTTTGTTTTAACTGGAACACTTACTAATTACTCTCGTGAAGAAGCTAAAACTTTAATTGAAAATCTTGGGGGTAAAGTAACTAGTAGCGTATCAAAAAAAACTGATTACGTAGTTGCAGGAGCTGATTCTGGAAGTAAATTAGATAAGGCAAATGCTCTAAATGTTAAAGTCATTAGCGAGGATGAATTTAAACAATTAATAGCATAATCCATCTATACTCATCGTTTTTGAATTCTGTACTTTGAATAGGTTACTACTCAGATGCTCATGCTGAACTAACACACGAGTGTGAAATTCAGCATGGCAAATGCGACAAACCACATACAATTTGATATGCTCTGAGTGTAACAAGAATAGTATATGCTAAACCAAACTCTAAGGTCAGACACGAAATACAAAAAATTATAAATAAGTCATTGAAGAAGTATTATATTTTGTGGTATAATACCTAGTATACTTAAATAATGCCACGTATCCCAATATATGTAAATAAAAATAAGCCCTAATAACCTCCATAAATATTTAATTTAAATATTTAATTTACATTACGGAAATAAAAAATGATAGCAATAGACGCACTTCAAACTCTTTCAAAAGCTAATCCAAGGAAACATAGCACAATAGCTAAAACACTAATTTCAATTAATGGGGATAGTAGTTCCCTGTTTAATCATGACACATCTAGAGTTAAGCAACTAAGACCCAACCCTCAAAACTATAAAACCACTGTTGTAGTTAACCCTGTAGCAACATTCTCAACAGAGACTACAATTATAGACTCAACTAATAGTCAAAACGATTTAAACGTTATGCCTCCAAAACAAATTAAGCAACTAAGCCCATTAAGTAGGCTAAAAGTTCTGTTTAAAAAACTTAAAAATTTCTTGTTTGCAACTAAAAGCACCTCTAAAATTAACACGAGCTTACCTGCTGTAGAAATATCACAACCTCTTACGCTAAAAGATATTTATGAGGAATTTAATAAACCAATAAATCTAGAGGATGATAATCTAATAACAGATTTAAGAAAAGATATTGGCAGATTAGATGCATTTAATGAAGATGACAAACAAAAAATCACTACTTCATATAACATATTTAAAGCAAGTGGTGTGAAAACAGAAGATAAAGACTTGCTTACAATGTTTGTAGGATTCCAAGGAATATACTTACACCAATATGCAGCTCTAGGTGCAGGATTTTTACCTGATAACTCAGTATCTCAAGATTATTTTCGAAAGCACATATTCCATATAACAAAAGATAATATACTAATGGTAACCACAAGTAGCCCATTAATAATATCTGATGAAAATGATGAAAATAAAATAACAAAAACATTAGTTTATCAAGATAAATTTAAATTAGAGCGAAGTGGTGATACTAGCAAAATAAAGATTAACCTGATTGATTCGCAATTAAAAATCGAAGATCCGAAAATGCTATAATACTGTATTATTTAATTGAGGTTAAGAGTATGAGTTTATTATCTGATTATGACTATATTTATTTACATGGTTTTGCATCTCATCCAGAGTCTGGCAAAGCTCAGTTTTTTATGCAGAAATTTTCTGAGCTTGGGATTTTGTTATATATACCAGATTTAAATAATAATGACTTTAGTAAACTAACTCTTACTCGACAATTAAATCAGGTTGAAGAAATTATACAAAAATGTACTAAACCTATTATTCTAATTGGTTCTAGCATGGGTGGCTTAATCTCTACAATTTTAGCTGAACACAACTTAAATATTAAAAAGATTATTCTCTTAGCTCCTGCATTTCAAATGTCACAACTATGGCGCATCCGTATTACTAAAGAACAACTAGATAATTGGAAAGATTCTGGCTATGCGGATATCTTTCATTATGGATATAAAAAAGATACCCCTTTACACCATGAATTTTATCTTGATTTATTTAAACATGAAGATGCGGACTTTAAGCGCCAGCTGTCTGCATTGATTTTTCATGGTATACATGATGATGTAGTTCCTATAGCACTAAGCCAAGAATATATCAAATCAAATCCTAATGCGCAATTAATCTCTACAGATGATGATCATAGCTTAGGCAAAGACCTCGAAAAAGCTTGGAATAAAACTATATCCTTTATTCAACAGAACTCATAAATATATTTATATAACAGAACTCATAAATATATTTATATAGATAAAAAATAGAAATGATCCCCATGTTTTCCGATATATATAAACTTAAACCTGATAATCATCACAAAAAGCAAAAGCTCGCTCGTCATTTACCCAGTAGTGATACCTTATTTATTGCAACACAACAACAAAAACAGCCATTAATGATTATTGCCAGTGATGCCTATAATGCTAATCGTATTTTTGATGAATTAACATTATTTGCTCCAAATAAAAAAGTTGCTGTTTTCCCTGATACTGAAGTACTACCCTATGAAAAAGTTGCTCCACAACGTGAACTAATTGCTGATAGATTAAGAGTGCTGTGGCAAATTAATTTAAAACAATTAGATATTGTAATTGTACAGATTAATACATTACAAACACTATTATGCCCTCCTGAATACCTAAATGCTCGTGTACTCTTGCTTAAAAATTTGGATAAGCTATCTATTACTGAATTGCGCTCTCGGTTGGTGAGTAGCGATTACTCATTAGTAGATAAGGTATTTGAAGCAGGAGAGTTTGCAGTGCGAGGAGGAATTATCGATATAATCCCTATGGGATATAAAGATTTAATCCGTATTGAGCTTTTTGATGATGAGATTGAATCACTAAAAATTATTGATAAATATAGCAATCAAGTACTAAATACTCTAGAAGAAATTGAATTAATTCCCGCACGTGAATACCCCATAGATAAAGATAATCTACAAATATTTGCTAATAATTTTGCAAAACGTTTCCCTGAACCAAGCAATGCTGGATTTGTTAAAGAAATAAAACATGGCATGCTTCCTGCTGGTAGTGAATTTTATCTACCGTTGTTCTTTAATCATACGGTTAGTTTGCTAGATTATTTAGATGATACTTGGCAAATAGTTTTCTATGACAACATGCTTGATAATCTCAATACTAATTGGCAAGAAATTAACCGACGCTATGCTTTATATAGTTATCAATACCCTTGCCTTAAACCTGTTGATGTATTTATCCCCACAGAAAAAGTTTTTGCCAAGCTTAATCAATTCAAAAATTATGAATTAGCTCAAACGGGTAGCTTAGATAGTAACATTACTACATTACCTGATATAGATGTAGAGAATAAATTAGATAACCCCTTTACTAAATTTAAAGAGTTTATACATTCTTTTAATGGGCAAGTATGTTTAATAGTAGAAAGCCTTGGGCGCTTAGAAATTATGCAACAAACACTTGCAAATTATCAAATACCCACTACTAAACAAAATCAAATCGCAGAAATTAAAAATAACAAACCTAAACTTAATAAGCTAATGCTAATTAATGCAACCTTATATAATGGTTTCATCTGTAATAATATTGCATTTATAACGGAACAAGATTTATATAAAACTCGGCAAGCCAATATTTCAAAAACCTATGTAAGACGCAAGCGTAGCAGCAGTATTACCCCACAATTTGATAATCAAGCAATTATTCGAGATTTAGCAGAAATCCAAGTAGGAGATTTTGTAGTACATATTAATCATGGTATTGGCAGATACCTTGGCTTAACCACCCAAACCATAGCGGATATTGACTATGAAATGTTATCCTTAGAATACCAAAATGAAGCGAAGCTATTTGTTCCAATCAATAACCTGCATTTAATTAGTCGTTACTCCAAAATTGAAAATGCTAATATAGAACCAAATAAATTAGGATCTAATGCCTGGGAAAAGATAAAATCTAAAACCGAAAAACGGATTAATGATATAGCGGCAGAACTATTGGAACTATATGCCAAACGGGAGATGCAGCAAGGTCACAAGTTTAGCTTACCAGAAGAATATACTGAATTTGCCAATCAGTTTGGCTATGAGCCTACTATTGATCAAGAAACTAGCTTTAAATCTATAATTGATGACATGCAAAATCATAAACCCATGGATAGATTAATCTGTGGTGATGTGGGTTTTGGTAAAACAGAAGTAGCAATCCGTGCTGCATTTATTTGTGCAATGAATGGTAGACAAGTAGCGCTACTTACCCCTACTACATTATTAACTGAACAGCATTATCAAAACTTTGTTAATCGCTTTGCAGGATTTCCCATTAAGATTGCTGAAGTCTCTAGATTTAGAACCAAGCGTGAAATTCAAGACACTTTGGAATTAGTAAAAAATGGGCAAGTTGATATTTTAATTGGTACTCATCGTTTAATTCAAGATGATATACGCTTTGCTAATCTTGGTTTAATTATTATTGATGAAGAGCATCGCTTTGGAGTAAAGCAAAAAGAAAAGCTAAAACAATTAAGAACCAATGTAGATACTTTAGCTATGACGGCAACACCAATTCCGCGTACCCTATCTATGGCATTAGAGGGAATTCGTGATTTTTCAATTATTGCAACCCCTCCACAAAGACGCCTTGCAGTAAATACTATTATTTGCAACGAAGATAAGCAAATCATAAGCGAAGCCATATCTCGTGAAATACGCCGTGGGGGACAAATATTTTTTTTATATAATGATGTTGCCAATATTAACACCATGTATAATCAATTAACTGATTTAATGCCTGAACTACAAATTGCTATTGCTCACGGGCAAATGAATGAACATCAATTAGAATTAACCATTCGCGATTTTATTCATCAACGTTATAATATCCTACTTTGCTCAACAATTATTGAAACTGGAATTGATATTGCAAATGCTAATACCATCTTAATTTACCGTGCAGATAAGCTAGGACTTGCACAATTGCATCAACTACGTGGTCGTGTTGGTAGATCACATCATCAGGCATATTGTTATCTTATTGTCCCTGAGAATGTAACTAAAGATGCAGAAAAACGCTTAGAAGCAATAAAAATGACCAGTGAACTTGGATCAGGATTTAACCTAGCTTTACATGATTTAGAGATTCGTGGAGCTGGGGAAATTTTAGGAGATAACCAATCTGGTGATATCAAAGAAGTTGGTTTGTCGTTATATACTGAAATGCTTAAAAAAGCTATTTCTAAGCTTAAAAGAGGATTAACTATTGATAAAAGCTTTGAACCAGAATCAACATGTGAGGTAGATCTAAATACTACTAGTATATTACCAGATGATTATTGCAATAGTGTACATTCACGCTTAATGTATTATAAGCGTTTGGCAAAAGCCGAAACAATAGAAGATGTGGATTTAGTTTATCAAGAGATTATTGATCAAAACGGCTTACCTCCTGAGGCGGTAAAAAGCTTAATTAACAGCCATTATATCCGTGTAAAAGCCATAAAATTAGGCATAAAAAAACTAGATGTAACAAGTAAAGCTATAACTGTTACCTTTATCGATAAGCCGCCTCTTGAACCCATAAAAATTATATTATTAATGCAAAAGTTAAAAACCTGTAAAATGCAAGGCAATAATAAGCTAGTATGGACTATCCCACTTAACGATTTGTCCCAAAAAATTGAAAAAGCTAATTATGTGGTAGATAATTTAAATTAGAACTTATTTTTGAAATATAGTACAATAACCTACTTATAGATAATGTTAAATTAGAACTTATTTTTGAAATATAGTACAATAACCTACTTATAGATAATGTTAAATTAGAACTTATTTTTGAAATATAGTACAATAACCTACTTATAATTAAAGTTACAAAGAGGGGCCGAGAATGAAGTGCGTAATATTAGCAGGTGGTTTGGGTACGCGTTTAGCAGAAGAAACCTCTGTTAGACCAAAGCCTATGGTTGAAATTGGTGGTAAGCCTATTTTATGGCATATTATGAAATTATATTCCCACTATGGCGTAAATGATTTTATTATATGTTTAGGATATAAAGGCTATATAATAAAAGAATATTTTGCTAATTACTTCCTGCATACTTCAGATGTAACTTTTGATATGTCAAATAATAGTATGCAAGTTCACAATAACTATTCTGAACCATGGAAAGTAACTCTAGTAGATAGTGGTGAGCGCTCTATGACTGGAGGTAGATTACTCTATGTAAAAGATTATATAAAAAATGATGATGCTTTTTGCCTTACCTACGGTGATGGTGTAAGCGATGTCAATGTAGATCAATTAATTAAATACCATAAATCTCATGGGAAGTTAGCAACACTCACAGCAGTATCTCCTCCTGGAAGATTTGGAGCGTTAGATATAAACAACTCTAATAATAGCATAATGAGCTTTAAAGAAAAACCACAAGGCGATGGTGCTAAAATTAATGGTGGCTTCTTTGTTTTGTCTCCTAAGGTATTAGACCTTATTAGCGATGAATCTTCTACATGGGAACAAGAACCATTAAAAACCTTAGCTCATGATGAGCAATTACTTGCTTTTGAGCATAGTGGGTTTTGGCAGCCAATGGATACACTGCGCGATAAACAACATTTAGAAGAATTATGGCATACTAATAAAGCACCATGGAAAGTATGGAAATGATAACCACTAGTTTTTGGAAAAATAAGAAAGTACTTGTTACTGGATGTAGTGGTTTTAAAGGGTCTTGGTTAAGTATTTGGTTAGAATCTATGGGTGCTATAGTTTATGGATACTCCCTAGATGCTCCTACATCACCTAGCATGTTTGAAGTATTAAAGATACAAGGTAAGATAAGCTTTCAGGTTGGTGATATTCGTAACTATGACAAGTTTAGTAAGTATTTAAATAAGATACAACCAGAAATTGTTTTTCATTTAGCAGCACAGCCTTTAGTTAGATACTCCTATAGTAACCCTATAGAAACATACCATACTAATGTCTTGGGGTTAGTAAATGTATTAGAAGCAATCCGCCTTAATGGTAAAGTAAAAGTGGTTATTAATGTAACTAGTGATAAATGCTATGACAATAAAGAGTGGGAATGGGGATATAGAGAAAATGAACCGATGGGTGGTTATGACCCATATAGTAACAGTAAAGGCTGTGCAGAACTAGTAACTAGCTGCTATCGTAATAGTTATTTTAATAGTGAGGCGTATGGCTCTTCTCACAATACTTTAATTGCCAGTGCTCGTGCAGGTAATGTTATTGGTGGTGGTGATTGGGCTGAAGATCGTTTAATTCCTGATATTATGCGCTCTTTAATGAAAAAACAAGAAGTTATTATTCGAAATCCACATGCTATAAGACCATGGCAACATGTTTTAGAACCATTATCTGGATATTTATTATTAGCTGAAAAGCTATACCAAGAAAAGCCCGAATATGCAGCAGGATGGAACTTCGGACCTAATGATGAGTCAGCAAAAGATGTTGAATATATTGTAAATAAATTAAGCACATTGTGTAATGTACCGTGGAAATTAGAAAACAACTCTAGTTTGCATGAGGCCAACTACTTAAAGCTTGATTGCAGTAAAGCAAAAGCACAATTAGGCTGGAATCCCAAATGGAACTTAGATTATACTTTAGAAAAACTAGTGCAGTGGTATCAGATATACAATGATAACCC
>JAJTDW010000038.1 GCA_021298175.1 Pseudomonadota bacterium
AATGAGAAGAGTTACCACGCAATCAGTACTATGCACCATTCTACTAACTCAAGCTGTAGTGCTACTTTCTAGCTGCAATACAGATGCAAGTCAAATTGGCTTTAGCCCAAGTTTAAGTAAAAATAATAAGCTCAACGCACAATTAAAAGAAGATCAAGGAACTTATCAAGGTTCACAAGCATATAATAGCTCTTTATTTACAGGAGAGGATGTAAATGGTCAAACTGGCAGCCTAAATGTAGCAAAGAGTTTGATTAATGTTCCTGGAGTTAATAAGGATATTGATCTTAATTTCAAATTGATTTATTCCAGCACATCTACCCAAAAAGGCATTCTACACTTACCTCAAGGGTGGAGTTATCAAATGTCTTATGTAATGAATAATACTTCGGTTAATATTGATGGCAGTTCATATATTATAGATAAGGATTGGGAGGATAGTTCAGGATATGCTTCAGGCTTAAAATACATTAATAATCATGCGATTAAGTTTACTGAAGTGCTTCCAGATGTAAGCTTAAAATGTAATAATGATAAGCTATCTTATCATTATATTTATAATGATGCTGACGGTTCTCATCAATATTTTGATCTTAGTGGGAAATTAATTGCTAAAGATAATCGTTTTGGTAGCTGTATCAGCTATCACTACAATGGTTATGGGGATTTATACAGTTTATATTTAGATCATATTGAGGATAGCTATGGGCAGAGTTATAAATTTAATTATTCACCCAATAAGGTATCAGTAGTAAGTGCTGGGCGTAATGTATCTAGCTTTGAATATAGCAACAATGGGGTTTTATCAGCTAGTGATGCAATGGGTTATAAGACACAATATGGATACACTGCAATAGCAAATAAACTAGTTTTGAATAAGATTAGCTACCCATCAGGGTTAATTACTAATATTAATTACAATCAACTGCCTGTTATTAGTTGTGGCAATGCAGATAATATACTCTTAGCTGTATCTAAGTTAATACATACGGGTGGAGGCATATTAAATGAAACTTCTTACAGCTATGGCACAAGCACTGGTAGTGCTAACTACACTGGGTATAGTCTAGGCAGTGCAAAATACTGCATGGGAGGCAATCATGATAGTTTGATGGATAGCGGTAATGGGTCTTTTATTTATGATGTATTGATTACCAAATCAGGCGATAGTAATTCTCCAAAACAAGTTAGTCAAGTATATTATAATTATCTACATTTACCAACTAAAAAAGATGATTTAAATTCTTCTGGAGCAGTACAAAAAGAAGTAATATATGACTATGATATTTCTCCAGATAAAACTCTACGAAGTGCCTCCTATAGCCAGCCAATAAAAATTACAGATAAAAGTCTAAGCACCACTATATCGGTTACACAAAATAAGTACAACGAGTACAATTTGTTAACTAGTTCTGATGCCAATATTTTAGGGGGCATAAAATCAAGTAAAGTAATTAGTTATTTCCCAGAGGTGTTTTATTTGCCACAAGAGACTATTACTACAGATAATACTAATGGTTCTACCATTAAAGTTAAAAATACTTTAGGTAATAATAAAACCATATCTAGTAGTACTTTATACCATAATGGTTCGGGATGGAAGCAACACCAATTTACTTATGATGATTTAGGGCGTATGACTAACGATACTATTTCATGGGCTGGGGGCTCTCATCATGGGGTCAATAGCAGTAATATGGCATATCAATATAGTTATTCTGATGGAATCTTAACTACAGTTAAAACTGATGGTTCAGGGAATAAACACACTACTCAAACTAGCACTACACTCAGTGGGTCTAAAGTATTAAAAGAAATTAGCCCAAGTGGTAAAAGTATAACTTATGCTTATGATGCTATTGGTAGGGAGCTTAGCATGACTAGCCCTATGGGGCATAAAGTTACGAGTCTTTATCATGTGGCAGCATCAGATGGGTCTAATTCAGTAATCAAGACTAACCCTCTAGGTTATAAGCTTATTATTGATTATGATAGTTTGGGTAGAGTATCTAAAGTAACAGATAATGGTGGCTCTGGGAGTGGCTCAAGGTTAGTTGAGGCGGACACTTATAATATGATAGGTGGAGTATCTGGCAAAACTGACAAGCTAGGCAATACTCTTAAATATGCTTATGATGAGTTTGGTAGGGTTATTATGCAAACTGATGCCCTTAATAATATAAAAACTATAGTATATAATGATCAACAGCTTAAAACCCAGATATTGTTAAATTCTCAACCATTGAATGATAAAATTACTGATGGTGCTGGCAATGTAGTATCTAACATAATGTATTCAGCGGGTAAATCAACAGCCATTAGCTCATCTAGTTATGATGCTTTTGGTAATAAGGTTCGGGAAATTAGTACTGTAAATGGTGAGAAAGCGTATACTAATAATTATACTTATAATCCAGAGGGTAAGTTAATTCATAGTAGTAAGATAAATTATGATGGCATAACTGAAGCAATCTCAACGGATATTGATTTATTAGGTAAGATGCTTAGTATAACTACAATAACTTCTGGCAAGGGTTTACATAATTCAGATAGTCAAGTCTATAATGCTATTGGGCAACTAACTAGAGTAAATAATAATTTGAAACAAAACAAAAGCATGTCCTATAACAGTGATGGAGAGCTAATTGGAGTAAAAGAATATGATGGAACAACTACTAGTTACACTTATGATGCTGATGGCAATCAGACTAGCTATTCTAGAGGCGGAGTAACAGTTAATAAGAGTTATGATGAAGCTGGCAATTTAGTTGGTATCTCTGATGCAGGTAATATAATAAAATACACCTATACCAATACTGGACTCTTAACTAGTGTTCAATATCCAGATGGCAAAAATATACGCTATAGTTATGATAGTAAAGATTTACTAGTAAGTAAAAATAATGTATTTAATATAGCGACTAATTATGGATATGATAATACTGGTAGGGTGACATCTATTAATATGTTACAAAGCAATTTGCAATATAGCTATGCTAATGGACAATTAATTAATGGTAAGTATGGCATGCTTAATGGAATGTCATTAGTAAATAATGGTGGGGTTGTAATTAGCCATAAATATAGCTATAATGATTGGGATAAACTATCAAGTGATGAAATTGTACAAGGAGGCAATTTAATTAGTATCAGCTACCAATATGATTGGTTACAAAAACTATCACAATTAGCTCTAAAAAGTAACCTACCTGATAGCACCTTAAATGCACTTAAGACATTTAGTTATGACTCATTATCTGAACTATCTGAGGCTCAATATGCTTATTTTGAATCTTCAGGAACAAGGATAGTCAATGAAAGTTATAAATATGATAATAATAAGAATGTAATCAATTATACTAAAGATGGGGTAAGCCAAAATTATACCTATAATGGAATTGATCAATTAACTGCAGTTAATGGATCTGCTATAGCATACGACAAAAGTGGTAATATGCTAAATGATAATGATGGTAATCAATATAGCTATAATGCTCTAAATCAATTAGTAAAGGTTATAAGTAAACAAGGTGAAGTTAAGTATACTTATTATTCTAATGGGATGCTTAAAAATAAATCAAGTTTGGCAAATGATCTTTTATTTTATTATGATAATGGTCATGTTGATGCAATCCAAAGCAATGACAGTAAGAAGATAGCAAATCAAGATAATCTGTTATTATCTTCATCAGGTTCACCAATTGCAAGCTATCGCGGCAATAATCCAACTTATTACTTACAAGTTGCCAATTCAACAGTAGGCTTAATAGATAAAGATAATAACTTAATTAATGATTATAAATATTTAAGCTACGGTGAAACATCTAGCAAATCTCCAACTGATGCAGCCCAGAGTTTTTTATGGAACCAGGAGTATACTGATACGGACACAAATTTGGTATATTTAAGAGCACGCTTTTATAATCCTAAGCTCATGCATTTTATGAATGCAGATACAGTAGATACGAATAATCCCTATAGCTTTGGTAATGGGGATCCAATTAATAATATTGATCCTAGTGGTCATTTATCTGAAGAGGCTCGCTGGGGAATTGGTATTGCAGGTGTATTAATAGGAATAGGGGGAGCGGTTGCATCAATAGCTTCCTTTGGTACTTCGGCAGCAGCTGCTGCAACTGCAGATGCTGCAATTGCTTCAGCAGCTGCAGCTGGTGAGGCTGCTACTGAGGCGGTTGTTGCAACTGAGGTAGCAGGCGATGCTATATCTGTTACCAATGTTGCCGCTGCAAGCGGGGATGCCACTATTGCAGGATCATCTGCTGCAAATCCAGTAATTACCACAGGTGCATTATTGAGGGGGTTAGTTAATATGACTAGCAGCGCAATGACTAATGGGGCGTATACTAATTCTTGGGATGGTGCACGTGATGGGGCATTACAGGCTTTAAGCTTTAATATACTCATTGAAGGGTTTACGGCTAATAGTGCTAAATTAGGTATAGTAAAGTATCTTAAAAGTG
>JAJTDW010000039.1 GCA_021298175.1 Pseudomonadota bacterium
ATTCTTGGGATGGTGCACGTGATGGGGCATTACAGGCTTTAAGCTTTAATATACTCATTGAAGGGTTTACGGCTAATAGTGCTAAATTAGGTATAGTAAAGTATCTTAAAAGTGATGGGTTTTTAAAAAATAATGTTGGCAAGCTTTCTGGTATATCATATAAATATGCATTTAATGATATAATTAGTTTTGAGGAACAATCCGGAATGCGACTGGCCCTATATGATCAAGATCCTCAAGTAAGGGCTTCGGTGGTAAGTTTTTTCTTAAAAAATAATAAAAGCGTCTTGGACAAATACACTAAATTTTATGGGACTAGATTTATGCTAGACTTAATGGATCACAATAATCCCATTGACCCAGAAGAAACATTTACAAATGGCATCCTCTATGGACATTTGCAACAAGATCAATTAAATATTCTAAGATATTGGGAAGATATTACACCTTAAAAAGCATCAAGATTGCACTCCAATAATTTGATTTTATTTATTATATCTGTAATACAGCGCATAGTTTTGCCACTAGGGTCAAAATGAGCATTTCCTTCTGTAATTTCCACAACAATGACTTTTTGGGTATCAATATCGTTCAAGCTTACGAGAAAATCATTAAAGTCAATCCCATCTGCTTCTTTTGTACCTACGCCTGGAGCATCTTTAGGATCAAATCCATCAAGATCAATACTTAGACCAATATTGTCAACTAATTGATCTAATGTATTAAATGCTTCCTTAAATACATGGTCGATTCCATACTTATTTACATCATAATTATAATATATCTTTACCCCTAATTGATCCAGAAGATTTTTTTCTGCTTCCTCAAATGAACGAATACCAATTAATATGATATGCTCAGGTTTTATTTTAGGATTATTATTTAAAATATTAATTAACTCATTATAGCCATACCCCAAAAGAGTAGCAATTGGCATTCCATGAATATTACCACTTAGGCTACTTTGTGGAGTGTGGCTATCCATGTGTGCATCAAACCAAATTATGCCTAAACTTTCTGACTTAAGCCGTAAATAATCTGCTGCCCCACTCCACGTACCAATAGCACAAGAATGATCCCCACCTATTACAATTGGCAGCTCTAGTTGCTGAAGGGTTAATTTTGTAAAATCCGCAATTTGTGTAAAATATTCTTGTAATTTAGGAATATCATGTCGGGTAGATTTATAATAAAAAATTTCTTTAAAAGACAAATCCAAATTACGAACTGTAGTATTTTTTATCGTATCTGGGGTATCTGCTGACCCAACTGTTCCAGCACAAGCATCTATGGATGCACCAATTAAGCTAATTTTTCTATGCATAACGAATCCACCTCAATAAAATCTCCACCTAAGACCGAAATTAAGTTCTTTGGATCTTTAATTGGAGGAATAAATTCCATTTCTTGTCCTAAATTATATTTTTGTGCAAGCTCATATACTAAACGTAATACTGAATAATCCTCAATAGCAAAACCTACCGAATCAAAGACAGTTATTTCATTATCATTACTACGTCCAGGTTTTTTATTCGTAATAAGTTCCCAGAGTTCACCATAAACTAATTTATCTGCCTGTTCTTTGGTTAACCGCTGAATTTCGCCCTCAATTAATGATTGTGGTAGATACTCAACTACTATTTTACTATTAAATAAAATATCCAGTTCTAGCTCAGTTTTTCCTGGGCAATCACCACCTAAACCATTAATATGCATCCCTGGACTTAACCATTTATTTAACACTACATTATAATGCCCCTTACATGCTGTGCAAACAACAATAATATCACCACCTATTACAGCTTCTTCTGCATTCTTGCAAGCAATTAAATCAAGCCCACTATTTCTCAAATTATATGCAAATTTTTCCATAGCATTAGTATCTACATCATAATAACGAACAGATTTGATATTCCTAACTAAGGTATGCGCAAGTACCTGGAACTCACTTTGGGCTCCAGTACCAAGAATAGATAAAATAGAACTATTTTTTTTAGATAATAAATCAGTAGCAATAATTGTTGTTGCTGCAGTACGAAATGCCGTTAACGTAGTCATTTCAGAAAACATTAATGGATAACCATTAACAGCACTAGAAAGTTGCCCAGTTGCTACAACTGTTTGTTTTCCAGAAAATGGATTTTGTGGGTGCCCATTGACATATTTAAATGTGTAATTGCGCTTATTTGCTATTGGCATTAGCTCAATTACACCATCTTCAAAGTGAATCGCGTGGCGTGGAGATTTGTCAAACTCATCCCAATGACTAAAGTCATCTTTTAGGTATTTTACCAAGTCTAACATAAAATTATTAAACCCACGAATTTTAACCATTTGTTCTACATCATTAACAGTGATTAGTTTCATAATTGGGCTCCTAACTATTTAAATCAATCAGAAAAATTTTTAGTAGTAAAGATTATAACATGCCATCTTGAGGTAATATAATAAGAAATTTAGATTTATTAGTATTTACCATAATTATAAAAACATTAAATGTTTTTATCAGCAGAAACCACTTGTAATTAATATATTCTGATTATAGGGTATGATTCAAAATATAGTGCATTATTGATTACATAGTGGTGGGTGCTGAATTAGCAGCCACCACTATACATCACAAATTGGCATTAATAATTTGAAGCATCTATGCTTTCTAAAATCTTATTAGCTAAGATCCTATGTATCTTTGTAGTGATATGCATTCCATCCCAAAACATAAACTCCCCTCCATTTTTACAAGAAATCCGCGGATTATAACTCAAAATATAATCTAACGATCTATCCTTATTTATATCCAAACAAGGATCAAAAATATTTGTTATGCCGTAACTGCTATAATCCACTAATGCATCATTAAACATCTGATATGTATCAAAAACTTGGATATTTATTTGAGGAAAATTTTGCTGAAGCTCTGATACTATCTCAAGAATATTTTTATTATATTGCTTAACCTGTTGTTGGATATTTGGGATAGTTTTACCCATATAAAAAACAGGGGCAACAGATACATCAGGTAAGTTTAATAATAGTATATTTTGTGCCCCGTGTCCTGCTAATAAATTCAAAGAACTTCTAAGATCTTGAGTAATATCACTAACACTCCGATTATAGTTAACAAGGTCATTAGCCCCTATTAATATAGTAAACAAACTCTGATTTGGATTATAGTTCTTAGCAACCTCCATATACTCTACCCATGATTGAACCTCTTGCTTTAAACCAGAAAGTAATAAGTACCTAGTATCTCCAGCAGCACCACCAATTGCCCAATTATATAAAGGCAGGTTTAAATCTTGAGCTAAATATTCTGTCCAAACACGACCATTACTGAACCGCCCTTGAAACCATGAGCTATTGTGTGGAAGTTTCCATTGGGAAGCATTATACATATTATTAGTATCTGAGAGACTATCTCCAAATGAAATCAACTTATTAATCCTATTATCGTTGCTTTCAAAATCATCATTTTGCCAAACTGTATGATTAAAAGAAAACCTATTATCTGCAGCATATTGATCAAAAGAAAAGTTTGCATTAGTATTCTGATTAACCGTTTCATTGCAAATCTGCCTAATAGTTGAAAGCTTAACATCTGTATAAAACATATTTTTCCATGCCAATAAACCACTACTGTACCAATACCCAGCTAGCTTATAATATGACCCTTTTTGCTTAGCCCAAACATAACTAGATTCGGGACTTGTAGTATCCATATTTAAAGTACTACGCGAGTCTTTAGCATAATAACATCTTACATAAGTATAAGTATCACCTTTTTTTAATCTCTCCTTTTTTTGTTGTATTAATACTAACTCATCAATAGAAATTTCAGGTCCATTTGGTGATAAATAATTATCAAATTCTGGATCTGGTTTGTTGTTTGTAACAAAATTATCAGCTAGTATCGTATGCGAGTCTGCAACTACTAATCCATAAGCTATTACCCAATAAACCCCTAATAATATTTTTAGTAGTTTAAAAAATTTCATGTAAGCCCAATCATATAAAATTAAAATAAGTATTCCTAAAATCTAAAATACTGTTTTGGTACACCCAAATGCATAATACACATGACAAGTTCACTACGTTCAATTGTCTGCCGAACTTTATTTTCCAGATCAGCAAGCTCACTCTGTATATCAAAACCATGATCTAATAAAGCTTGATCTTCTAATAAATATTGTTCTGATAACACCCCAATCTCTGATGCATCATTAGCTAATATACTGGTATTATCAATTACCAACCTTGTCACACCTAAAGAATTTTTACCAACAGTTGCTACGGGTTTTGTTTCCCTAAAAATAGCACTTTTAAGATACTTTACTATACCTAATTTAGCACTATTAGCCGTAAACCCTTCAATGAGTATATTAAAGCTTAAAGCCTGTAATGCCCCATCACGTGCACCATCCCAAGAAT
>JAJTDW010000040.1 GCA_021298175.1 Pseudomonadota bacterium
GTTATAGAAAATATCCTGCAATAAGTTTATCTTACTTAAATGCTTTATCCCTTTAGGATGATCATGTTTTACGTATTTATACTCTAGAAAATCTAATCGTATAATAAGCATTATACGTTGCAAATGACCTTAAGTCATCGTATAATTGTATTATTTATAATAGGTTATCCTATCAAAATCTAATCGTATAATTATTTATGACTAAAATTACTCAAATTAAGCAATATATTATTTATCAAAAATTGACAGATAAATCACCTGCAACATTGGTAAGCTATCGCAGCGATCTGATTCAGTTTGCTATTTGGTTTGAAAAGATTAATAATACGGAGATGGATTTGCTTCATATTACTCCAACTGATGCTCGTCAATATAAACAATATTTGATTGATTCCAATTTTAGACCGCAAACGATAAATCGCCGATTATTGTCATTAAAATATTTTTTAGAATGGGGGTGGGATAGTAAAAAAATCAAGTATCGTTTCCCATTACCACAGACTGTTAAGCAATCACAGCCGATACCCAAGTGGTTGAGTAGAATTGAGCAAAATCAGCTATTACGTTGTGTAGAGCGTTGTGGTAAAGTTAGGGATATTGCTATCGTGAGGGTTTTAATGAACACGGGATTGCGAGTTAGTGAATTATGTAATCTCAAATGGATACACGTTGTAATGAGTGATCGTAAGGGCAAGTTATTGGTAAATGCTGGAAAAGGCTCTAAATATCGTGAAGTTCCATTAAATAAAGATGCAAGACAGTCGTTTTTTGATCTGGGATATAAAGATTATGCCGGTAAAGATTCCTTCATATTTATCGGTCAACGTGGAACTTTATCTCCTCGTGGTATTCAGCTTATGTTAAAAAGATTGAATCTTTCCAATGAACTTGAGATAATATCACCGCATCAACTCAGACACACTTTTTGTAAGAATTTGGTGGATGCAGGAGTTAATTTGGAAAAGGTTGCGGTACTTGCAGGACACGAACGATTAGATACCACTAAGTTATATTGTCATCCATCTTTTACGGATCTTAGTGACGCTGTGGAACGAATAGGAGAATTTGACTGATGCGTTTGATAGAGATACTGCCATCTTACGAGATTAGATTATTTTATAATCCACCAATATTATCAATAGACGATCAGAAATACTATTTCAAAGTAGATGAGACGGTAATGAACTTGCTAAAAGGCATTAAGGAGAATCATAACAAAGTTGGCTTGTTATTGCAGTATGGATATTTTAAAGCTGGCGGTAAATTTTACACGCAAAGCCTATTTAAATCTGGTGATATTAAATTTGTTGAGAAAGTTATCGGTGTTAGTGTCTCCAAAGATTTTAGTAAACGATACATCGATAGAACACGTCAAAAACACAGATTATTAATTCTTGAAACTTGTGGTTATATAGAATTTACTGGTGCTGAGACGTTATTTGCACAAAGGGTAGAAAATTTAGTTGCACAACAGATGCATCCACGCAAATTATTCTACTTGTTGATAGAAGAATTGCGTAACAAACGAATTGAGATACCAAGCTACGATAAGGTAGCCAGAATTGTCACAGAAAAATTTGGTATTTTTGAAAAATCAGTTTTGCAAGCAATAGTAGATATAATCACACCAACACAGCGTGAAGCGCTTGATCACCTTGTTTGTACTACAGGAGAATATTATCAACGTCCATTACTTACTCGACTTAAAAGCATTAATCAGTCATTAAGACCTGGGCAAATTAGACATGGGATACACAATTTTCTTATAATTAAGAAATTATTTCAGGAATTGCAGTCCGTGATAAAAAAACTAGATTTATCAGTAGATGCGACCAAATATTATGCCGGGTGGATCGTTAAAGCAAAAGTAACACAAATCACCGATATTGTAGAGCCAAATAAGAGGTATTTGTATCTTGTTGCATTTATTGACCATTATTACAAAATTTGGCAGGATACGCTTGTTGATATGTTACTAAGAAATGTGCAACAGCAGTTAAATAATGCTGACAGGAAACTAGACAATGTAGTAAAAGAAAAAATTCCTGATAAAAATAAATTGACCTACTCTGTTTTGTTAGGTTTTGACAATACCAAATCAACGGTTGATTTGGTAAGAAAAATACTACACGATAATGCTTTTACTAATGATCAAAAAGTCGAGAAACTATGTCAAGTTGTGCCTTTGGAAAATACTAATACAGACTTAAAACATGCTATATCAGATGCTAAGAAACTAGAGGAGCAGCTTAATAATGAGAAGGCACAAAGTGATAAATTGGATATTTTGTCTACTCTTTCCAGAAAGTTACAAAATCGTGTTGCTGATATTATAAAACATCTGCAGTTTGAAGTTTGTAAGGATAATAATGCGCTTTATTCAGCCTTAATTTATTATCAGTCGGAGAAGAATATTACCGCCGCTGCTCCTGATAAATTCCTAGAAGATCATGAGTATAAAGCAGTTTACAGAAACGGTGAATTTAATGTGTCGCTATATAAAGCTATTCTTTTTTGTAAGGTAGCGGGCGCAATCAAGGCAGGTCAAATTAGTCTTTTGTACTCTTATCGCTATTTATCAATCGATGAATATTTAATTGATGAAAATCATTGGACAAAAAATAAACATACTATTATACCAAATCTTGATTTACCCGAGAATATTAATCGTTTACTAACAACACTTCGTGGCTCTTTAGATAAACAATATATCGATGTTAATCAACGGATTATCAATAAAGAAAATAAACATGTCGTTGTTAAGAAGGACGGAACATACTCTGTACACACACCGGCTATCGACAAACCGGACTACGACTCCATTTCAATGATTATCGGTAAAGAAAAATATATACCTATTTTACAAATGATGGCTGAAATGAATGATTTGTCTAATTTTACCGCTAATTTTAAACACCATAAAATAAAGGGGGCAAAAGCAAAACCAAACAATGAAATATTTTTTGCCGGAATATTTGCTTTAGGTAGTAACATAGGCTTACATAAGCTTGCAAGTACTGCAATAGGAGTTAACTATAATACTCTATCCAATGCTGTTAATTGGTATTTTTCATTAGAAAATTTGTATATGGTGAATCAAACCTTAATAGACATAATGACAAAATTATGGTTACCAAGCAAATTTAAACGTGAGCAGAGTTTATTGCACACATCAAGCGACGGTCAGAAACAATGCGTATCGGTAGAATCATTGAATGCCAACTACTCATATAAATATCACGGTAATAGCAAAGGTGTTAATATCTATCGATTTATTGATGAACGGGGAATTCTGTTTTACACCGATGTATTTAGCAGTTCTGAAAGAGATGCAGCTTATGTGATTGACGGTTTGCTGCACAATGAAATCATTAAGAGTGACCTACACTCGACAGATACTCATGGCTATACCGAGATGATTTTTGCCGTATCACATCTAATCGGTGTAACATTTGCACCTCGTATAAAAGATGTTACTTCACTAAATTTAGTAAGTTTTGATAAGATTAAATCTAAATTGGCTAATGATAATTATCCTGTTAGACCTGCATATTATGTCAAGGAAGATAAAATAATAAGAAACTGGGACGATATATTACGACTGGTTGCAAGCATTATGCTTAGAAAACACCGAGCGTCAGTAATATTAAAAAGATTAAGTACCTATGCTAACCAACATCCTCTCCAAGAAGCACTAAAAGAATTTGGTAGAATTATTAAATCTATCTTTGTACTAAAATATATCGATAATATTACTTGGCGACAAACCATTGATAAGCAACTAAACAAAGGCGAGTTAGCTAACAAATTTGCTACTGCTGTTTCATTTGTAGGTGAAGAAATCACTGCCGCCTATCGAGAAGATCAGGAAATATCGGCTATGTGTAAAACCATTATTCAGAATATAATCATATTATGGAATTATATAGCACTTACAAAAATAATTATGCGATCAGATATCGCCACCAGACAAACTTTATTGGAGAACATTACCAATGCTTCAATATTAAGCTGGAGACATGTTAACTTACACGGAATCTATGATTTTAGCAATTTATTAGCAGCAAATGATCAAGATTATTCTTTTAATGAGGTGGTTAGTTTTAAAGCGGCATAATGCTTATTATACGATTAGATTTTCTAGAGTATAAATACGTAAAACATGATCATCCTAAAGGGATAAAGCATTTAAGTAAGATAAACTTATTGCAGGATATTTTCTATAAC